>NZ_JAUFNS010000004.1:0-339975 GCF_041060445.1 Pseudomonas sp. W2-17 | reverse complement strand
TGGATGGGCGGCAAACGTCGCCTTGCAAAACCGTTGCTCGCGCTTTTCCCAGCGCATGATTGCTACGTTGAAGTGTTCGCCGGCGGCGCAGCGCTTTATTTCAAAAGGCCGGAGCCAGCGAAGGTCGAGGTCTTGAATGATCTAAATGGTGAGTTGGTCAGCCTGTACCGGGTTGTGCAGAACCACCTTGAGGAGTTTGTCCGCCAGTTCAAGTGGGCGCTCAGCTCGCGGCAGATTTTCGAGTGGCAGAAAATGACCCACCCGGAAACGCTGACGGACATCCAGCGTGCCGCCCGGTTCTTCTACCTTCAGCACCACGCCTTCGGCGCGAAAGCCACCGGCCAAACCTTCGGTACCGCCACAACTGGGCGCCCGATCAACCTGCTGCGTATCGAGGAAACTCTCTCGGATGCGTGGCAGCGCCTAGCGGGCACCTACGTGGAAAATTTGCCTTGGCTGAAATGCGCTGAGAAGTACGATCGGCCGCACACCTTCCATTACATGGATCCGCCGTACTGGCAGACCCAGGGGTACGGGACGGCGTTCGGGGTCGGCGAGTATCAGGCGATGGCCGATTTCATGCGCCGGTGCAAAGGGAAGGTGATGGTCAGCATCAATGACCACCCCGACATCCGCGAGGTGTTCGCGGGCTTTCGCATGCAGGAGCTGAGTATCAGGTACAGCACTGCAAACCCCAGAATCGGAAAAGCCGCGGTGACGGGTGAGCTGGTGATCATGAACTGGGAGTAGGCTTCGACGGCTTTATCAGGTGCTCGCCCTGATTCCGAACGTTTCCAACATCCCTGCTCACCTCAAACCAGGTGAATTCCTCAGTCGGCCTGCAGCACTCCTTTGCGATCTCGGCGGCGCGCTCTGGCGTCGTTTCGGGGTCCACCCATTCCCGGGCGTGCTCTGGGCTCAGCACCACCGGCCGCCGATCGTGAATGTCGACCATCCCTTGATCGCTGTCGGCGGTGATGATCACGAAGCCTTCCTGCGGGTCGGGCTCAAGCCCCTGATGCACTTCCGCCAGCGCTGCGAAGAACATCGGACCTTCTTCCTTTAGCCTGATGAAGTAGGGCTGCTTCTTCTTTGAGTCGCTCGGATCTTTCACCCATTCAAACCATCCGTTCGCCGGTGCCAGCGCCCGGCCGTTCGGCCAAAGCTGCTTGAAGTACTTCCCTGTCATCACCGTTTCGACCCTGGCATTGATCGGGGCCGGACGCTTCCCTTCACCTTTCGCCCAGAACGGCGACCATCCCCAACGCACCTTATCCACGCTCAAGCCGTCCTCGGTCGGTCTGATGATCTCAACGCGGGTCGTCGGCGCGACGTTGTAGCGCTCGATCGGCCAAAGGTCGTATCCATTGATGACCAACTGCTCTGGCGCAAGCGTCTTGAGGTAATGGTCCATTGGCTCGTAGATCGAGTAGCGTCCGCACATGAGGTCACCTGTCGCAAATCGGCTTATACAGTGTTGACCACAATCCTCGAGCTTAGTTAACTGTACGCATATACAGTCATTTCAAGCGAAGACTTCCCATGTACGTCCTGATCACTCCGCGCCGCCAGATGGGCGTCGCCGTGCCGAAAGACCAGCTCAGCAAGCTCCCGCCGTTCAAAGGCGACGTGCAGATCGTTGAGTCTCAGTGCTCCGCCCTCGGCCGCATTACCCGGGAAGCCTTCATTTTGAACAGCGTCGGCCACGCGCGGGATGCTTTGCCAAGGCTTCTCGATGCCAGCGTGACGAGCATGGGGACTCAAGGGCTGATTATCTCCGGTATCGAGCAGGTCGAGCAGGCGTTCTACTTCCAGTCCTGGTGGTGCCGTTTTGAATGACGACACGGCGCCTGACCACCTGGACATTTCACTGGATGAGCTCCTGAACATCCGCGCGCCGGGCACTTACCTGGTGAAGGTTGAGGGCGACAGCATGGAGGGGGCGGGGATCTTCTGCGGTGATCTGCTGATCGTGGACAAGGGGATCGACGCCAAGGCCGGGCAGGTCATCATCGGCGTGGTGAACCAGCAACCTCTGGTCAAGTACCTGGCATTTGTAGGCTGCCACGCGGTGTTGCGCTCGGCGAACCGAAAATATCCCGACCGCTTCATCATGGAAGGGGACGACTTCGATATCTGGGGCGTCGTTACGCACAGCATCCGGGACCACTGGAGAAACGGAGCACGACAGACTCGTAGGATCGATGGGTAGTCCTAGCGTGAGTTCGAAACCTTTCCACAGCCCCCCGAATGATGCGACCAGTCCGCTGAATTCCGTCAGCAGATCGGTAATAATGAGTCGCCGTTCTCAGGGAGAAGAGTCATGATAAAAATTACTGCCAATGATTCATTTTCAGGTTTCGTGCTGAAAAATGTTCTCGAGTTAAAACCCGGAATTACCGTTATAACTGGTCGCAATGGTAGTGGGAAAACTCGTCTTCTGGAAATTATCGAGAACCGCTCACACCTGCGGGGAAATGATGATTCTCCAGTGCAAGCCAAAAAGTTTTCCCACGAAGCGCTTATGCCTGATTTTGGGCAAGTCAATGAGCCGGCAAATTTGCAGGCACGGCAAGATCAAACTGTGCAAGCTTTCCTCAGGGATCCAGCAATGTATGCAGCGCCTTATGATGGAGGAAGGCGGATGCACGCTAGTGAAGATATCGGGCATCAAGGTATCTACAACATATGTCAAGCGATAATTCGGAGTACTGGGAAACCACTAAGTGATATTACAGGTGACGATATCAGGGCTCATTGGATTGAGCCCAATCATAAGATGTTCGGCGCCCAAGATTTATCAAGGCTTTTCAATACGCATATCAAGCGAAAGTACGATATGCAGTACGCCTACTTCGAGTCATTTCTTAATTCAAACGATAGCAGTTTAACGAAGGAGGAATTGGCAGGTATTAAGGTAGGTGGGGTTGCTCCGTGGGAGCTACTAAATGAGATTTTAGATAAAGTTTTAGGTGGAAAGTTTTATTTTGCGGCGCCTGATGAAAGGCTACGTGTTTTCAATCAGCCAGTTCGCCTGATCGAGAAAAAAAGCGGCTGGGAAATGCCTATATCTCAGTTATCCTCTGGTGAGAAAACGTTGATGTGGCTGGCGTTAACGGTCTTCAATACACAGCAGTTTAAGGAAAGCTCGCGATTAGTGCCGAAGCTTCTGCTGCTCGATGAGCCCGACGCTTTCCTGCATCCACAGATGGTGGTTCAGCTGTATGAAACGTTAAATCTTCTGGTGGAGCAATTTGATGTGTACGTGGTGATAGTGAGTCACTCCCCGACCACTGTTGCCCTAGCGCCAGGTGACATCTATAAGCTAGAAGATGGAGAAGTGTTAAGCCAGGATAAGGACTCTGCTATTGCTAACTTACTAGATGGTGTTACTCAGATTTCAGTAGATCCGAATAACCGACGCCAAGTGTTCGTCGAAAATGGCACTGATGCTAATGTTTACCAACTTCTTTATAGCGCTGTTGCTAACTGTGGTTCCATGGTAGATCCGAAAATATCGTTGTCATTTCTTGCGGCGGGTCCTAAAACACCAGAGGATCATCTCAGGAATTCTGTTAAGCAGTGCTTCGGAATTGAAGAGCAAGAGCAGGTCGACCGCTTTGTGGAGATGGTCAACGGCGTCGGTGACTGCGGCCAGGTTGGCGCGTTCGTTAAGGCTCTACATCAGAGCAAAACTGTAAGAGGAATAGTTGATTGGGATAATAGGAATACAAAGCGGCCTCAAGGGGTGGTTGTCGCCGCTCGTGATTACGCCTACACCATAGATAACATACTGCTGGACCCCGTTTGTATTCTTTACATGGTAAGAGTAAAGGCCCCCGCAAAATATACTTTATTTGAGCTATGTGGGACCGAGTTGGCAGGCACAGAAGAATGGTTGGCAGATGACTCTATGATGCAGCGCTCAGTAGATAAATATTTGCACAAAATTTTGGGCTCTGACAGCGAATCCGATGCCGACTTGACTTACTTAGGTGGTCGGAAGCTCAAGACCGATCGAAGATATTTGATGATGGGTAAGGAGTTGAAAAAACTAGTGCTTCGAAACTACCCAGAGCTCAAAAGCTATGAGGAGAACAGAGACCTTCTTCTGGGTGTGGCCATAGCTATGGTGGGCAAAGGCTGGAGACATATTCCGGCAGTTTTTGCGCAGACACTCAGCGATTTGCAAAAATGATTTGGAAATTCATGGGGACGCGAGCATTGGCAGCAGGTTTGTGCAAGCAGCGATTTCTAACGGTATGGAAACCGGCGCGGTGCGTGGGGGAATTTTGGGGGAATGACTCCCCCGAATGGTGTGGAACCATGTTGTGTCATGCTTAGCTGAAAGGTCTGTAGTAGAGGGGTTTTAAGGTTTTTGACCAATATCCAACGGTGGCAAAAACGGATTCGAAATCCGTTGTACTGGCGAAAGCAACGTTGGTGATGGAGGTCGGCAGAACGCCAGGGCGGGGTGTTGCTGAAGTGTCTAATACTACCTCGGGCTACCTTGAATCTATTGGCCCTAAGCTCGGCTATCAGGGACTTTCTTTTTAGACAGAAAAAAAGCGCACGCCTTGTTCCTAATGGCGTGCGCTTCGGTTTTCACCCTACTGCTGCATCATCGGGGTGTGCGAGGACAGGTCGGAAATTGCTTTATTCATCAGTTATTTAGGCAAATTCTGTAGGAGGTTGAGGCAAGTTTCGGGCGACGAAAGGGATTCCACCTACGTGGCCCAACGTCATATCCGATTGCTTTTGCGATGGCGGCAAGGTTACCACGCACGCTCTCGGGCCGCAGGTCCGGCTGATTCGTCACGGCGCGTTTCCGAACCGACACGAAGCGCTTCGAGCTGGCTAGGATGTCGAACACCGCCCGACTGGAGGCGGCATCATCGACAAGGATTGCCCTATGCAACGCAAGCGAGGACGAGATTCAACCAACGGCCGTTTCATCCCTCTGGAGGAGGCCAAACGACGTCCACGGGAGACCATCGTGGAAACCGTCAAGAAACCCTGCCCCGAAAAACCGGAGCGCAAATAAGTGTCTTGCAGGCGTGATCCGGATTCAGGTCGCGTCCTGTATTGCACATCCATCCTGCTGGTGTAGCGTGTCTGCTTTGCCTCGACCGATACGGAGAACCCCTTTGGACGATATCACCCACCTGGCAGCAACCCTGGGTCAGCAACTGTTGGCAGCGGGCGCGCAGGTCAGCACGGCCGAATCCTGCACCGGCGGCGGCATCGCTGAAGCCATCACCCGTATCCCCGGAAGTTCGGCCTGGTTCGAGGCCGGGTATGTCACCTACTCCAACCGGCAGAAGACCCGACAACTGGCGGTGCCGGAAGCGTTGTTCGCCCAGGTCGGCGCCGTCAGCCGCGAAGTGGTCGAAGCCATGGCCAGGGGCGCGCAGGCCAACAGCGGTGCGCAGTTTTCGGTCGCGGTCAGCGGGGTGGCCGGACCGGACGGGGGCTCTGCGGAGAAACCCGTCGGCACGGTATGGGTCTGCTGGGGCGTGGCGGAACGATTGATCGCCGAGCGCTTTCTATTTGCAGGAGACCGCGATGCGGTCCGCCGACAAACGGTGAGCGCCGCGCTAGAGGGGCTTGTACGCCTCTCTCGCGGAGAAATACCAAATCAGGGGTAGGCGCGCGTCAGACCCTGTGGAATAATACTGGCTACTTATACAGTTATATCGGCCGTCAAGGCCTAACCTATTACGAGAGGATTCAATGGACGACAACAAGAAGAAAGCCTTGGCTGCGGCCTTGGGTCAGATCGAGCGTCAGTTCGGCAAAGGTGCCGTAATGCGCATGGGTGACCATGACCGCCAGGCTATTCCTGCTATCTCCACCGGCTCGCTGGGTCTCGATATCGCACTCGGTATCGGTGGCCTGCCAAAAGGCCGGATCGTTGAAATCTACGGCCCGGAATCTTCGGGTAAAACCACCCTCACTCTGTCCGTTATCGCAGAAGCCCAGAAAATGGGCGCCACCTGCGCATTCGTCGACGCCGAGCACGCGCTCGACCCAGAGTACGCCGGCAAGCTGGGCGTCAACGTCGATGACCTGCTGGTTTCCCAGCCAGATACCGGCGAGCAGGCCCTGGAAATCACCGACATGCTGGTGCGCTCGAACGCGATCGACGTGATCGTCGTCGACTCCGTGGCCGCTCTGGTACCAAAAGCTGAAATCGAAGGCGAAATGGGCGACATGCACGTCGGCCTGCAAGCCCGACTGATGTCCCAGGCGCTGCGCAAGATCACCGGTAACATCAAGACTGCCAACTGCCTTGTTATCTTCATCAACCAGATCCGTATGAAGATCGGCGTGATGTTCGGTAGTCCTGAAACCACTACCGGTGGTAACGCACTGAAGTTCTACGCGTCGGTTCGTCTGGACATCCGCCGTACAGGCGCGGTCAAGGAAGGCGACGAGGTCGTCGGTAGCGAAACCCGCGTCAAGGTCGTCAAGAACAAGGTGGCCCCGCCGTTCCGTCAGGCTGAGTTCCAGATTCTCTACGGCAAGGGCATCTACCGTAACGGCGAGATCATCGACCTCGGCGTGCTGCACGGTCTGCTGGAGAAATCCGGCGCCTGGTACAGCTATCAGGGCAGCAAGATCGGTCAGGGTAAAGCCAACTCCGCGAAGTTTCTGGCGGACAACCCGGAAATCGGCACCACCCTCGAAAGGCAGATTCGCGAGAAACTGCTGACCGCAGCACCTGATGTGAAAGCCCAATCGTCCCGCGTAGCGGCAGACGATGTGGCTGAAGTCGAAGCTGACGCGGACATCTGATCCCCGCCATGCCGGCTGTGCTTGATACGCCCGTCGCTGTAAGGCGTACTGCAATGGACCTGCTCGCACGACGCGAGCATGGTCGTGTCGAGCTGACGCGCAAGCTGCGTCAGCGCGGCGCTCCCCCCGAATTGATTGACGCAGCGCTCGACCGGTTGACGGAAGAGGGTCTGCTGTCCGAATCCCGATACCTCGAAAGCTTCGTTTCCTACCGTGCCCGTTCTGGCCACGGCCCTTTGCGCATTCGTGAAGAGCTGGGGCAGCGCGGTTTGCCGCGTCCGGACATTGAGCAGGCGCTGCGCGAGTGCGGCGTGGACTGGTGGGAAAAGCTTGAAGCGCTCTGGCAGCGCAAGTTCAGCGGTCAGTTGCCCAGAGATGCCCGCGAACGTGGGCAGCAGATGCGCTTTCTGAGTTATCGCGGATACCCGCCCGAGCTGATTGGTCGTTTGCTGAGTGGCAAGGGCAACGACGACTGACGCTTGATCTGCCTGAAGGCGCGCAGACGCGCCCTCAAGCATTCACCCTCACATCGATTTCACGGGCTGGGTTCCTTGAGCCTGCTGAGTTTGTGCAGGTGTCGCCCAGTTCTCCTCCAGATTTATGCAGTCCACCAGTTCGCGCAAGCGGCCATGGTTGCGGCCGTTGAACGTGAATGCCAGACGCGTGAGATGGCTGAACTGCGCCTCGTCATATTCGTCTTGATGCCCGTATTGCTGGAAATCGCCACTTAACCGCAGATCGACGAACCTGTCCTGCAGGGCTTCCAGCGCCTGTTCGCTCAAGGCGTGGTGCATGCGGATGACGAAGGTATTCTTCAGCCAGCGGCTGGAGTGGAAGTTGCTGTAGAAGCGGTTGATCTCGGCGACAGCCTCATCGGCGCTGTACACCAGCTTCATCAGGTTCATGTCCGTGGGCAGAATGTATTTGTTCGCCTCCAGCTCATTTTTGATGAAACCGAGAGCGCCTTCCCAGAACGTCCCGCCCGGAGCATCCAGCAGCACGATGGGAACCAGCGGGCTTTTGCCGGTCTGGATCAGCGTCAGCACTTCCAGCGCTTCATCGAGGGTGCCAAACCCACCCGGGCAGAGCACCAGCGCATCAGCCTCTTTGACGAAAAACAGCTTACGCGTGAAGAAGAAGTGGAAAGGCAGCAGATTGCCGGTGCCATCCACGGTCGCATTGGCGTGCTGTTCGAACGGCAGGGTGATGTTGAAGCCCAGGCTATGATCCAGGCCGGCGCCTTCGTGGGCCGCGGCCATGATCCCGCCACCAGCGCCGGTGATGACCATCAGATCGGAGGCTGCCAGTTGCTTGCCCAGTTCACGGGCCAGCGCATAAACAGGATGCTCCAAGGGGGTACGGGCTGAGCCGAACACGGTGACCTTGCGCCGGCCTTTGAATCGTTCGAGCACCCGGAAGGCATTCTCCAGCTCGCGCAAGGCCTGCAGAGTAATTTTGGCATTCCAGCGATTCAGGTCGTCCTGGGCCATGCGCAGGACGGTCAGAATCATGTCGCGGTAGAGCGGAAGGTTGGGGCTGTCCGGGGCGACCGAACCGAGGAGTTCTTCGACTTTGGGGGTAAGGTCAATTCCGTTGCTCTGAAAGTGCTGAGACAACGCGTCACTGGGTACGTACGGCATTCACGCTTTCTCCTTCTGCAGAATCATTGACCGCCGCCAGATGGCGGGATCGCGACGCGTCATGCGTCGGCGTGCGCAGCGCATCCGAAGGAAAGGGAGGCATCAGACCTGCGCGGCGCCCGATTCTGGGCTAGTCCGTGGTTGAAAAGAGAAAACATTGATGGCAACTGGCGCCGCAGGCAACCCTTTCTTGCATGCAAAATGTGATGAGGCATCACGGGCACAGCCAAACGAAAAGCAGGCACCAGGATCAGCGATCAAGCAGCGCGCGAAAAGTGCTGAGTGGCGGTGATTTGAATAGCGGTAGTAGCCGGGGGGGGGGGAGCAAGACTGCGCGTTGAAAGGATTTCGAAACGCGCAGCCCATAAAGCGCGTTACATCACTTCTTGTGGGCAGGAGGTTTGGCAGCGCAATCCGCCGCTTTGATTTCCTGGGTCGTGATGAGCTTGTTGGTTTTGTATTCGGTGAACTGGTAACGCAGGATCGCGCCCTTGGCCATCAGCTGACGATAACCGGCATTGCGGCACACGCTACCGCCCAGCTGACCGCGGACGTCGTCCGGGTTTTCGCGCATCTGAGCCGCCTGGCCAGACTGCACGCTCAGGTGGTTGATCAGCATCTTCCCTTCAACGGTGTAGCCTTCGTCGAGGATGTCTTCGTTGATGGCGCGTGGCGTACCGACACTGCTTTCCTTCGCGACTTTATCAAGCATCTGGCTCAGTTCGTAATCCTGTTTGGACGCCGCGTTGGCGCACAGTGGAGCGACGAGCAAAAGCGTGAGAGTGGGGGCGATGAGGCGCAGCATTGAATTCTCCTGGTGCGTGGACGGGTGATGCAGAGGCTGGCCGTTGGACCGGCGACATCCCGAGGCGTTCACTGAGGGAGTGAGCTCTCAAGGCCGGGCAGTATAGGGGAGGAGCCTTGGCGGACACCAGAGAACACGGCGCCTCGGACGGTGTCTGATAGAATGCCGCGACTTTTCGACCTGCCGGATACCCCTCGTGTCACTGCCTTCTTACCCTTCGATCACCCCGACTCTTTTTCACAGAAACTCTGTCGCATGTCTGAGAGATGAGCGGGAGGAGGAGAGTACAAAGCCTTATCTGGCTCGCGGATCACGTGCGCCCAGGTGCCAGTACTGTCGAGTGATCGAAAGTCACTGCCTGTGCAGGTGGCGTCCCAAGGTCGAGGCAAAATCAGGGGTTTGCCTCATCATGACGAAAAAAGAGGTCTTCAAACCCAGCAATACGGGTTGGCTGATCGCAGACGTGATCAAGGATAACCATGCGTTTGTGTGGTCACGCACCGAAGTCGATGAAAAGCTGATTGCATTGCTCAACGATCCGCAGTGGCAACCGTATCTGGTGTTTCCGGGGGAATATGTAGCGGCCGAGCGCGTCACCAATACCGTGACGATTAATCCGAATAAGAGACCGCTGTTCGTGCTGCTTGACGCTACATGGACTGAAGCGAGGAAAATCTTCCGTAAAAGCGCTTATTTTGACTCCATTCCCATTTTGAGCCTGATCCCCGAAAAACTTTCGCGGTACAAGCTAAGACGTTCCACGCGCAGCGAACATCTCTGTACCGCTGAAGTGGCCGCACTGTGTTTCGATCTGGCCGGCGACACTGAGGCAGCTTCGGCTCTAAGCTGCTACTTCGATGTGTTCAGTCAGCACTACTTAGGTGCTAAAAATCAGTTGCCCCTCGACCTGCTGAGCGATGCTCATCAAGAGCTCAAGGGCTATCTTGAGTAGTCATCAGTTCGGCTGGCGCCAGCGAGCCGTATCAAGACGGCTCGCATAGAAGCAGATCTCAGGCGAGGGTTTTCTTCGGCCACAACTGCGCCAGCAGCATCCCCGCCAGCATCAGTCCGCAGCCAATATAGCCCCGCAGTTGCAACGCCTCGCCGAGAATCCAGGCGCCGGCGATGGCGGCGAACACGGCTTCCAGCGAAAGGATGATCGCGGCGTGGGACGCAATGGCGTGTTTCTGCGCGACCACTTGCAGCGTGTAGCCGACGCCGACCGCGACGATGCCGCCGTAGAGCAGGGAGGGGGCCGCAGCGGTGATCGCGTCGAGGGCGATCGGTTCGAAGAGGACTGCCAGCAACAGGCTCACCACCGAACAAGTGGCGAACTGTAAAAAGGCCAGACGGATCGGGTCGTGGCGACTGGCAAACAAGCTGACCAACACCACATGCCCGCCCCACACGAACGCGCCGATCAACTGCAGCCAATCACCTGAGGCGACGTGAAAGTTATCGCCAATACTGAGCAGGCACATGCCGACCACGGCCAACAGGCAGCCCAGCCAGGTGCCCAGCCCGGTTTTATGACCGAGCAGCAAGCCCAGCAGCGGAACGACAATCACGTACAGACCGGTGATGAAACCGGAGTTGGTCACGCTGGTAAACAGCAGGCCAACCTGTTGCAGGTTGATGCCCAGTGCCAGCGCCAGGCCCATGATGATGCCGGCGCGTAACATGCCACGATTGAGCAAAGGCTCCGGCACTCGGACCGTTTTGGCGTTGCGCAGAATCAGCGGGATCAGGCAGAGGGAGCCCAGCGCAAAACGCAGCCCCGAGAACAGGTACGGACCGATGTGATCCATCCCGGAAGTCTGAGCAACAAAGCCGGTGCCCCAGATCAATGCGGTCAGGAGCATGAGCAAGTCCGCTCGCAGGGCATGGTTTGGCATGATGGCACTCGTCAGGTCGGGGGCGCAGACTTTGCCGTAAAGCGTCAGGCTTGACCACCCCGGCTTCGCTGGGCATCCTTGGCGCCGCTCACGCACGGTCCCTGTGTCAAGATGTCGCGGGCTGCCTCATTAGGTGTTGAATTCGTCGGCGCTGAGTCACTTAAAGGATCATGAAATGCCATACGAAATCCTGATTGCCGACGACCATCCCCTGTTTCGCAGCGCATTGCATCAGGCGCTGAGCCTGGGGCTCGGGCCGGATGCAAGGCTGGTCGAGGCCGAGAGCATCGCCGATCTCGAAGCGCGACTGACCGAGAAGTCCGATTGGGATCTGGTCCTGCTGGACCTGAACATGCCCGGCGCCTATGGCTTTTCGGGGTTGGTGCTGTTGCGCGGTCAGTACCCACAGGTGCCGGTGGTGATGGTTTCTGCTCAGGAAGAGGCTGCGGTGGTGGTCAAGTCCCGGGAATTCGGCGCCAGCGGTTTCATCCCTAAATCCAGTTCCCTCGAAACCATTCAGAAGGCCGTGCGAACGGTGCTGGATGGCGATGTCTGGTGGCCCCCGCAGGTCAACGAAAGCATCAGCGTGTCGCCGGAGGCCAAGGCCGCCAGCGAAGGCCTTGCCAGCCTGACGCCCCAGCAGTTTCGCGTGTTGACGATGGTCTGCGAGGGGCTGCTGAACAAGCAGATCGCCTACGAGCTGAGCGTGTCGGAAGCGACGATCAAGGCCCACGTCACAGCGATCTTTCGCAAGCTCAATGTGCGCACCCGAACCCAGGCAGCCTTGCTGCTGCAACAATTGGAATCCATTCCGCAGAGCTGATTCCCCTGAATCACGCTCAGCCCCGGGCTATACGCGGTCGACCTTCACACTTTTTTGACCGTCGCCGCACTAGCCTCCACCGCTTTCATTCATCAGTAGTTTTCCTATGACGTCCCCATTCAAAGGCCAGACTGGCCTGAAACGTATTCTCAACGCGTCTGGCTACTCCTTCGACGGCCTGACCGCTGCATTCAAAGGCGAAGCGGCGTTCCGTCAACTGGTGCTGCTCAACGTCGTGTTGATCCCGCTGTCGTTCGTTTTTCACGTCAGCCGCGGCGAGCGGGCGATCCTGATAGCGGTGTGCCTGTTGGCGCTGATTGTTGAGCTGCTGAACTCGGCCATCGAAGCCGCGATTGACCGAATCTCTCTGGACCGTCACCCCTTGTCCAAAAACGCCAAAGACATGGGCAGCGCCGCACAGTTCGTGGCGCTGAGCATGATTGCCGTGGTCTGGGGCCTGATTCTGCTGGGCTGACGGGGTCTGAATTTAGCCGGGCGGCGCGTCAGGCGATGCTCGGCAGGACGATCTCATCGCTACGGTTTACCCCGGCGGTGAATGAGCGGCAGAGGTCGAGGAATTCGCGAATAGCCGATGTTTGATATTTCTGTTTGTGCCAGATGAAGTAGAACTGCCGCACCAGATCCAGCTCCGGCGTTTCAACCGCCACAAGGCTGCCCCGACGGAAAGCGTCACGCAGGGCCAGACGCGAAATGCAGCCGATCCCCAGCCCGGATTCAACGGCGCGTTTGATCGCCTCGGTGTGTTCCAGCTCCAGCCTCACGTTCAGGCTGTTCAAGTGATGACGCATGGCCTGATCGAAGGTCAGGCGCGTCCCCGAACCCTGTTCCCGCAAAATCCACGCCTCGTGCGTCAACTCCTCCAGTGACGCCCGGCCTTTTTTGGCCAGCGGATGCTGAGGGGCGCAAAACACCACCAGCTCATCCTCGACCCAAGTCTGCACTTCGATGTCGGGGTGGCTGCAGTCGCCTTCGATCAGGCCCAGATCAATCTCGTAGTGAGCGACCTGCTGAACGATGTTCGCCGTGTTTTGCACGTGCAGCTTCACCTGGCTCTCGGGGTGGCGCTGCATGAAGCTGCCGATCAGCAGCGTGGCGAGGTAGTTGCCAATGGTGAGGGTCGCGCCGACCGCCAGCGAACCGAAGCCGGACTTGCCGTTGAGCAGGTCTTCGATCTCCTTGGCCTGATCCAGCAGCGCAACGGCCTGGGGCAAGAGCTGCCGGCCGGTCGCGTTGAGGCTCAGTCGCTTGCCGGCGCGGTCGAACAGCTGGCAGCTGGACTGGCGTTCCAGTTCGGTAATGGACGTGCTCGCCGCCGATTGCGACAAGGACAACAGGACCGCGGCGCGGGAAACGCTTTCCTGCTGGGCGACGGCGACGAAAACCTGGAGCTGACGGAGAGTAAATCGCATATCTATATAACCGATAACCTATATCTTGATAATTCAGTTAACAGATATTGTGTCTGCCACTAGAATGTCGCGCAATGGCGCATTGACTGGCGCACGTTATTTCTCAGGAGCTCCCACGTACCATGAGCAACATGAATCACGAGCGTGTCCTCAGCGTTCATCACTGGAACGACACCCTCTTCAGTTTCAAGTGCACCCGTGATCCTGGCCTGCGCTTCGAGAACGGTCAGTTCGTCATGATCGGTCTGCAGCAGCCAAACGGGCGCCCGCTCATGCGTGCCTATTCCATTGCCAGCCCGAACTGGGAAGAGCATCTGGAGTTTTTCAGCATCAAGGTGCCGGACGGCCCGCTGACCTCGCAGCTGCAGCATCTGAAGGAAGGCGACGAGATCATCATCAGCAAAAAGCCTACGGGCACGCTGGTGCTGGACGACCTGAAGCCGGGCAAACACCTTTATCTGCTCAGCACCGGGACTGGCCTGGCGCCGTTCATGAGCGTCATTCAGGACCCTGAAACCTACGAGCGTTTCGAGAAGGTCATCCTCTGCCACGGCGTGCGTTACGTGAACGAAGTCGCTTACCGCGAGTTCATCACCGAGCACCTGCCGCAGAACGAATTCTTCGGCGAGATGCTGCGCGACAAGCTGATCTACTACCCGACCGTGACCCGCGAGCCATTCGAGAACGAAGGCCGCCTGACCGACCTGATGCGCAGCGGCAAACTGTTCAGCGACATCGGCCTGCCTCCGATCAACCCGCAGGACGACCGCGCCATGCTGTGCGGCAGCCCGAGCATGCTCGACGAAACCAGCGAAGTGCTGAACAGCTTCGGTCTGACCGTTTCGCCACGCATGCGTGAGCCGGGTGATTACCTGATCGAGCGCGCTTTCGTCGAGAAGTAATCGCGTACAGATACGACCCAATCGCCGATGAATCATCCTCGCAGCACTGCGAGGGTGACGTCATCGGCGAATAGGTCAGTACAGGCACCCGCCTTTTTGGGGTCTGAAAAAAACCGCCTGGAGGTCACGGACCAGGCGGTTTTTTTGTGGGCGGGCGTAAGTCGCTTATGACCCGGCGGCAGGCACCACTTCCAGCACGCAAATGACGCCTGTCTGCGGATAGTGCCAGCGCACGTCCAGGTCCCAGAACTGCGCGCCGTAGCGTCGCGCTGGCGTGGGTGTCTGGTAGGCCGGTCGCGGGTCTTGGGCCAGGCACTGCTCGATCAGCTCGATCAGCGGTTCTTCGAGGCGCAGCCCCTGTTCGCGAGCCTGGCCAAGCGCCGCGTCTGCCCATTGCACTGGAATCAGCTCCGGCGCGGCGGCGGCCATGCTGTTGCGCGCATCGACGATCACGTCGGCATAAGGTACGTAGGGTTTCACGTCCAGCACCGGCGTGCCGTCCAGCAGGTCGATGCCCGACAACCACAGGCGCCCGGCTTCGACCTTGTCCAGCTTGACCACCGACTGACCGATGCCGTTCGGCCGATGGGTCGCGCGCGTCGCGAATACGCCCATTGACTGATTGCCGCCCAGGCGAGGAGGGCGCACCTTGAGTCGCGGTTTGTCCTCCAGGGCCTGATGAAACAGAAACAGCAGCCAGACATGGCTGACCTGTTCGAGGCCCTGCACGGCGTCACCCTGATCAAAAGGCGCGACCAGCTCCAGCACGCCCCGCGCGGCAGGCGCCAGTTGCGGCTGCCGGGGAATGGCGAACTTTTCCTTGAAGCATGAGCGCATGAAGCCGATCGGCGAGACGCTGTAGGCCTGGGTCATGGACGATCTGCAGCGCTTAGCCGCGGACGCGCAGGGTCAGGCCGCGCAGGAAGTTGCGCAGCAGCTGGTCGCCGCAGACGCGGTAGTTGGTGTGGCCTGCCTTGCGGAACAGGGCGCTGAGCTCAGGCTTGGACACCGGGAACTCGGACGCCTTGAGGATGGCGTGCATGTCGTCTTCTTTCAGCTCGAAGGCCACACGCAGCTTTTTCAGGACGATGTTGTTGGTGATGGGCAGTTCGACAGGCAGCGGCGGGCGACTCTCGTCCTTGCCGCGCTTGAAGAACACCAGGCCGTCGAGGAAGTGCGCCATGACTTCGTCGCTGCAGGGTACGAAGCCTTCTTCTTCGTCTTTCTTCATGTAGGCCGCGACATCGGCCTTGGTCGCGTCGAACCCGCCGAGCTTGATGATATCGACCACTTTAGCGTCGTTGATATCAAGCATGTAACGGATGCTGCGCAGTACATCGTTGTTCATCATGGTGCGTGTATTTCCTGGGGATTCGCAGATGAGCGCACGCGAAATGGGATGCGGCGCTCACAAAGGGGTTCAGAATTTTTCTTTGTCGGTCATGTAGCGCCACTGGCCTTCAGGCACCTTGCCGATGGAGACGCCGCCGATACGGATGCGCCGCACTGAAACAACCTTCAGGCCTACTGCCTCGCACAGCTGGGCAATGACGCCGGGCTGCGGGTTTTTCATGGCGAAGCGCAGGCGGTTTTCGTTCTGCCAGCTGGCTTTGACCTTCGGCAGTTCCTTGCCCTTGTAGGTCATGCCGTGGTTCAAGCGGTTGAGGCCGTGGGCAACCATGTCGCCCGAGATTTCGACGACGTATTCCTGCTCGATCTTGCTGCGGTCGTCGGTGAGTTTGCGCAGGATTTTCCAGTCCTGGCTGAACACCATCAGGCCGCTGGCGTTGGCTTGCAGCGTGGAAATCGCTTCCAGGCGCAGAAAGTGCCCTTTGAGCGGACGTCGACCGATGCTGTGGTCCGCCGACAACGTGCCGGGCGTAATCAGCGCCAAGGCACTTTCAGGGGTCATGCCCGCCGGGGCGTTGAACAGGAGGGTGACGGATTTAGGCGTATCGGCTTTCGCTTCCGCGTTCAGCACCACGGTCTGGTTTTCGACCTTGAACTGCGGCTCGTCGACGACAACGCCGTCCACCGTGACCCAGCCGCCTTCAATAAACAGCTCGGCTTCGCGACGGGAGCAGCCGACCAGCTCGATAAGGCGTTTGGAAAGGCGAATGGGGTCAGTCATGAGAAAAGCCGTAACAAAATGGAAAGGCGCCTATTGTACCCGCGCATGCACCGTTAATCGCGGCCACATTGAAATTGCCTGGCGAATAAGCCGCCACTCGATGGATTTTTCCGGGAGCGACGCAGGTCTGCTCTGTATTCCTACATTGTCTGGAGCGAATTCATGACCAAATGGCTACCCGCACTGCTGATGACTGTCAGCCTGCCGCTGCTCGCTGCGCAAGCCCCGGCCTACGGCCCACAGCTGGAAGGCTTTCAGTATCCGTTCCCGGCGCAGAATTTCAGCTTTGAGTCCCAGGGCGCCCCCGTGCAGATGGGTTACATGGACATCAAGCCGACCGGCACTGCCAATGGTCGCAGCGTGGTGCTGCTGCACGGCAAGAATTTTTGCGGCGCCACGTGGGAAGGCACCATCAAGGCGCTGACGGGCGCGGGTTATCGTGTGGTCGCGCCGGATCAGATCGGTTTCTGCCGCTCCAGCAAACCGGCGGATTATAAGTACTCGTTCGAGCAGCTCGCGCAGAACACCAAAGCGCTGCTGACCCAACTGGGTATTGATCACGTCACCGTGGTCGGGCATTCAATGGGTGGCATGCTAGCGACCCGTTTTGCGCTGATGTACCCCGAGCAGGTGGATCAGCTGCTGCTGGTCAACCCGATCGGTCTGGAAGACTGGAAAGCCAAAGGTGTCCCGGATCGCAGTTTTGATGACTGGTACGCCCGTGAGCTGAAGACCAGCGCCGACAGCATTCGCAAGTATCAGCAGTCGACCTATTACGCCAACGAATGGCGGCCCGAGTTCGACCACTGGGTCGACATGCAGGCCGGGATGTTCAACGGCAAAGGCAAGGAGGAGGTGGCGCGGGCGTCAGCGCAGACCTACGGGATGATCTTCAATCAACCGGTGTTCTACGACTTCGAAAAACTGAAGATGCCCACCGTGTTGCTCATCGGGCAGAAGGACAATACCGCCATTGCCAAGGACGCGGCGCCCGAGGCGTTACGCAAGACACTGGGTAACTACCCGGAGCTGGGCAAGGCCGCGGCCAAGCGCATTCCGCAGGCGACGCTGGTGGAGTTCGCAGGGTTGGGCCATGCGCCCCAGATTCAGGACCCTCAGCAGTTCAACAAAGTACTGCTGGAGAGTCTGAAGCGCTGATGCAGGGTTGCTTCACATGACCTTGAGCCGCATCCGCAATATCGGATGCGGTCGGCCGAGCCCGTCCAGCTCGGTCCGGCCCACCACTTGAAACCCCTGCCGTTCGTAAAACCCCCGCGCCTGAGCATTTTGTTCGTTCACGTCCAGCTCGGTGATGTGGAAGTGCGCCATCGCGTAGTCCAGCAGTTGCTTGCCCAGGCCCGTGCCACGGTGGTCGGGGGCAATGAACAGCATTTCGAGTTTGCCCGGGGTGGTGCCGGCGAAACCGGTGATGTGCAAGTGTGGGTCGCGGGTGCAGAACAGGTTCACGGCGCCCAGGTACTGGGTTTCCAGCAGATGCCGGAGCAGCGTGATGTAGTTCTCGGGCAGAAAGTCATGGGTCGCGCGCACGGAGGCTTCCCATACGCGGGTGAGTTCGGCGAAGTCGTGCTGCCTGGGCAGATAAATGACCGAGTGGTGGGGCATGTTGCCGCTGCTCCCTGGGTAGTGATCCTGATGTGGGGACGATAGCCAGAAAAAACAAACCCCGCCGTTTTACGGGCGGGGCTGTTGGAGGTGAAGCGGCGTGCGAGCCAGGGATTGAGCGTTAGATCGGCTCAGCCCACAGGTCGTACTCATCGGCATCCACTACGCGGCACATGACCTTGTCGCCTGGCTTGAAGTCACGGTCGCTTTCGACAAACACGTTGCCGTCGATTTCCGGCGCGTCGAAAAAGGAACGACCGACGAAACCCTGCTCGTCCACTTCGTCGATCAGCACTTCGATTTCCTTGCCGATTTTCATCTGCAGGCGCGGGGCGCTGATGGCTTGCTGATGCGCCATGAAGCGATCCCAGCGATCTTGCTTGATGTCGTCCGGAACGATCGGTGCATCCAGCAGGTTCGCCGGAGCGCCCTCGACAGGGGAGTACTGGAAGCAGCCGACGCGATCGAGCTGGGCTTCAGTCAGCCAGTCCAGCAGGTACTGGAAGTCTTCTTCGGTCTCGCCCGGGAAGCCGACGATGAAGGTCGAACGGATGATCAGGTCCGGGCACTGTTCGCGCCAGTTCTTGATGCGCACCAGGGTCTTGTCTTCGAAGGCCGGGCGTTTCATCAGCTTGAGAATCTTCGGGCTGGCGTGCTGGAACGGGATGTCCAGGTACGGCAGGATCTTGCCCGCCGCCATCAACGGAATGATCTCGTCGACGTGCGGGTACGGGTAAACGTAGTGCAGGCGTACCCACACACCCAACGAACTCAGTGCCTGGCACAGCTCGGTCATGCGCGTGCGGACCGGCTGGCCGTTCCAGAAACCGGTGCGGTACTTGATGTCGACGCCATAGGCGCTGGTGTCCTGGGAGATCACCAGCAGCTCTTTCACGCCGGCTTTGACCAGACGCTGGGCTTCGTCGAGCACATCGCCAATCGGACGGCTGACCAGCTTGCCGCGCATGGACGGGATGATGCAGAAACTGCAGCTGTGGTTACAGCCTTCGGAAATCTTCAGGTACGCGTAATGGCGTGGGGTCAGCTTGACCCCTTGCGGCGGCACCAGATCGATCAGCGGGTTGTGATCGAGCTTCGGCGGGGCGGCGTCGTGGACGGCATTGACCACTTGCTCGTACTGCTGCGGACCGGTCACGGCCAGCACGCTCGGGTGCACGCTGCGAATCACGCTTTCATCCACGCCCATGCAGCCGGTGACGATCACTTTGCCGTTTTCGGCCAGCGCCTCGCCAATGGTCTCGAGGGACTCGGCCTTGGCGCTGTCGATGAAACCGCAGGTGTTGACCACGACCACGTCAGCGTCCTGGTAGGTCGGCACGACCTGATAGCCTTCCATGCGCAGCTGAGTCAGGATGCGCTCGGAATCGACCAGAGCCTTCGGGCAACCGAGGCTGACAAAGCCGACCTTGGGGGCGGCAGACGTGGTGACGGTGGACATTGACTAACCTCGGCGTAGGATGCCCGGCGTTTGGCCGAGGCATTGACTGGGCGCTTGGGGCGCCTCTGATCAAAAAGTGCGCAATTCTAGCGGCGCCTCGAACGATTGACCAGTGTTATACAGAGAATTACGACGAGTGCTGCGCTATGCTTCGCGGCGTTACGCCCGGCACCCCAAGTGGGCCGGGCGCATCGGAATTTACCGGTGCGGCGTGGGTCAATCCGACAACGCCGGATCGCGGTGCTCGAGTCATGGTTTCAGGAGTGGTAAATGGGTCACGCAACGAGTCAGGCAGAGGTCGGGCATTCTTCGGCGAAACCGTTGAGTCTGCTGGTGGGCGCGGTGGGTGTAGCCTATGGCGACATCGGTACCAGCCCGCTTTACACCATCAAAGAGGTCTTCGTCGGCGGCTATGGCGTGCAAGCCGGCCACGATGCCGTGCTGGGCATTCTGTCGCTGATCTTCTGGTCACTGATCTGGGTGGTCTC
Source organism: Pseudomonas sp. W2-17 (assembly GCF_041060445.1). NCBI lineage: Bacteria > Pseudomonadati > Pseudomonadota > Gammaproteobacteria > Pseudomonadales > Pseudomonadaceae > Pseudomonas > Pseudomonas sp. W2-17. The sequence continues at coordinate 319,981 of NZ_JAUFNS010000004.1, read as the reverse complement.
CTTCAAATACATGGCCCTGGTGCTGCGCGCTGACAACGAAGGCGAAGGCGGCATCATGGCGCTAACGGCGCTGGCGCGAAGGGCTTCAGCCAAATATCCGAAGCTGCAGGCGAGCATGATTGTCTTCGGCCTGTTCGGCGCGGCGCTGTTTTACGGCGACAGCATGATCACCCCGGCAATTTCCGTGCTGTCCGCGGTCGAGGGCATGGAGCTGGCCTTTGACGGACTGGAGCACTGGGTGGTGCCGATTGCGTTGGTGGTGCTGGTGGCGCTGTTTCTGATTCAGCGTCACGGCACTGCGCGGATCGGCGTGATGTTCGGCCCGATCATGGTGCTGTGGTTCGTGACCCTCGGTGTACTCGGCGTTCACGGCATCCTGCAGCAGCCGGAAGTGCTGCATGCCGTCAACCCGGTGTGGGCGGTTCGCTTCTTTATTGATCATCCCGGCATTGGCGTTTCGGTTCTGGGCGCTGTGGTGCTCGCACTGACCGGTGCCGAGGCGCTGTATGCGGACATGGGTCACTTCGGTCGCAAGCCGATCTCCCGCGCGTGGTTCGCGCTGGTCCTGCCCGCACTGGTGCTGAACTACTTCGGTCAGGGCGCCCTGGTGATTCAGGACCCTGAAGCGGTGCGCAACCCGTTCTACCTGCTGGCGCCGAGTTGGGGCCTGTTGCCTTTGATTGCCCTGTCGACGCTGGCGACCATTATTGCTTCCCAGGCGGTGATTTCCGGGGCGTTCTCGATGACGCTGCAGGCGATTCAGCTCGGTTACATCCCGCGCATGTACATCCAGCACACCTCGAGCGACGCCCAAGGGCAGATCTACATCGGTGCGGTGAACTGGGCGCTGATGGTCGGGGTCATCCTGCTGGTGCTGGGCTTCGAATCCTCCGGCGCGTTGGCCTCGGCCTACGGCGTGGCAGTAACCGGCACGATGCTCTGCACAACGATTCTGGTGGCGTCGGTCATGCTGCTGGCCTGGAAATGGCCGCCGCTGATCGCGGTGCCGATTTTGGTCGGATGCCTGTTCGTGGACGGTATGTTCTTCGCGGCCAACGTGCCAAAAGTCATTCAGGGCGGGGCGTTCCCGTTCCTGGCGGGGATCGCGCTGTTCATCCTGATGACCACCTGGAAGCGCGGCAAACAGCTGCTGGTGGAGCGCATCGACCAAGGCGGTTTGCCGCTGCCGATCTTCATCAGCAGTATTCGTGTGCAGCCGCCCCATCGCGTTCAGGGCACGGCCGTATTTCTCACGGCCCGTGCGGACGCCGTTCCCCATGCGCTGTTGCATAACCTGCTGCACAACCAGGTGCTCCATGAGCAAGTGGTGTTGCTGACCGTCGTGTACGAGGACACTCCGCGCGTACCGACGGCCCAGCGCTTCGAGGTCGAGGCGTTTGGCGAGGGCTTCTATCGCGTGATTCTGCATTTCGGCTTCATCGACGAGCCGGACGTGCCGGCAGCGCTGAGCCTGTGTCACCTGAAGGAGCTGGACTTTAGCCAGATGCGCACGACCTATTTCCTCAGCCGCGAAACCGTGGTCTCGTCGAAACTGGTGGGCATGGCCCGCTGGCGCGAGGGCCTGTTCGCGTTCATGTTGAAGAACGCCAACGGCAATTTGCGTTTCTTCAAGCTGCCGTTCAACCGAGTGATCGAACTGGGCACGCAGGTGGAGATGTAAGCAGCTCCGCTTCGGCGGGGTTTAACCGGGAATGTGCCGGGTGTCATGCCGTGAGATTGATGGCGTATGCACCGGTCTCTTCCCGGCTGAAGCCGGTCCTACGGGGACAGTGCGTAACCAGAGGTGGGACCCGTCGTGAGCAGGCCCTGAAACAAAAAAATCCCCGCAATCGCAAGAGAGCGGGGATTTTTTATGGGCGGGCGATTACTCCGCGGCAGGCTCTTTGCCCTTCCACTTGTCGATCACCGCACTCAGGCGCTTGGCCAGGGCCGGGTAGTCTTCGTCGAAGTGATGGCCGCCTGGCAGTTGCATCTTCTCGCCAGGTGCTGTGGTTTCCGTACAGCCGCTTTCATCCTTCTCTTCGATGCCGTAGACGCACAACACCTTGTCGCCGGGCAGCTTGGCCATTTCAGGCCCGGTTGCCGCTTCTTTACCGGCGGCGCCCAACCAGCCTTCGACAGCAATCTCGAAGCTGCCGGTGCGGGCGAAGGCCAGCAGGATGATGCCGTCGACCCGCGCCTTGTCTTCTTCCGGCAAGCGGTTGTAGATCGCTGGCAATACGTCGGCGCCGAAGGAATAGCCCGCCAACACGAAATGCTTGGCGCCCCATTTCTGCCGGTAATGGGCCATCAGCTCGCTCAGATCAGCGGCGGTCTGTTCTGGGGATTTGTGCTCCCAGTAGTAACGAAGGGTGTCGATGCCGACGACCGGGTAGCCACCCATTTTCGCCATGTCGCCCGCCACGTCCTTGTCCAGGTCGCGCCAGCCACCGTCGCCCGACAGGAACAGCGTCACCGTGTCAGAGGGCTGGGAAGAAGGCACCTCAACCACCGGAATGTTCAGACCACCGTTGTCGTCACCCCCAATCAGGCGACGGCGCACTTCGTTGTTCAGCACCTGCGGGTACTTGATGTCGTAGTCGCTGATGCTGGTTTCGGTATTGGGTGCGTCACGGACCAGCGTGGCGCTTTCGTCGTCGGGGCCGTCGTTCCAGGCGACCGTCCACTTGCCGTGGGTTGCGGCTTTCGGCACAGGATCGGTACAACCCGGCTGATCGCGGACGAAGCCTACCGAGATGGCACGGGCGTTGTCGTTGTCCTGACCGGCCAGCCAGCGCCACGCCAGGGAAGCGCCTGAACCGACGCCGGCAACCAGATCCGGCGCGCCGTCGAGCTTTTGCAGGGCGGCATTGAAGGTCTTCGCCTGAAGCTGGCAGTCGTCCTTGGGCAGCGTCACCTGGATCACGCGAGCGGAAGCGTCGTAGCTCAGGGCGAGCAGTTGTTTCTCGGTCAGTGATTCTTCAGTGGTAACGGCGAGCGCGACCTGGGTTTTCACCTTGGTCGAGGGCACCACCCGGATCAACGCAGAGCCGTCATCCAGCGTGATGTGTTCAAGGGTCGGTTGCGCGGCGGGGCGGTTCCACAGCCAGAAACCCAATGCCACCACCAGAATTACCAGGGCTGCGAGCAAAAAGCGCCAGTAGCGTTGAATCATCAGCGTTTCACCAATCCAGTCAGGCCGCCCGCGATCAGGGCGGCGGTATCTGCCAGTGCCACGAGCGGATCAAGTCCTGCGGGCACGGCCATATAACGAGGTTCCCAGTCAGGCTGGAATTTGTCTTTGAAACGGCGCAGCCCCTGGAAGTTGTAGAGCTGCTCGCCACGGCTGAACACCATCGAACCCAGACGTTGGGTCAAGGGCGCGCCACGTCGCGGTTGCAGCCCGGACAACGGCACCATGCCGAGGCTGAAGCGGGCGTAACCTTCTTTTTTGTAATGCAGGATCAGCCCGACCATCATGAATTCCATGGTCAGCTTCGGCGCTTCCGGATGCGAGCGCATGAGGTCCAGGCTTGCCAGATCATTGCGCGAGGTCTCCAGCAAATTGGAGAACGCGACCGGCTTGCCCTGGAAGTGCACGATGGCGATCCGGAAATGCTTGAGGTAATCCAGGCTGAAGCGCCCGAGGGAGAAGCCTTTCTCGCGCACGTTCTTGCCCATCAGCCACGCATCGGAAATCACTTTGAGCTCGTCCATGGGCGCTTGACCCACTTCGTAGATTTCCAGCGACAGACCGTCGCGCCCACCCCGATTCCAGGTGTAGCGCAGGTCTTTCATTTCCTTGCCCTTGGCTTCGATGTCGAACTTGTGCAGATCGACCCGGGCCTCTTCGCCCAGCTTGATCGCAGTCAGGCCGATGTCCATGTAGAACGGCAGGTTCTCCGCACGCACCTGATAGAACACCGGGCGGGCATGGTGAACGTCACACAGATCGCGGAACTGCCAGATCAGCTCGGCCCGCTGCTGGGTCGGGCCGATCGGATCGTACAGTGCAACCAGGCTGCGGCCGCGATGGGCGTACATCAGGAACGCATTGCCGTCCGGGTGCATCAGCACGGCCTTGTCGCCGGTCAGCACCAAACCGCCATCGGGCTGGCTGGATGCTTTGATGATCTCCGCGGCTTTGGCCAGCTGTGCCTCGTCGGGCAGGTTGATCACAGGGCGCGCGGTACGCAGCAGCCACGTCAGCGAGACAATCAGCAGCAGCACCGCGCTTCCGAGCGCCGAACGCAGACCGCGTGGGGCATCGGCGTCCAGTGTGAACTGCCACCACAGCTGATGACTGTAGGGCACGTCTTGATAGGCGAACAGTAGCAGCCACACCGAAGCACCCAGCACGCAGACACTGGCGACCAGATACAGCGGTGAAAACGGCAGTTCCAGCAAGCGACTAGGGCGGTAGAACGAGCGACGGAAGATGGTCAGCAGGCACGCGGTCAGCAGCAGCAGACTGGCTTCTTCCCAGTCGAAACCCTTGAGGATCGACAGAATGGAACCCACAAACAGCAGAATCGTGGTCAGCATCCACGCCGCCGACAGGCGACGACGCAGGCCCTGCGCAAGCAACAGGCAGAGCACGCCGATCAGGCTTGCGCCGAAGTGAGAGGCGTCGATCAGTCGATGGGGAATCAGGAAGCCAAGACTCTCCAGGCGGGTGTCGATCTCGGGGGTCGAGCCAGAAAACAGCAGCACCACGCCGGAGAGAAATACCAGCAGCGCCAGAATCGGAGCGCCAAGGCCGGATGCAACGCGCATGGCTTGTTGCGCAAACAACAGTCGCTTGGCCTCGCTGTAAAGCAGTACCAGACAAGCGATCAGCAGCGGCATCACCACGTAGATCAGGCGGTACAGCAGCAGCGCGGCGGCCAGCGGCGCGGCGCCCAGCTCGTCGGCAAAGGCGGCGAGCAGAATGGCTTCAAAGACGCCGACGCCACCGGGCACGTGGCTGAGGACACCTGCGGCCAGGGCCAGCAGGTAAACCAGCAGAAACGCGCCGAAGGGCGGGGCGGAGGGCAGCAACAGATAGAGGACGGCAGCAGCGGCGGCGACGTCCAGCGCAGTGATCACCAACTGCATCAGGGTCAGGCGTACGCCAGGCAGACGCAGGGTGCGGCGTCCGGCGCGGACCAGCAGGTTATGCGGGATCGTCTGTTCCGGCAGGCGTCGGCGATAGATCGCATATCCCAGAATCAGACTGAACGCGAGCACGGCGACTGCAACGGTTGCCAGTACGGGCACTGATACATGCAGCGCCAGCGAAGCGGCTGGCAGGTCGCTCAAGGTCGCGAGGGCAGCCAGCGGGGGAAGTGCGCAACCCAAGGAAAGGCTGGCAAACAGGGTCATGTGGGCAACTTCGCCAGCACCCAGTCCCAATCGCGAGTAAAGGCGGTAACGAACCGAGCCGCCGGACAACATCGACAGGCCTACGGCGTTGCCGATGGCGAACGCGCAAAACCCGCCCATGATCAGCGACTTCGGTGGCAGATCGACATTGGCGTAGCGACTGGCGGACCACTCGTAGCCCAGCAGAATCACGAACCCGATGGCAGTCGCCAGCACTGCGCCGGCCAGAGAAGGCAGCGGCACACTGAGCAGCGAATCCTGCAGGGCGTAGATGTCCAGCTCGGTCAGCATGTGCCGACAGGCGATCAGGGCGATGGCGAACAGAAGGATGGTGACGCCTAACCCAATGGGTTGACGGTACTTGCTCACCAGTTCGCGTAGACGCAGTCGTTTCGGGGGAGCCGGAGGATGCTCCGTCACTGCTTCGTTTGTGTCGGACGGGTTGGCGCGCATCAATCACTCCTTGGATCGTGCGCGACAGGATGGAGGTATACAGCCAAGTTACCAATCCCTACGCAAAAAATAATTCAGGATGTTAGCGCTTGAACGTCTAACGGGCGAATACCACGGATACGTATCAGTGACCGTTCAGTCTAGGTTCAGTCGCTGGCCAGCGTATCGGCAGGGGAGATCAAAACTATTGCTCCCGGCAACATACAGTAACAAGACCTCTCGGATGAACGCACCCTTGGTAATGGGATGTGACAAGGATTCCGGCCCGCTGTTCGAGCGCTTTCAGCGAGGCAAAAAAAAGGCCACTCTTTCGAGTAGCCTTTTTAGATGTTGGTTGCGGGAGCCGGATTTGAACCGACGACCTTCGGGTTATGAGCCCGACGAGCTACCAGACTGCTCCATCCCGCGTCTGTGTGGCGGCATTCTACAGTCGAACGACGAAGTGTCAACCTTTAATGCCAGAGATCGACAAAATAACCACATCGGGGGCGTTGGGGCGCCTAAGTGGCGGTTGGACAAGGCTTTTATCGCAACCCGCGCCTGGCGGCAGGTCGCCATCATCCACAGGCCTTGTTTCATTTATATGAAGCGCTGGGAGGAGAGGGCGGCGGGATCGCGCTTCCCTAAATGACAGCCACAAAAAAGGCCACTCTTTCGAGTAGCCTTTTTTGATGTTTGGTTGCGGGAGCCGGATTTGAACCGACGACCTTCGGGTTATGAGCCCGACGAGCTACCAGACTGCTCCATCCCGCGTCTGTGTGGCGGCATTCTACAGAGGATCGCCGGGCTGTCAAGCAATCGGCAGAAAAAAAGGCTTTTTCTTCAATCGGTTAGCGTGAACGTGTCGCAGAGGGCCATGGCGCGTCTCGCTTTCGGGACTTTCATGGGCGGTTTCGTGGAGTGGCATGGCCGTAGGCGACGAGGCTTATTCAGTGTCAGAAAGTCGCGTGAATGAGATACTGCACGACCGTTTTCCTACGACCCCATGTGATGCCGCAGCGCAAAATCATCCATATCGACTGTGATTGCTTCTACGCCGCGATTGAGATGCGCGACGACCCGCGCCTGGCCGGCAAGCCGTTGGCAGTTGGCGGGTCGGCAGAAAGGCGGGGTGTGATCGCCACCTGCAACTACGAAGCTCGGGCCTACGGCATCCGCTCCGCGATGTCATCCCGGCACGCGCTAACGCTGTGCCCGGACCTCACCATCGTAAAGCCGAGAATGGATGCCTATAAAGAAGCATCGAAAGAGATCCAGACGATCTTCCGTGACTACACCGATCTGATCGAGCCGCTGTCGCTGGATGAGGCTTATCTGGATGTCACGGAATGCGAGCATTTTGCCGGCAGCGCGACGCGGATCGCCCAGGACATTCGCCGGCGTGTCTCCAATCAGTTGCACATCACGGTTTCCGCCGGCGTCGCGCCTAACAAGTTTCTGGCCAAGATCGCCAGCGACTGGAAAAAGCCCAACGGGTTGTTTGTCATTACCCCGGATCAGGTGGAAGACTTTGTCTCCGAATTGCCGGTGTCCAAGTTACACGGCGTTGGCAAAGTAACGGCCGACAAGCTGGGCCGCCTCGGCATCGTCACCTGCACCGATTTGCGCGGCTGGAGCAAGCTGTCGCTGGTGCGAGAATTCGGCTCATTCGGCGAGCGGCTGTGGAATCTGGCCCATGGTGTGGATGAGCGGCCCGTGCAGAACGACAATCGCCGCCAGTCGGTCAGTGTCGAAAACACCTATGACACTGATCTGCCGGACCTCGCCAGTTGCCTGTTGATGCTGCCGGCATTGCTGGAAACGTTGAACGACCGCATCGCGCGGATCGACAGCCTCTACCGCCCCGGCAAGCCGTTCGTGAAGGTCAAGTTTCACGACTTCACCCAGACAACGCTGGAACAGGCGGGAGCAGGGCGGGACTTGAGCAGTTATGAGCAACTGCTGACCCAGGCGTTCGCACGCGGCGGCAAGCCTGTGCGATTGCTGGGAGTCGGCGTGCGTCTGCATGACCTTCGGGCTGCCCATGAGCAGCTCGAGTTGTTCAGCTGAGGCTGGTTCAGGCCAGGCTATTCACTGCCCGGAGGCACAGCGACCAGTCGACCGGCGTCTTTCGCCAGTGATCTAAGGAATTCGTGCTGCAGTTGCGGATCGTTGCGGGTCAGCTCGATCAATGACTGTTCCAGCTCACTGGCTTCCTCTTCCAGTCCAAGCTCGGAAAGGCGCTTGACGCGATGCACCCACTGGCTGACTTCGTCATCTTCCAGATCGTCGTAGATCAGGTCGTGGGCTTCAATCAGCTTGCCGCGCAGTGATTTGCTCAGTGGCAACGTGGCAGTTGCCTGAACGTTGCTCTGGTCATCCTGCACTTTGATGTTCAGTTGCGTGACATAGCTGAGGTTCTGCTCGGCGAACGGGCTGTCCAGCAGATTCACGCGCAGCACGCCGTTACGATCCGTATTCAACTCGTGGGTCTCTTTGCCCGCAGTGACTTCAACCGGCGCTTCACTCCACGGCAGGCTCGAATGCTCGACGCGGTGATCGCGCTGTACTTCGTCGATACCGGCCAGGTTTTGTTGAGCGCGACCATGGGAGGGTGCGTTCATGAACGGGTTGACCCCCGCGACGCCGTAAGTGAGCCAGTCCTTGGTGACGCTGTCGGGCAGACTGCCAAACGTCAGCACGTTGACCACATTGGCGCCGATGCCCGCGACGATGGCCACCGCGCCCAGGGGGATTTCGTAGACTTCTCGCCACGGTTGATACGGCGTGTACCGGTCGTAGTGCCGGGTGACCTCGAATTCGGTGATGTCGAAGGTTTTCAGCTCGTGGATGCGTATCCGGCGCTGGGGTAATTCCAGCGTCTTGGGCTCGCCAAGGTCGACCTGAAAACTGTGATCGAGCAGTTTGCGCTCGACACGTTCTTCATGCTCGCTGCGTTGAGACAGATGATTGGCACAGCCGCCGAGAAACAGGCTGGTGCACAGCACAGCGCCTGCGAGACGTGAGGGATTTCGCTTGAACATGAGATCTCTAGGTGCAGGTAAGGCGCATAGCAGAGGCGTGGCGGATGAAAGCGCGCCTGCACAATCGCAGGCGCGCAATCCGGTCAGCGCTTGATCCGGTCCTTGATGAAAGACAACACATCGGCGACAGGCAGGGCCTGCGCTTCGGCTTCGGTGCGGCTCTTGTACTCGAGGTTGCCCTCGGCAAGACCACGGTCACTGACCACGATGCGATGCGGAATGCCGATCAGTTCCATGTCAGCGAACTTGATCCCCGGGCTGGTCTTCTTGTCGCGGTCATCCAGCAACACTTCGAAGCCGGCAGCCGTCAGTTCGGCGTACAGCTTGTCGGTTGCCTCTTTGACCGCATCGGTTTCGTAGCGCAGCGGCACGAGGGCGATCTGGAAAGGCGCGAGGGCGTCGCTCCAGATGATGCCGTTTGCGTCGTTGTTCTGCTCGATCGCGGCCGCCACAACGCGCGACACACCAATCCCGTAGCAGCCCATGGTCAATGTGACAGGCTTGCCGTTCTCGCCCAGCACCTGGCACTTCATCGCGTCGCTGTACTTGGTACCCAGCTGGAAGATGTGCCCGACTTCGATGCCGCGCTTGATGATCACGTTGCCCTGACCATCCGGGCTTGGGTCACCAGCGACGACGTTACGCAGGTCAGCGACGGCCGGAACCGGCAGGTCCCGCTCCCAGTTGACGCCGAAGTAGTGCTTGTCATCGATGTTCGCGCCAATACCGAAGTCGCTCATCAGCTCAACCGAGCGGTCGATGATGCACGGCAGCGGCAGATTCAGCGGGCCGAGGGAACCCGCGCCGGCGCCAATGGCATCGCGCAGTTCGGCTTCGGAGGCCATGACCAGCGGGCTGGCGACTTGCTCCAGATTCGACGCCTTGATTTCGTTGAGCTCGTGATCGCCACGGATGATCAGCGCAATCAGCTTGCCCTCTTCAGCGGCATGCACAACCAGCGTCTTGACGGTCTTTTCGATCGGCAGATTGAACTGCTCGACCAGGGCCGCGATGGTCTTCGCGTCAGGGGTGTCGACAAGGCGCAGCTCTTCAGTCGGCGCAGGGCGGCTGGCCTCGCGCGGAATGGCTTCAGCCTTTTCGATGTTCGCGGCGTAGTCGGAGGTGTCGCTGAACACGATGTCGTCTTCGCCGGACTCGGCCAGCACGTGGAACTCATGGGAGCCCGCGCCACCAATGGAGCCGTTGTCGGCCACGACCGGGCGGAAGTTCAGGCCCAGGCGAGTGAACACGTTGCAGTACGCCTGATGCATACGGTCGTAGGTTTCCTGAAGGGAATCCTGGGTCGCATGGAAGGAATAGGCGTCCTTCATGATGAACTCGCGGCCGCGCATCAAACCGAAGCGCGGACGGATTTCGTCACGGAATTTGGTCTGGATTTGATACATGTTGATCGGCAGCTGTTTATAGCTGTTGAGCTCGTTGCGGGCCAGATCGGTGATGACCTCTTCGTGGGTCGGGCCCGCGCAGAAATCACGATCGTGACGGTCTTTCAGGCGCAACAGCTCAGGACCGTACTGTTCCCAGCGGCCCGACTCCTGCCAGAGCTCTGCCGGCTGAATACCCGGCATCAACACTTCCAGCGCGCCAGCTGCGTTCATCTCTTCGCGAACCACCGCTTCGACCTTGCGCAGTACCCGCAGGCCCATGGGGAGCCAGGTGTAGAGACCGGAGGCAAGTTTGCGAATCATGCCGGCGCGAAGCATCAGCTGATGGCTGATTACGACCGCATCGGATGGCGTTTCTTTCTGTGTGGCGAGCAAATATTGACTGGTACGCATGGTCGGCCGTTGTCGGTTGCGGTGACTGGGAAATGACCCGGCATTGTACGGTGGTGGTATCGCTGAGTACAGGCCGGCCGGGCGCCGCAAGGGGAGGGATTGTCAACCGTACGCCCATGAAAAAGCCCGGCGCGAGGGCCGGGCTTTTCTATAACGAGTGTCAGACAGTGCGATTACAAGACCGAAATCGGGTAGTCCACGATCAGACGGAACTCGTTGACATCGCCTTCGCCCTCGTCCGTGTTGGCACGGTGGAATGCTTGGCGGATGCGGAACGACAGGTCTTTGGCCGGGCCGGTTTGAACAACGTACTTGGCCTCGACGTTTGTTTCGTGGTGGCTGCCATCAGCACCGTACAGACCGGTGTAGGTGCTGTTCGATGGAGTGTGGGTCCCGTCGATGTCAGTACCGGTCACGTAGCGAGCCATGAAACTCAGGCCTGGAACACCGTAGGTGGCCATGTTCAGGTCGTAGCGGGCTTGCCAGGATTTTTCACCCGGGGCGTTGAAGTCGGAGTATTGAATCGAGTTCGCCAGGAAGATCGAGTCGCCACCGCGGTTGTTGTCGCCAATACCGATGTAGTCGAACGGTGTATCACCGTTAACTTTCTGGAATGCCAGGGTCAGGGTATGGGCGGCCAGGAACGAATAGGCTGCAGAAAGGGAGAAGGCGTTGTTGTTGATATCGCCTGCTTTCTTGCTGCCGGTGTCCTGGGTGTTGTAGTAGTTGAAGTCGAACGCCAGCGCCTGGTCGTCGGTCAACGGCAGTGCGTAGTTCACGTTGCCGTAGTACTGATTCCACACGTCTTCCAGTTTGTTGTAGTAGAAACCAACGCCCAGGTTGTCAGTGATCGAGTACTTGCCGCCGCCATAAGTAGCGGACTTGGAGGTCACGCCAGCATAGGTGGCCCAGATATCGCCGTTGTGGGTCATATCGTCTTGGCTGGTGCCCGAGGTGAAACGACCTGCTTCTACGTCAAGACCTTTGATCTCGCTGCTCTGCAAGGTCACGCCAGTTGCGGTTTGTGGCAACAGGCGGGAACCGCCGACGGCGAAAACAGGGTTCTGCGGCTGCATGTCGCCGATTTTCAGTTCGGTCTTGGAGACGCGGAATTTAACAGCGCCACCGGCCTTGCCGAAGCTGTCTTCGTTTTTGCCCTGGCTGTCTGTCACCAGGTTGCCCGAGCCCGAGTATTTGTCCGAGCCATCAAGCTTGAAGCCGGCATAGCCGAACGCGTCAACACCGACACCAATCAGGCCTTGGGTGTAACCGGAGCTGTAGTTAGCCCAGAAACCTTGAGTCCAGTCTTTGTCGTCTACCGCGCCATTCTTTTTGTCGCGATTGTAGTAGTAGTTACGAGCCTTGACGTCGAGCTTGCTCCCCTCTACAAAACCAGTTGCTTCGGACTGATCGCTTACGAATGCCGCAGCCGATGCCAATTGGGTGCTGGCTGCAGTAACTGCCAGTGCGATTGCGCTCCACTTCATCACTCTCATCGTGACTTTGCTCCTTTGGTTTTTAAGAAGAGTACTGCCGTCCACCTGTTTTTTTATCTGGCCGGCTTCTTTCTTTTTGGTGTCGGCGAAATTTATAGCACGCTGACATTAATGGCGATAGTTACGAACCTATCCTTTCAATTTCTTTACGGCCTTGTCGCCGCCAGCTCTGTCCATGTCGCTACTGAATAGCTCCTGATTCGTTAAACGGTGCAACTACCGGGTTACTTTGAACGCTGGATTCATTCACACCTTTATTGAATCCAGACGCTCCAGCTACCTTGTCAAACGCCGTTGCATCCCTTCGGTCCCGGCCTGTCTCTCGACACGCTCGTCTTCAAGCTTGTGTGTGACAAAGCAACAACCGTGCACAAAATTTCGACGAATATGAAAAAAATGTCGAAAGCGTTGTAAAAACATTCGATGTCGACTCCAAGCTACTGAATAAAAACGATAAAAATATTTTCGATAGCCTGCTTTGCAACCCGAGTTTTCTTGAGACTAGCGCGATGAAATGTCACTAACGTTACCTGTTACCCCTTGGCAGTGGGTAAATCGCTGATAGCTGTCACATATTCGGGCCTCATCTGAGTCGTTTTGGTGCGTCACGCCGCAAAATTGCCTGTGTTTGGTTCTTCAGATTGGGTGTTGCCGCCCTGCCGAGCATGATGACCGCACCGCCATCGAGGAATATCGTCCGTGAGCCCCGGATTAACTGGACGCACCCGGAATCCGTTGCCGGGTTTTGCCAGGCCTGTGGCGGCGGCTGCCCGCTTCATGAAAGTGCGTGGCGGTATTCTTCGCGCGTTTCTGGTGCGAGGCGGACGTGTAGTGCTTACCGATCAACACCAGATCCGCAAAATGCCCGGAATCACGGTGCCGGATGAATCGTCCGGAATTCGCGAGTATCCTTCCCGCTACCCAGGACTTCTTTATCGGGCCAGTCATTCGGCTCAGCCCATCTAATCCGCGATCAGGAGTATTTACGTGTTTGTTCTAGATCCGCGCTTGCTGCAAGACACACTACCAATCGGCGACTTCCCGCTGTGCACGCTGCTGCTGTCCAATGATTCCAATTACCCGTGGTTCATTCTGGTGCCGAAGCGTCCCGGCATCAGTGAAGTGTTCCAACTGTCCGAGACGGAGCAGGCGCAGTTGTGGAAAGAAACCACCTACCTCTCGGCCGTACTTGATCGTACGTTTCAGGCCGACAAGATGAACGTGGCTGCGCTGGGTAATGTGGTCAATCAGCTGCATATGCATGTCATTGTTCGCCGGGTCGGCGATGCGGCCTGGCCTGCGCCGGTGTGGGGAAAGCATCCCGCCAAGCCTTATTCGCCGGATGAGGTTGCCCGGATCACCTCGCAACTGAAGTCCGGATTGACCGAAGCATTCACCTTTAAGGAGGACTGACCATGGATCTCGAATCCCGTGTCATGGAGCTGGAAAGTCGACTGGCCTTTCAGGACGATACGATTCAGGCCCTCAACGACGTGTTGGTCGCCCAGCAGCGCAGTCTCGATCGTCTGGAATTACAGATCGCTGCCCTGATCAAGCGTCAGGAGGAAATGGGCGGGCAGGGCGACGGCTTCGCTGAAGACTCGCGTCCCCCTCACTATTAAGGGAGAAAGAGCTGAGGGCAGGAATTTCAGCCAAAAAAAACCGCGCCTGTGAGCGCGGTTTTTTATGCGGCAACGTTAGCGGCGCGGAAGCGCAGCGATGACGTCTTCCGCTTGCAGGCCTTTGTCGCGGTTCATCACCGAAAACTCGACGCGCTGGCCCTCGACCAGAACGCGGTGGCCTTCTCCGCGAATGGCGCGAAAGTGCACGAAGATATCGTCGCCCGAATCACGGGAAATGAATCCGAAGCCTTTGGAGGTGTTGAACCACTTCACTGTGCCCGTATCGCGGTTGCCCAGATCCTGGGACTGTGCGGCAGGCGCAGGAGAGGAACGGTAGAAGCTGACCGCCAGGTGCAACGCCACGGCAATGACGACGGCGAGCAGGCTGACCAGGACGGCTGGCTGGCCGGCAATGGTTTCCAGTGGAACGACCAGCGTAAGGATTTGAAGCACGACGGCCAGCACGAGCAAGCCGCTGACCAGGTTTTGCAGTTGATGACGTGGACCTTTGTTCCAGTAAGGAATCACTGGCGCAAGCACCAGGTTGATGAGGCCGAAGAGCGCCAGGTACAGCGCATCCGGTTGGGACAGGTAAGAAGACAGCGCTTCACTACGCAGGCTGGGGATGAAAGACAGCAGCAGGGCAGCTGCGCCCGTTAGCAGGTGGACTATTTTCAACATTTCGATGACTCACATTAAGATGGATCACAAGGAAATAGCGGGTGACCTTCGGTACGCTTCGGGAGAAAAGGGAGGCGTGATGCACGAGTGTCGGTCCCGCCTATGCACTGCCGCCGGACGGCACTTTGGCGGCAGCGCATCTGTATTTAACAGCAAAGCCGAGAGCTACTCAAATCAAGTGCTTAGCGCATGTGTTCGCGGGTGATAGTGGCGGTATGTCGGTTTTTTTCAATTCTGGTAAGAGGCTCGCTCCAGAGCGGCCGGAATAAACAAACCGGTACGCTGATCGTTGCTATTAAAAGAAGCGGGCCTGACTGCGGCCCCGTGACTGAACTAATCCCGACAGATGGCTGCGCAGGGTCCATGGTCTTGGTAGAGTGGTCGGCAGTCGTTTGAAAAAAACCATCATTGAAGAGGGCTGAACATGGCAATCGATATCGGCATCAGCGAAGAAGATCGCAAGTCCATCGTGGACGGTCTTTCCCGCCTGCTGGCAGACACCTACGTGTTGTATCTGAAAACCCATAACTTTCACTGGAACGTGACTGGCCCGGCTTTTCGTACGCTGCACCTGATGTTTGAAGAGCAATACAACGAACTGGCGCTGGCGGTGGATCAAATCGCCGAACGTATCCGCGCACTGGGCTTCCCGGCGCCGGGCACCTATTCGACCTACGCACGCTTGTCGTCGATCAAGGAAGAAGAGGGCGTACCCGCTGCCGAGGACATGATTCGTTCGCTGGTTCAGGGGCAGGAAGCAGTCACCCGTACGGCCCGTGGCATTTTCCCGTTGCTGGACAAAGTGAGCGACGAGCCAACGGCGGACTTGCTGACCCAGCGCATGCAAGTGCATGAAAAAACGGCCTGGATGCTGCGCTCGATGCTGGAAACCCGATGATCAGAAGCTCAGTCATCCACAGCTGATCAACGCAATACAGGTGCGGGCAACGTAACGAGTGCCCGCTCCCCACTGCTTTCACCCGCCGCGCGCGACAATTCCCTCCTGATCCACCCTCTGTTTGAAATCCTTCAACTCACAACGCTCACCGGTGAAACTCGTTCGCCCTCTATTTCCGAGTCACGCTGACGTCCGCAATCGGGTGAGCGGGAAGAAATAAACCACCGAAAAATACATATTTAACACCCCGATTAGGGTCGGGTCTGAGTCGTTTGCTAACTCTCGAAAATCACCCCTGCAGCGTGGTGATCTCCTACAGGTTCAGGGTGCTCCTTCTGCTGGTTGCGCCCTTTGGAATACGGCTTGATAGACACCTCTTTTCAACTGATTGCGAAGGTGCCGATGCCATATCCGTAATCGCAACGAGGGGGACCTGCATGAACCTGAATACTGCCCGAGAGGGATGGGAGCCGACCCAGTGTCTGAACGCCCGGGGCGACCCGTTTATCGAGAATTTCAACATGAGCCTGGCCCAGCCGCACTCCAGGTCGGTGAGGCTCAATGGGCTGGCGACATGCCTGCGACTTGAGGAGGTGTACTGGAATATTTTGTCCGAAATGGCACGATTCAACGATTGCTCCATCAACGCCGTGCTCTCCTACGTCGATCGCGAGGTTCACCTGCGTTACGGCGGCGTCAAGAATTTCAGCGGCCTGATCCGCGTCGTGTGCGTGGCGCACGTATTGAGTGCCGAGGGCCTGCGGTTGACGCCGTCCCCGACCTGACCAGATTTCAGCGGGCCCGTTGCGGCGGGCCTGCATTCGCCAGCGCCACTGCCGCATCCACGCCGCGTGCCGAGATCTTCTTGCCCGGTATCGGGCTGCGCGGCTGCACAGCGATGATTATCCCTATATAATCCCCCGCCTTACTGTGGAAGGCAGGAACTGACCGTCAGGTCGAACTGCATGCCAAAGCTTGCGCACCCTTGCACCGGCGACGGGCGAAAGCTCCATCGAATTCCGAATTACGAGAAGTGAACACACGATCATGATGCGCAGCCATTATTGCGGCCAACTGAACGAGAGCCTGGAAGGTCAGGAAATTACCCTTTGCGGATGGGTCCATCGCCGTCGCGACCACGGGGGGGTGATTTTCCTCGACATTCGCGATCGTGAAGGTCTGGCCCAGGTGGTCTTCGATCCGGATCGTGCTGACACCTTCGCCATCGCCGACCGCGTTCGCAGCGAATACGTGGTCAAGCTGACCGGTAAAGTGCGTGCGCGTCCTGCCGGCGCCGTCAACCCGAACATGGCGTCGGGCGCGATCGAAGTGCTGGGCTATGAGCTGGAGGTGCTCAACGAGTCGGAAACCCCGCCGTTCCCGCTCAACGAGTACTCCGACGTCGGTGAAGAAACCCGCCTGCGTTATCGCTTCATCGACCTGCGTCGTCCGGAGATGGCTGAAAAGCTGCGCCTTCGCTCGCGCATCACCTCCAGCATCCGTGGCTTCCTGGACGGCAACGGCTTCCTCGATGTCGAGACGCCGATCCTCACCCGCGCCACGCCGGAAGGTGCCCGTGATTACCTGGTACCAAGCCGTACCCATCCAGGCAGCTTTTTTGCCCTGCCGCAATCGCCTCAGCTGTTCAAACAGCTGCTGATGGTTGCCGGTTTCGACCGTTACTATCAAATCGCCAAGTGCTTCCGCGACGAAGACCTGCGTGCCGACCGTCAGCCTGAATTCACTCAGATCGACATCGAGACCAGCTTCCTCAACGAAGCCGACATCATGGGCATCACCGAGACCATGGTCCGCAAGCTCTTCAAGGAAGTGCTGGATGTGGAGTTCGCTGACTTCCCGCACATGACCTTCGAAGAAGCCATGCGTCGCTACGGTTCCGACAAGCCAGACCTGCGTAACCCGCTTGAGCTGGTTGACGTTGCCGATCAGCTTCAGGCCGTGGACTTCAAAGTGTTCAGCGGTCCGGCAAACGATCCGAAGTGCCGTGTCACGGCGCTGCGCGTTCCCGGCGGCGCAAGCATGCCGCGCAGCAAGATCGACGACTACACCAAGTTCGTCGGTATCTACGGCGCCAAAGGTCTGGCTTACATCAAGGTCAACGAGCGCGCCAAAGGCGTCGAAGGCCTGCAGTCGCCGATCGTCAAGAACATCCCTGAAGCCAACCTCAACGTGATCCTTGATCGCGTGGGTGCAGTGGACGGCGACATCGTGTTCTTCGGCGCCGACAAATTCAAAATTGTCAGCGAAGCATTGGGCGCCCTGCGCATCAAGCTGGGCCACGACCTGAACCTGCTCACCTGTGAATGGGCGCCGATGTGGGTCGTCGATTTCCCGATGTTCGAAGAAAACGACGACGGCAGCTTCTCCGCGCTGCACCACCCGTTCACCGCGCCGAAATGCTCGCCTGAAGAGCTTGAGGCCAACCCTGCGACCGCGCTGTCTCGCGCCTACGACATGGTGCTGAACGGCACTGAGCTGGGTGGCGGTTCGATCCGTATCCACCGTAAGGAAATGCAGCAGGCCGTGTTCCGTCTGTTGGGTATTTCCGAAGACGAACAGCAAGAGAAGTTCGGCTTCCTGCTCGACGCACTGAAGTACGGCGCGCCGCCCCACGGTGGCCTGGCGTTCGGTCTGGATCGTCTGGTCATGCTGATGACCGGTGCTCAGTCCATTCGCGAAGTCATTGCCTTCCCGAAAACCCAGAGTGCTGCGGATGTGATGACCCAGGCACCGGGCGTGGTTGATGCCAAGGCACTGCGCGAGCTGCACATCCGCCTGCGCGAGACGCCGAAGGCCGAGTAAGCCGTGTAGACAAGGGCTCGGCGGACTGACGATTCGGTCCGCCCTGATCCCCGCCCATACCGGGCACAGATTCGAGTGAAGCGTCTGCGTTTGAGCGATCAAGCGCGGGCGTGCGTGTTTCAAGGTTTGGAGCGTGTTATGGCTGGTCATTCCAAGTGGGCGAACATCAAGCACCGCAAAGAGCGTCAGGATGCCAAGAAAGGCAAGATCTTCACCAAGTGGATCCGCGAACTGACCGTCGCTGCGAGTCAGGGCGGAGGTGATCCGGCGTCGAATCCGCGTCTGCGTCTGGCCCAGGACAAGGCCCTTGGCGCGAACATGAGTCGCGACATCATCGACCGCGCCATCGCTCGCGGTGCCGGTGCTGCCGATGCCAATGACATGGTTGAACTGGGTTATGAAGGCTACGGCCCGGGTGGCGTTGCGGTGATGGTCGAAACCATGACCGACAACCGCAACCGGACCGCTGCGGCCGTGCGCCATGCGTTCAGCAAGTGCGGTGGCAACCTGGGGACTGACGGTTCGGTGTCCTATCTGTTCGAACGCAAGGGGCAGATATCCTTTGCACCGGGCGTTGACGAAGACGCGCTGATCGAAGCTGCGATGGAAGCGGACGCTGACGACGTGGTCACCCACGAAGACGGCTCCATTGACGTATTCACGTCGTTCTCCAGTTTCTATGCCGTGCGCAACGCTCTGGAAGCCGGTGGTTTCACGCCCGCCGATGCGGAGATTGTGATGCAGCCGACCACCAGTGCGGTGCTCGATCTGGACATGGCGGAAAAGGTCCTCAAGCTGATCGATATGCTGGAAGACCTGGACGACGTGCAGAACGTCTACTCCAACGCTGAAATCCCGGACGAGGTGCTGGAGCAACTGGGCTGATCGTTTGCCCGTTCGGAACTTGAGGCCGGAGCGCACGAGACGTTGATGATCAACGCTATCGGCCTCCGGCTTCTGCCTTTATGCTGCGTCCAATTGTTCGTGTTACCTCTCAAGCTGCAGGCGTTATGACTCTTATTTTAGGTATCGACCCCGGTTCACGAATTACCGGGTTTGGCGTGGTGCGTGATACCGGGCGTGGCTGCGAGTACGTGGCCTCGGGCTGCATTCGCACGGGCACAGGCTTGCTTCATGAACGGCTGCAGATTGTGTACCGCGGCGTACGCGAGGTCATTCAGACGTACGGTCCCGTGACCATGGGCATTGAAAAGGTGTTTATGGCGCGCAACCCGGACTCGGCCTTGAAGCTGGGCCAGGCCCGGGGTGCCGCCATCGTTGCAGGCGCCGAAGAAGGCTTGGAGATCGCCGAGTACACCGCGACCCAGGTCAAGCAGGCCGTCGCAGGGACGGGGGGCGCCAACAAGGATCAGGTGATGATGATGGTCATGCATCTGCTCAAGCTAACCACCAAACCACAAGTGGATGCGTCGGATGCACTGGCAATTGCCATGTGTCACGCGCATACCCGATCCAGCCTCATCCCTCACGGCCTCAATACCGCGCGCAGTCGTGGCGGTCGGCTGCGGCTCTGATGGCATTATTTGCGTTGGCACGGCCCGTCGCAGTAGCGGGCCTCTGGAAAGGATTTGATTCGTGATTGGACGTCTACGCGGTACGTTGGTCGAGAAGCAGCCGCCGCATCTGGTACTGGATGTCAACGGCGTGGGTTACGAAGTCGAAGTGCCCATGACCACGCTTTATCGCCTGCCTCATCTGGGCGAAACCGTGACACTGCATATTCATCTGGTGGTTCGTGAAGACGCGCACCTGCTGTTCGGGTTCTACGAGAAGCGTGATCGCGAGATGTTCCGCGAGCTGATTCGTCTGAACGGGGTCGGGCCAAAACTGGCGCTGGCCCTGATGTCGACACTGGAAGTGGACGAGTTGGTGCGCTGTGTCCAGGCGCAGGATACCTCCGCGCTGACCCGAGTCCCGGGCGTTGGCAAGAAGACCGCCGAGCGTTTGCTGGTCGAGCTGAAGGATCGCTTCAAAGCGTGGGATTCGTTGCCGGGCACTTTCGCGCTGGTATCGGACGGGCCGGGCGCGCCGATGGCCGTGGCGACGGCCGAGTCAGACGCTGTCAGCGCGTTGATTTCCCTGGGCTACAAGCCTCAGGAAGCGAGCAAGGCAGTGACCGCGATCAAGGACAAGAATCTCAGCAGCGAAGACCTCATTCGCCGCGCACTGAAGGGGATGCTGTAAGTGATAGATGCCGACCGTCTGATCGCCGCCACCGGGCGTGACCGTGACGAGCAACTGGACCGTGCGATCCGGCCGCTGAGTCTGGCCGACTATATCGGTCAGCCCACCGTACGTGAGCAGATGGAGCTGTTCATTCAGGCGGCGCGCGGGCGCAGTGAAGCGCTGGACCATACGCTGATCTTCGGTCCGCCGGGCCTGGGCAAAACCACACTGGCGCATATCATCGCGCAGGAAATGGGCGTTTCGATCAAGAGCACCTCGGGCCCTGTGCTCGAACGGCCGGGTGATCTTGCGGCGATTCTCACCAATCTTGAGCCCCACGACGTGCTGTTCATTGATGAAATCCACCGTTTGTCCCCCATCGTCGAGGAAGTGCTGTACCCGGCAATGGAAGATTTCCAGCTGGACATCATGATCGGTGAAGGCCCTGCGGCGCGCTCCATCAAGCTCGATCTGCCGCCGTTCACGCTGGTGGGGGCAACCACCCGCGCGGGCATGCTGACCAACCCGCTGCGTGACCGCTTCGGTATCGTGCAGCGTCTTGAGTTCTATAGCACCGCGGATCTGGCCACAATCGTGTCGCGCTCGGCGAAAATTCTCGGGCTGTACATCGAGGACGAAGGCGCATTCGAGATTGCCCGTCGTGCACGGGGAACCCCACGGATCGCCAACCGGCTGCTGCGTCGGGTGCGGGATTTCGCCGAAGTGCGCGCCAAGGGCGAGATCACCAAGGCGATTGCCGATCTTGCGCTCAATCTGCTGGACGTCGACGAACGCGGTTTCGATCATCAGGACAGGCGCTTGCTGCTGACAATGATCGAGAAGTTCGATGGAGGGCCAGTCGGGGTGGATAACCTTGCGGCGGCCATCAGCGAGGAACGACACACAATTGAGGATGTGCTGGAGCCCTATTTGATTCAGCAAGGCTATATGATGCGCACACCCCGCGGCCGCATGGTCACGCGGCATGCTTATCTGCACTTCGGTCTGAACATCCCCTCGCGCATGGGCGACCGGGCGGTGATGGATGAACCGGTCGAAGACCCCGACGAATAAATGCACGATCAACCGATTTATTCGGTTGTTTGATGGTCTGACGGGCAGTCACCGCAAAGTGACGCGTCGCGGGCAGTAAAAACGATGAAAAACAGTTGCCTGGCCGGATTGGCAACCTGAGGAGTAAGCACTAGAGTATGCGCGCGCAAAACGGGGCTCAGTCGTTCGCACATCGTTGTCGCGTTTATTACGAGGACACCGATGCCGGCGGCATCGTTTACTACGTCAATTACCTGAAATTCATGGAGCGGGCTCGAACCGAGCGACTGCGGGAACTGGGCTTTGCCCAATCCGCAATGGCGGGTATCGAGAACCTGTTGTTCGTCGTGCATTCAAGCGAGGCTCGGTACCACAAGCCCGCGCGGCTGGATGACGAACTGCTGATCAGCGCCGAAGTAATCGAATTGAACCGCGCCAGCCTGCGCTTTCAGCAACAGGTCAGGCGGGCTGCGGATGATGTGCTGCTCTGCGAAGGGCAGTTTTTGGTGGCGTGTGTGCGCGCCGACAGTTTGAAACCCCGGGCCATTCCCGAAGCTCTGCGCACGGCCTTTGCCGGGCAGGGCGGCGCGGGTACACATTCAGAGCAGGAGATACAGCGTGGAAGCTAACGTCGTCGACCATTCCTCCATGTGGAGTTTGGTCAGCAATGCCAGCGTGGTTGTGCAGTTGGTGATGCTGATCCTGGTGGCCGCCTCGGTCACCTCGTGGATCATGATTTTTCAGCGCAGCGCCATGCTGCGCGCCGGGCGTCGGGCATTGGACAGCTTCGAGGAGCGCTTCTGGTCAGGTATCGATCTGTCCAAGCTCTACCGTCAGGCCGGCAGCAACCCGGACCCGGACTCGGGCGTAGAGCAGATCTTCCGCGCGGGCTTCAAGGAATTCTCCCGTCTGCGTCAGCAGGCTGGCGTTGATCCGGACGCAGTCATGGAAGGTGTTGCACGTGCCATGCGCGTCGCGATATCCCGTGAAGAAGAAAAACTCGAGCAGAGCCTGCCATTCCTGGCAACCGTGGGTTCCACCAGCCCGTACATCGGTCTTTTCGGTACTGTGTGGGGGATCATGAACTCCTTCCGCGGCCTGGCCACTGCGCAGCAAGCCACTCTGGCTACCGTTGCACCGGGTATCGCCGAAGCACTGATCGCCACCGCGATCGGCCTGTTCGCAGCGATCCCTGCGGTCATCGCTTACAACCGTTTCGCCGCTCGTGGCGAGAACCTGATCGGTCGCTACTACACATTCGCCGACGAGTTCCAGGCGATCCTGCACCGTAAAGTGCACACCAGCGAAGAATAAGCAGGTATTTCCCAATGGCTTTAATCGCTCGCGGCCGACGCAACAAGCGCAAGCCGGTCGCCGAAATGAACGTGGTGCCGTACATCGACGTGATGCTGGTGCTGCTGGTCATCTTCATGGTGACGGCTCCGATGATCAACCAGGGCGTGAAAGTTGATCTGCCCAAAGTCTCCAGCGAGGCTTTGCCGCAGGACAACAACAATCAGGTCCTGACGATCTCGATCAAGGCTGACAAGACCTACTACTGGAACCTTGGCAGCGAAGTCGACACCGACAAGCAAATGGACAAGGCGATGACCTTGCCGCAACTGACCAGCGCAGTGACCAAAATCATTGCGGCCGGTCGTGACGCCGGCAAGCAGACTCAAGTGTTTATCCGTGGCGACAAAACCGTCGACTACGGCGCCGTCATGGGCACGATGGGCGGGTTGCAGAAGGCCGGGGTCGGGAACGTTGGTTTGATTACCGAGGCCCCCTGATGCAGCCGATTCGAGAGCCGTCCGCCTCGGAAAGCTACTTCTGGCCGTCCGTCTGGGCGGTGGGACTGCACGTCCTGATTTTTGGTTTGTTGTTCGTCAGCTTCGCAATGACACCTGAGCTTCCTGAAGCCAGGCCGATTGTTCAGGCCACGCTCTATCAGTTGAAATCAAAAAGTCAGGCAACCACCCAGACCAACCAGAAGCTTGCCGGTGAGGCGAAGAAATCCGCTGCGCGACAAACCGAAGTCGAGCAGATGGAGCAGAAAAAAGTTGAGCAAGAGGCAGTGAAGGCGGCGGAACAAAAGAAAGCCGATGCCGCTCAAAAAGCCGAAGAACAAAAGGCTGAGGAAGCGAAGAAAGCTGACGACGCCAAAAAAGCCGATGACGCTAAAAAAGCTGCGGACGACGCCAAGAAAGCCGAAGCCAAAAAAGCGGATGACGCGAAGAAAACCGCTGAAGAGAAACAATTGGCTGATATAGCCAAGAAGAAAGCCGAAGACGACGCGAAGAAGAAAGCCGAGGAAGACGCCAAGCGCGCGGCCGCCGAGGAAGCCAAGAAACAGGCTGCCGAGGACGCGAAGAAGCAGGCTGCAGACGACGCCAAGAAAAAGGCTGCCGAAGACGCGAAGAAAAAAGCGGCTGAGGATGCCAAGAAGAAGTCGACCGAGGACGCGAAGAAGAAAGCCCAGGACGCTGCTCGCAAATCAGCGGAAGACAAGAAGGCGCAAGCTTTGGCCGACCTGCTTTCCGACAAGCCGGAACGCCAACAGGCGCTGGCCGATGAGCGTGGCGACGAAGTGGCCGGCAGCTTCGATGACTTGATTCGTTCTCGAGCAGCTGAAGGCTGGGCACGTCCACCTTCCGCGCGCAAGGGCATGACAGTCGTCCTGCAGATCAACATGTTGCCGGACGGCACTGTGACTTCGGTCAGCGTGAGCAAGTCCAGCGGCGATGGTCCTTTCGACAGTTCAGCAGTAGCGGCGGTCAAGAATATTGGTCGTTTGACAGAGATGCAGGGGATGAAGCCTTCGGACTTCGCACCTTACCGTTCATTCAAGATGACATTCACACCTGAGGACCTAGCCTTGTGATTAACCTTCTTCGAGGAATGCTTGTCGTTCTGTGTTGTGCAGCGGGTTTCGCCGCTGCCGACGAAAAGAACATTCTGGTAACAAGCGGCAGTGACCGCGCCACGCCTATTGCGGTCGTGCCGTTTGGCCTGCAAGGCGGCAGCGTGCTGCCGGAAGACATGGCCAAGATCATTGGCAACGACCTGCAGAACTCGGGCTACTACTCGCCGATTCCAAAGGAAAACATGATCAGCCAGCCGAGCCAGGCCAGCGAAGTCATCTTCCGTGACTGGAAAGCGCTGGGTGCCCAGTACGTCATGGTCGGTAGCATCGTTCCTTCGGGCGGTCGCCTTCAGGTTCAGTACGCGTTGTTCAACGTGGCCACAGAGCAACAGGTGTTGACCGGCAACGTTTCGGGCACCGCCGACCAGCTGCGTGACATGTCGCACTACATCGCCGACCAGTCGTTCGAGAAGTTGACCGGCATCAAGGGCGCGTTTTCGACCCGCATGCTGTACGTGACTGCCGAGCGTTTCTCGACTGACAACACGCGCTACACCCTCCAGCGTTCGGACTATGACGGCGCCCGCGCGGTGACGCTGTTGCAATCCCGTGAGCCGATCCTGTCGCCACGCTTCGCGCCAGACGGCAAGCGTATTGCCTATGTGTCGTTTGAGCAGAAGCGCCCTCGGATCTTCGTTCAGCACATCGACACTGGTCGTCGTGAGCAGATTACCAACTTCGAAGGCCTGAACGGCGCCCCTGCGTGGTCACCGGATGGCACCAAGCTGGCCATGGTCTTGTCGAAAGATGGCAACCCGGAAATCTATGTGATGAATCTGGCGTCGCGTCAATTGTCGCGAGTGACCAACGATTCCTCCATTGATACAGAACCGTTCTTCGGTAAAGACGGCTCCACGCTTTATTTCACGTCTGACCGCGGCGGCAAGCCACAAATCTATAAAACCAATATTAATGGCGGAGGGGCAGAGCGCGTTACTTTCATCGGTAACTACAATGCCAACCCTAAGTTATCGGCGGATGAAAAGACTCTGGTGATGATCCATCGTCAAGATGGCTTCACCAACTTCAAGGTTGCAGCTCAGGATTTGCAGCGCGGTAGCGTAAAAATCCTCACAGACAGCAACCTTGATGAGTCGCCTACTGTTGCGCCTAACGGCACCATGGTAATCTACGCCACCCGCCAGCAGGGCCGGGGAGTCTTGATGCTCGTGTCCATTAATGGACGCGTAAGGCTCCCGCTTCCTACCGCTCAAGGCGAAGTCAGAGAACCTTCCTGGTCCCCTTACCTGAACTGACGCGGCGCTTTACGTTGTACTTAACACACTTGGGGTTCATTAGGAGTTTTACGATGGAAATGCTGAAGTTTGGTAAATTTGCTGCGCTGGCTCTGGCCATGGCTGTAGCTGTAGGTTGCTCGTCCAAAGGCGGCGACAATGCCGGTGCTGGCGGCGCTGCTGTAGATCCTAACGCTGGTTACGGCGCTAACTCTGGCGCTGTTGATGGCAGCCTGAGTGAAGAAGCTGCTCTGCGCGCTATCACCACTTTCTACTTCGAATACGACAGTTCTGACCTGAAACCAGAAGCCATGCGCGCTCTGGACGTTCACGCCAAAGACCTGAAAGCCAACGGCGCTCGCGTAGTTCTGGAAGGCAACACCGACGAACGCGGTACTCGCGAATACAACTTGGCACTGGGCGAGCGTCGTGCGAAAGCCGTTCAACGCTACCTGGTTCTGCAAGGCGTTTCGCCAGCTCAGCTGGAACTCGTTTCCTACGGTGAAGAGCGTCCAGTTGCTACCGGTAACGACGAGCAATCGTGGGCTCAAAACCGTCGCGTCGAACTGCGTAAGTAATTTGACATGCGAACGTGCCGACGTGCTCTAACCGTTTTGGCTCTCACCCTTCCTCTTGCAGCGATGGGTGCGGTTCCTGTGGTCGATGACAACTCTGGCTCTGCTGGTAGCAGTTATCCGCCATCGGGTTATGGTACGTCTGGCGCCTACGCCGGAGGTGCGGCTACGGCCGCGCCTTCGGCGCAAGGTCAGCTGTTCATGCAATTGCAGCAAATGCAGGACGAGATTTCGCGCTTGCGCGGAATAGTGGAAGTCCAGCAGAACGATATCCAGCAGATGAAGCAAGAAGCACTGGATCGCTACAAAGATCTCGACTCCCGTATCGGAGCTGGCGGCGCACCTGCCCCATCAGCTGCCAACAATTCTGCTTCCGACGGCGGCACCAATGCCGGCGGAGCACCCGTGTCACCCGCCGCTCAAGCGCCTCAGGCGAGCAGCGAGCCCGGTGACCCAGCGAAAGAAAAGCTCTATTACGACGCTGCTTTCGACTTGATCAAAGCGAAGGATTTCGACAAGGCCAGTCAGGCATTTGCGGCATTCCTGCGCAAATACCCCAACAGCCAGTACGCGGGCAATGCTCAATACTGGTTGGGCGAAGTGAATCTGGCCAAGGGCGACCTTCAAGGTGCCGGTCAGGCCTTTGCGAAGGTCAGTCAGCTTTACCCAAAGCACGCCAAAGTGCCTGACTCCCTGTACAAGCTGGCGGACGTCGAACGTCGCCTGGGTCACACCGACAAAGTGAAGGGCATCCTTCAGCAAGTCGTTGCTCAGTATCCGGGTACTTCAGCCGCTCAGCTGGCTCAGCGGGACCTGCAGCGTCTCTGATTGCCATTCAATCTGACCGCTGATTCAAGAAAGCCGCGCATTGCGCGGCTTTCTTCGTTAGAATTCCGCCCCCGAAATTCCGGTATTGATTACGCTTCTGTGGATTCTGCGTGTGCAGGGTGTACAGAAGTGCCTGACGGAGGCGGATGGCCTGTTTAGCCGTTACGCCCGTGGCCCCTATGCAAGACACATTACGTATCACCGAAGTTTTTTACTCGTTGCAGGGTGAAACGCGCACGGCAGGCTTGCCTACCGTTTTCGTGCGACTCACCGGCTGCCCACTGCGTTGCGGTTATTGCGACAGCGAATATGCCTTCACTGGCGGAACCATCCAGACCCTCGACTCGCTGATGGAGCAGGTTGCCAGCTACCGCCCGCGCTATGTCTGCGTCACAGGCGGCGAGCCGCTGGCTCAGCCGAATGCCATTCCTTTGCTTCAACGGCTGTGTGACGCGGGCTACGAGGTTTCTCTGGAAACCAGCGGCGCGCTGGACATCTCGAAAGTCGATCCCCGCGTAAGCCGTGTCGTCGATCTGAAAACCCCTGGCTCCAAAGAAGTGGCGCGCAACCGATACGAAAATATCGATCTGCTTACGCCTAACGATCAGATCAAATTCGTCATTTGTTCGCGGGAAGACTACGACTGGGCCGTCTCGAAGATCATTCAGTATGGTCTGGACGGTCGCGCTGGCGAAGTGCTGTTTTCCCCTGTCCACCGCGATCTAAACGTCAGAGACCTGGCCGACTGGATCGTTGCTGACAACCTCCCGGTGCGGCTGCAATTGCAGTTGCATAAAATCCTCTGGAACGACGAGCCGGGGCGCTGAATGAGTGAGCAATCGATGACTGAGAAAAGAGCGGTAATCCTGCTGTCCGGCGGGCTGGATTCGGCCACTGTGGTGGCGATGGCCAAGGCAGATGGCTTCAGCTGCTACACCATGAGCTTCGACTACGGCCAACGGCATCGCGCCGAGTTGCAGGCGGCGGAGCGTGTAGCGGCCGATATGGGCGTGGTCGAACACAAGGTTATCGGCCTCAATCTCAACGGCATCGGCGGGTCCGCGCTGACTGACAGCAGCATCGCGGTGCCTGAGACGCCGGGTGAGGGCATTCCGGTGACGTACGTACCGGCGCGCAATACTGTTTTTCTCTCTCTCGCACTGGGCTGGGCCGAAGTGCTCGGTGCTCGGGACATCTTCATCGGTGTCAACGCCGTGGATTACTCGGGCTACCCGGATTGCCGTCCAGAATTTGTCGAGTCGTTCGAGCGCATGGCCAATCTCGCCACCAAGGCTGGCGTTGAAGGGCAGGGCTTCACGATACAGGCGCCGCTGCAGATGCTGAGCAAGGCCGATATCGTTAAAACCGGTACGCGCCTGGGTGTGGATTACGGTTTGACGGTTTCCTGCTATCAGGCCGACGAGCAGGGAAGTGCGTGCGGAAAATGCGACAGCTGCCGCCTGCGCGCTGAGGGGTTCGCGGCGGCTGGCGTGACGGACCCGACGCGTTATTTTTAAATTATTTTCGCTTGGGTGTTGAATTACTGTGAAATATCAGTAATATACGCGCCACAACGAAGCGGGTCGTTAGCTCAGTTGGTAGAGCAGTTGGCTTTTAACCAATTGGTCGTAGGTTCGAATCCCACACGACCCACCATTTCGAAAATCTGGAAGGCCCATGAAAATGCGGATTTCCAGATTTTTTTTGCCTGTCAGAAAGTAGCGGCCGGCGCTGACTCAATCACTCAACGCCCCGTGCGTCCATTTCACGCCTTGCCGAAAACCACGTCCAGGGACATCGAGTCCGTATGGCGCATAGGGTTGCTGCCCTGACCCAGGGTGTCGTCATTCGGATGCTGATACGTCATTCCAGTGCCCAGCTCGTTGGTCAGGAAATCGCCCCCCTGTTTCATCTTCTCCGTGGACCCGTCGTACCATCCGGCGATGGTCTTGTCCCCCGCAGAGTCCAGGGAAGTAATGCTGTCAGGTGCCTTGTCAGCGATACTTTGCTTGTCGCCGACTTCAAATCCTTTTCCATCGGTGGCATGGATCGCTGCATTGCGGCCATCAATGTCGCTGGTATTGATGAAGCCGTTGTAGAACTCCAGGCGGCTCGCGTCAGGCTTGTAGTTGCCGTCCGCGTCGGCCTGTTTAAGCAGCCCCGTCGTGTCTGCCTCGTACTTCATGGTTCCTTTTTGCCCAGGCTCCAATGACAGTTCACCTACCAGCTTTTCATTTTTGTCGAACTGGCCAATCTTTATCGCGTGGTCTTGAGTATTGGTGATATTGAGCGAGTAAGGCCCGCTGCCAGCGGAGGCGGCGTCACCTACGGCGGTACTCTTGTCTGCAGGTGCAGGTGCAGGTGCAGGTGCAGGTGCAGCTGTCGCCTGCGGCGCGGCCTGAGCATCTGCCGGAGGCGTGGATGCCACTTGAGGCCCGGCTGATGATGGCTGGGCCGCACTTGGCGTCGCGGCTGCTTGCTGGGACCCAGCGTTAGTAGCGATCGGCTGAGCAGGCGCTGAGACTGCCGCCGACTTGCCCTGCGGACTGCCACTGCCTTGAGAAGACGCGCCCGTGTCGCTCCGGCTTTGCTGCATGAATTGTGCGAGCGCCTGCATGATCTGCTCGACCAGATTACGTACCGATGCAGCCAAGTCCTGATCGGTGGGATTGGCTGCACGCGCGCTGGCATTCACTCGGCTGTCACTGTTGTGGGGCGATGGTCCCCCGAAGTTCACCGACTGCGCACCGGCACCGGGCGACGTACCAAAATCGATACCTCCGCCCGCTTGCCGCTGGTCAGTCAGACGCTCTTGGGGCGAGCCAAAATCGCTGTTATGCAAGCCGAAGAGCTGATCAACAGGCCCACTCACTTTCGTCGACATACGTCACCCGCTTTGGACTTTATACCGCTTGAGTGGCAACTGAACCGCTTTGGTTCCGTCGTCCCAAACCGTTGGTCCGAGGCACCTTCCTTCTTTCCAGACAGATGACCTGGTCATGGCCTTGGCATCCCGCAGCCCCTGCGCAGATTCCTGGAACTGACGCTTATCTTTCTCGGACTCATACAGGTAGGCATAGGGATATCCGTCCCCCAGCCCGGCCGATTGAGGTTTGACATGATCAAAGACCATCGCAAATGCATGTTGGTAATCTCCGCGCTCTGCGCGGCGGTGTTGATAGGCGGGTGCGCACGAGACCCTGAAAAGCGCTCAGTGTCGGAGCTCGCGGTGGGCGGCACGAAGAGCATGCTGCGCACTGACTCGGACATGCAGAAAGTCCTGAATGCCTATTCGAGTTTTGACGCGAAGGCGGTGGAAAAGACCACGCCAACCGAGGCACGGCAACAGCCAACAATCGCTGATGCGGTGAAAAGCGTTCTGGCTGACCAGAAGCGCGATAGCTCTCCTAATGCATTAGTGCCGGGTGTTACGAGCCGCGACACGACGGTTCCCGGTGCAGCCGGCGCGATGCCCGCTACTGTCTACACCCCTGACGGCCCAGGTCCTTTCCCTGTGGTTCTGTATTTCCATGGCGGGGGATGGGTGATTGCCGATCGCAAGGTGTATGACGGTGGTGCCCGTGGTTTATCGAAGCAGGCCAATGCAGTCGTCGTCTCCGTCGACTATCGCCGTGCGCCTGAGAATAAGTTTCCTGCCGCCCATGATGATGCGCTGGCCGCTTACCGTTGGCTGACCACCCATGCAACGAAGGTAAATGGAGACCCTAAACGACTCGCCCTTGCAGGTGAAAGCGCAGGCGGGAATCTTGCGATTGCCACCGCCGTTGCCGCACATCAGGCCGGGCTGACCGCTCCAAAACATGTCCTCTCGGTCTACCCGGTGGCGCAGTCGAGCACCAATACTGAGTCATACCTCAAATATGCCGACGCGATGCCGCTCAACCGTCCGATGATGCTGTGGTTCATCGCTCAAGTGACGAGTCGCCCGGCGGACGTCAGTGATCCTAGAATTGACCTGGTGCACGCGAACCTGGCAGGCCTGCCGCCTGTGACCTTGATCAATGCCGAGATCGACCCGTTACGCGATGACGGCGCTCAGTTGGAGCAAGCGCTTAAAGGTGCTGGGGTCAGTGTTGAACGCAAGGTTTATCCTGGCGTCACTCACGAGTTTTTTGGCACCGCTGCGGTTGTGCAGAAGGCCCAAGAAGCTCAGGAATATGCGGGTCAGCGCTTGAAAGGGAGTTTCGACAAGTAAAAGCACACTGCGAATAGGCGGTACGAGAATCATGCAGACCTGACCTGAGTCGCGGGGTTTAAATCCTATCGCCCTATCCATACTTGGGGGCGTCGGTCTTGCCAGTTATTTCAGGGACGCTAAGGATCGCCATTGAAGTCCCAAACGGAGTAATGCCTCCGTTTGGGTTGGTTTATTCAAGCCAGTGATTGTTTTCCTATTCGAAGCTCACCTTCAGGTTCGTTTCTTCCGTCGGTGGGTACTCAGCCCAAAAGATGTTATCGCCATCAGAGTACCCAACGTTGTTTGATACTTGTGTGTTGTCTTGACGAAACAGCTTGTAGGTACTTTCAATGGCGAATGCTGCCACTGCTTTTTTTACCCCGACGGTCACGTTGACCGTTCGGGTGGTCGACTTCTCCCAGCCGCTTGAAGAGGTCGTCGTATAGGAAAAGCTTTGGCTCAACTTCACAGAAGCTGTAAACATCGGGCCTAACTTCCATTCGCCACCAATTTCAATGCCCGTTGTCGAGGTGAAGGATGTAGAACTGTCCCCGCTTACCCCGTTGGTCACCGCCCAATTGAAGCTTTGCTCTGAAGAGCTCTGGTTATAGCCGAAGCCGATCAGTGTATATTTATCGGTCCGTTCCAGCCGATAAATCGGTGATTTGAACAGTTGCTCGATGGGTTTCAGGTTGGGATCTCTGACCGTGAACCACGAGAGATTGCTGATGTAGGTAAGCGTGCTTTCATCGAACCCCGTCGGTTTGCCGTAGCCATGCAAGACAGGAGTCGGTGGCGGATCGAAGTGGGTCATCGGGATCTGGAAGCGCAGGGAATATGCATTTGGGTCAGTAGATGGCTTGTCGTGGCTTGCCACACCGACGAAGGTCCCGGCAGAGAGATAGACCTCACCCGCAGGTGCGCTCGGCGGAGATATCTGCCAGCAGCCAAAATCCTGGTCAGAATGAGTTTTGGTGTCGTCCCATATCAAGTCGCCGATCAGCGACGGCATGACGAGGTCGGTCCTTACGCAACGGACGGCGTCGAGTGACGGCTTGTCGTAACCGCCATTGCATACCAGCCCCAATGCTACGTACCCTTGGGGTGGAACAGGTCGCCACATTGATCCATCGCGATCCGCTCCCGATCCGCTGTCATTCCAAACCAAAACATAGTCAGTCGGAGCCCGTAACGCCGTTCCGGCGGATCCATTCATATCACTGACCAGTGCAACCGCTGTTTGACCGGTGGCGTCGTTGTAGTTACCAACGGCATAGTCACCCAGCGGATAAAAGCCATCAAGACCGTCCGCCTTTTGGGGCCTCCAGAAAGCACCATCGTGACTACCGCGAGAACCCGCGTCATTCCATTGCAAGCTGAATTGGGTTGTAAAGGAAATGCGCAGATCTTTGAACTCAAGAATTTCCATGTGCATAATTCCCTCTATGAACTGTTTCTAGGTTGGTGATTGAGTGGTACAGGTATACGGTAACTCAGTCAGCTGTTTATCATTCAGATTGGCTCGAAGTGTTGTTGTCAGGACCCGCCAGTATCCAAACGTAAACCGTCCGGCATGCTTCAGTTTTTGATGAAGTTGTACACTTTCAGAAACGGCTCCCAAGCCACTTAAAGAAGTTAACTGACTTTATGGCTTCTACCTCTTCAATGTTAAGCCGAAGCGATGTGGTAAGCAGAAAAGTCTGTCGCTTTTAAGTGGATACGCGGATTAGTCTTTTTCACGCTTAGGTGAAAATGGCCTGACGGAATAACAGAGGAAATCGTTGCCGAAAGAAGGTACAGACACATCTCTTCCTTGATCATGAAGCCTCCTCACCATCGCGCCATCGGTGATGGCAAAATGATGCTAGTTCACGGACAAAAAAAACCAGCCACTTTTGCCTGACATGACGAGCGGCAATCAAAAGGTCCGTCTAATCCAACCGACCAATGCCCACCTTCCACACTTCAGTCGCCTAGCCTACAGCCGATACAGAAAAAAGCTTCGCGTATGCATGCCTGCGCCCTGCGACCCTTTCTAGTGAGTCAAGCGATGAACCCATTCAACCTCTTCAACCGATCCCGCGCCCATCGACAGGAAGCGGTCAGCATAAACTGCACCGCTGGCGAACTGGACCGTGCCCTCGCCGGCGTGCGTTCAGTTCCCGTTCTGGTGACAGGTTTCGTTTCTCCGCATCTGGACATCGACCAGGTCGCCGCGCGCATCAAGCAGCGGTTTCCCGACAGCGCCCTGAGCCTGTGCACCACCTCCGGCGAGCTGTGCAACAGTGCGACCGGTTTGTATTGTGCGACCGGCGATCGTTGGGACCGCATCGTCCTGCAGCTCTTCGAGCACAGCGTGATTGCATCGGCCGAAGTGGTGATGGTGCCGCTGGAATGCGAAGACATCCGCAGCGGCGGCAAGCGCATGGAGATGCGTGAGCGCATTGAAAAACTGGTCAGCAACATCAAGCGTGCGCAGGTCAGCACGCCTATCGACCATCGTGACACCTTGGCCTATGTGGTGTTCGACGGCTTGTCGGCGTCCGAGTCGTTCTTCATGGAAGCGCTTTACGAGTCCGGTCGCTTCCCCTGCCTCTTCGTCGGAGGCTCGGCCGGTGGCAAGTCGGATTTCAAGAAGACACTGATCCACGACGGCAAGCGCAGCTATCAGAATCATGCGCAAATTGTCTTCATCAAGACGGCCGCCGACGTACGTTTCGGTGTATTCAAAAGTCAGAATTTTCAACCCGCCGGATTGACCTTCAGTGTCCTGACCGCTTCTGTCGAAGACCGCACTATCGATCAGGTGATCGACAGTAAGGGCAACATCATGAGCATGGTGCAGGCGCTGTGTAACGCCTTCGACTGTGACGCTCACGCCCTGGAAAAGAACCTCGCGGATTACTCCTTTGCCATTCGGGTGGGCAGCGAGTTGTTCGTGCGATCAATCGCGCGCATCGACCATGCGCAGCAAATCATTCAGCTGTTCTGCGACGTGGCCCCCGGCGAAGAGCTGGTGATGGTCAAGCGTACGCCGTTGCGCGAAGCCACCCGCGTGGATTACGAGCAATTCCTGCGCGGCAAGGGCGGACAGCCCGTCGCGGCGATCCTCAACGACTGCATCTTGCGTCGGGCCAACAACGGCAAGGATCTGGGCAGCATGACCGGTTTGTTCGGTGACGTACCGCTGGTGGGGTTCTCGACCTTCGGTGAAATTCTCGGCCTGAACCTGAACCAGACGCTCACGGCGATCTTCTTCTTTCGGGTGGCAAAAGACGCGTCATTCACGGATGAGTATGTGGACAATTTCATCGCGCATTATGGCGAATTCAAGGCGTTTTTCCTGCGCCGCCAGCTTAAGAAGATGGTGGGCTTGAACCACGTCATCGTGAAGCAGATCGAGGCGTTCAAGCTTAACGACTTCAACACCGCGCTGGACACCCGCGGGCTGGATACCAAAGTCCTGCCTGTGTTCGAAGGCCTCGCCGCACTGGGTCGGGTCCTTGCCCAGGCCGGTCAGCAGCAGGAAGAGATGTCCACGCAAATCAAGCACTATTCCGGCGAGTTGCACCTGTCGATGGACGATCTGGCCGGCACGATTGACCAGCAGAACACGGTCTCGACAAACGCCGGCAATACCGTTGTAGCGCTGGTCAGCCAGGCGGACGAAGCGGTGGTCGGCGCACGAGCCCTCGCGGAATCGAGCCTGCGCATCCAGTCCATCGTGCAGGTCATTCAACAGATCGCTGGACAGACCAATCTGCTGGCGCTCAACGCCGCCATTGAAGCCGCACGGGCCGGGGAATTGGGCCGAGGCTTTGCCGTGGTCGCTGACGAAGTGCGCAAACTGGCGGAAATCACCCGCAAGAACGCGGCCGAGATCGGCGTCGACATCGACCTGCTCTCCAGCGAGATCCAGCGGGTGGCGCAGCAGATCGAAGACCAGTCCACCGGCGTCGGCGCGCTACGGGAAATGCTCGACTCACTGGAAAACTCGAACCAGGCCACCGAAGGCACGGCGCGGCGCACCAAAGCCATCGCCGATACCTTGACCGGCTTGACCCACGCCAGAGCTTGACCCACGATGCCCGTTTTCCGCGATCAACCAAAACGTGGACCACGAGCGAGTTATGGCAAAAAGACCTTCGATAGAGCAGCGGCGCGAATTCGGTAACTTCTTGTCCAGCCGGCGCGCGCGGCTTGATCCGAAGGACTTCGGCCTGCCAGAAGGGCCGCGCCGCACCCCGGGACTGCGCCGTGAGGAAGTGGCGGCGCTCGCCGGGGTCAGCGTCAGTTGGTACACCTGGCTTGAGCAGGGCCGCGATATTCAGCCTTCGCCGGACGCGCTGCAACGGATATCCAAAGTCCTCAAGCTCGATCGTGTGGAGTCCGCGCACCTGTATGCGCTTTCCGCACTGGAGGTGCCGGTTGTTGCGACCGGCGGCGGGGTGACCGCCGGCCTGGAAATGTTGGTGCGCGCGATCAACCCCATTCCGGCGTATGTGCGCAATGCCCGACTCGACATCCTGGCGTGGAACGACGCCATCGCCGAGCTGTTCGTCGACTACGGTTCGTTGCAGCCCCATGAGCGCAACACGCTGCGTCTGCTGTTTCTGTACATCCCGTACCGAACCATCATTCTGGATTGGGAGCAGATGGCACGTGGCATGATCAGTGCGTTTCGGGCATCACGCGCGCTGGCCCAGGACAAGGCACCCTTCGATAGCCTGATCGAAGAGCTCTCGGCCCTGAGCGCTGAATTCAAAGAGTGGTGGCAGGACACCGAGGTCAAAGGTTTCGAGGAGGGCCGCAAGCGTCTGCTGCACCCCATCAGCGGCCATATCGATTTCACCTACGTCGCGCTGACGCCTGAAGGGCGGCCGGACCTGTCGCTGGTGACCTATATTCCCCGCCACACTGCCTATGACTCACGGTCATAGGATAACAACACGCCTTCCTGGCTTTTTCGGGCTTGCCTAGAGTGGCGGTCATCGCAGCGCACATGCGCTGCACCGACCGTCAACGAGGTAATCACGATGTCTGACTTGAGCCCGATCTCCGCCGCAAACGTCGCTACGTCACGCAACCCGGCCACCGGTGAGCTGATCGCCACTTATCCCTTCCAGACCCAGACCGACGTCGAGCAGTTGCTGGATGTGAATGCTGCGGCTTTTCGTCTGTGGCGCGCCACGCCGATGCGCGAGCGAGTGGCGGCGTATCGCCGTCTGGCGGACACCTTGCGCGAGCGGTCGGAATCCTTGGCTGCGCTGATCACCGCTGAAATGGGCAAGACCCTGGCGGCGGCCCGTGGAGAAGTGGAGAAGTGCGCGGCCACGATCGAGTGGATTGCCGACAACGGCCCGGCGATTCTTGCCAATGAGCCAGTCAATGTAGGCAGCGACGACGAAGTCCACGTGTCCTTCCTGCCGATCGGCACGGTGCTGGCGGTGATGCCCTGGAACTTCCCGCTGTGGCAGGTGATTCGTGCATCCGGGCCGATCATGCTGTCGGGCAATGGCTTCATGCTCAAGCACGCGCCGAACGTCATGGGCTCGGCTTACGCGCTGCAGGAAGCTTACGAGGCGGCAGGCTTTCCCAAAGGGCTGTTCACCAACCTCATCGCTGACAACGACACCGTGGCCCGCACCATCGAAGACCCGCGCATTGCCGCTGTCACTCTGACGGGCAGCATGCGCGCAGGTTCTGCCGTGGCAGCCACGGCGGGCAAGGCGCTCAAGAAGAGCCTGCTGGAACTGGGCGGCTCGGACGCCTTCATTGTGTTGGCCGACGCCAATATTGATCTCGCGGTGAAAGCTGCCGTCGAGGCGCGTTTCCAGAACGCCGGTCAGGTCTGTCTGGCCGCCAAGCGCTTCATTCTGGAGGCACCGATCGCCGAGCAATTCACGCGTCAATTCGTTGCAGCGGTCGAGCAACTGAAGGTCGGCGACCCGCTCGACAGCGCGATCAACGTCGGCCCGATGGCCCGCGCTGATCTGCGCGATGAGCTGGATGGTCAGGTTCAACGCACCCTTGCCGCCGGCGCGACGTTGCTGCTGGGCGGGAAGAAGATCGAAGGCCCCGGCAACTTCTACGCGCCTACCGTGCTGGCCGATGTGAAGCCAGGCATGGCCGCATTCGATGAAGAAACATTCGGCCCGGTGGCAGCGATCACCATTGCCGCCAACGCCGAAGACGCCATCGTGCTGGCGAACACCAGTGACTACGGTCTTGGCGGCAGCCTGTGGACCCAGGACATCCCGCGCGCGCAACGCATCGCCCGGCGTCTGGAAACCGGCGGCGTGTTCATCAATGGTTTCCCGGCTACCAACGCGCGGATCCCGGTGGGTGGCGTCAAGAAGAGTGGCTACGGCCGCGAACTGTCCCACTTCGGGCTGCGTGAATTCACCAACGCCCAGGCGGTGTGGGCTAAAAGCGTCGACTGAGATTCAGTGAGCAGTATCAGCGTGGGCGTATACGTTTGCAGTCGCCCATGCTGCAAAAAAAAGCCGTCGCACGTGCGACGGCTTTTTCATGCCTGCCCTATTGGAGCGGCGCGTCTGGATTCAGCCGATCGGGTGCAGGTCGGCGGGTGCCAGGCCCACTAGCTCGATGTGTGCAGCGTTTGTGTCGGCCACGATCAGATTATCGGCGGTGAAAGTTTTGGCGACGTTCTTGTCGATACTGATCTCGAATCGGTGACCGTCAGCGTCCGCTTCGTAATCCTTGAGGTAGGTGCGGTGCAGGGCGGTGTCGTAGATCAACTTAAGCGTGCCGTCGGTGCCGTCGCCAAGGCCGGTGTAGCCCAGCGCTGACACATCGATCTTGTCCTGTGTGGCATCGAAGTTTTTGATGAGGTCCGAATTGCCCCGAAAGCTGTCGCTCTTCTCGACGTATCGAAAGGTGTCGACGCCGGTGTTGCCGACCAGCAGGTCATCATCACCGCCGCCAACAAGGATGCCGCCTGCGGTCGAGTTGGTGAACTCGTCACGGTAGTTGTCGCCGGTCAGCGTCTGGTTGGCGCGGTCTGCCGCAGAGTCCCCGGCAAAGGTGAACCGGTCCATGTCCTGCAGGCCAGTGAGCGGATACCGTTCATATTGCGTCAGGTGCACCACGAATCGGTTGCCGTCTTCATCGGCCTCGAAGGATTGGGCAATCGCGTAACCGGCTTCGCTGTCATAGCGGTAATTGAGTGTGCCGTTATAGCCATCGCCCAGGCCGGTGAAACCCAGTGCCGAAACGTCCAGAAGGTCGCCCTCGCCAAGCTGGAAGTCGTGGATGAAATCGATACTGGACTGTCCCGAGCTGTCGTTAACAAAGCTGTCGGTGATGTGTTCGAAGGCGAAGGTGTTACGTGCATTGCCGCTGTACATCTCATCAGCGCCACCGCCACCTGTGACGATGTTGGCGCTTTTGGGAACGATCAAAAAGTCATCGCCGTCGGTCCCGCTGATGACGTATTGCTTTTCGCTCTCCTGATGTTCGCGGCCATTGCTTTCTGCCGTCAGGTCGTAACGCAGGGCGAAATTCTGCGTGCCGATCTGAGCGGCGTGGTCGCCTTCCAGCCGGACTTCGAATGCCTGGCCCTCGGCGTTTTTGTCCAGTGAGCGAACATAGGTAATGTTCTCGTCAGCGTTGTAAGTGACCGCTAGATCGCCGTTGTGGCCATTACCCACCCGCTCCAGGCCGAGCGCTGTCAGGTCAAGTACGTCATTGGATTGGAAGTTTTCGATCAGGTCCGAGTGCGAGCCCTGTTTGTCGAAATAGCTGTCCGTCACTGATGTGTAGACGAAGGTGTTGCCGTAGTAATAAGCGGGATGGCTGATGAGGGTATCGACGCCCGCACCGCCGTTATAACGGTCCTGCGAGTTGTTGAACGGGTTGGGTGGCCCCGGCTGGCCCGTGAGGACGTCATCGCCACCGCCGCCAAAGATGAAATCTCGCTTCGTGGTGCCCGTGAGGATGTCGTCATCCGCCGTGCCCACGTAGCTGTCATACGTGCCATGAGCAGTCACGACAGCCGCCTCATCCGCTTCACTCTGCAGTGCTGTTTTCGTTGCCTGAGCCATTTTTTTCTCGCCATAGGAGGTTTGGCACTGCGACCGCCGTGGACGGCAGATCCAGTTACAACGGGCATCGTGAGCGTTCAGCAATGCCGGCCACTGGCGTGGTAGACCCGTCAGAGCCGCGTTTGTTTGATTATTCGCGTCCGTCCAGAAACGACAAAGCCCGACATAAAGTCGGGCCTGGGGTCGGGTTGAATCCATTCATTACCAGTTCATGGCGATTATCCCGGTGCGAAGGTGCGAAGGTGCGAAGGTGCGAAGGTGCGAAGGTGCGAAGGTGAGAAGTGGGGAGGGGTGCGAACACCCCTCGCGCCGGGCGGTGATCAGGCCGATTTGTTCTGCAGTGCCTTGATCAACACGTCTGCCGCAGGACCGGAGGAAGCTGGGTTCTGGCCGGTGATCAGCAGACCATCGGTGAGGACGTACGAGCCCCAGTCCGGACCTTTGGAGTAGACGCCGCCCAGTGATTTCAGCTCGTCTTCCACCAGGAAAGGCACCACATTGGTCAGGCCGACCGCTTCTTCTTCGCTGTTGGCAAAGCCGGTGACCTTTTTGCCTTTAACCAGCGGCGTGCCGTCGGCATTCTTCACGTGGCGCAGCACGCCGGGGGCGTGACATACGACAGCGACAGGCTTGTTGGCGGCGATGAACGACTCGATGAGCTGGACGGAATTTTTGTCTTCAGCCAGATCCCACAGCGGGCCATGGCCGCCTGGGTAGAACACAGCGTCGAAATCTGCCTGGGACACGCTGTCCAGGCGGACGGTATTGGCGAGCAGGGCTTTGGCGGTTTCGTCTTTCTCGAAGCGACGGGTCAGGTCGGTCTGGAAGTCAGGCTCATTGCTCTTCGGGTCCAGCGGAGGCTGACCGCCTTGTGGCGAGGCCAGTACGATTTCGGCGTTGATGTCGCTGAACGCGTAGTAGGGCGCGGCCAGTTCTTCCAGCCAGAAGCCGGTAGGCCGGCCGGTGTTGCCGAGGGTGTCGTGGGACGTCAGAACCATAAGCACTTTCATCGGGCGTATTCCTTGGGACGGGTTAATGTGGGTACACCTTAACTCTGAGTAGACCAGTCGTCTAGAGTTATTTTTGTATTATTTCATAGGACCTTTTTAACGTGCTTGGCAGTGGGGGCGGCGAAGGTATAAAGCCGGTCAGGAGAGACCGGCAGGTAGTATGCGGAGGAGGAACGAAGGCAAAGAGAGCGGCAGGAGATTGCGGGGGCGCCGATCAGGCAAGGCGCAAGATCACGCGCGTTGTCGCCATGGCGGTTTCGAAGGGCGCGAGGCTTCTTTCGATCTTGACCATCACGCTGGCGCCGACCCACAGCTGATACAGGCTTTGCGCAACGGCGTAAGGGTTCTCGCAGGCGGGCAGCGAGCCGTCGGCAATGCCAGCCTCAATCGCGCTGCCGAGCCGGTCGGTAATCCCGGCCGTGCCGCGCTTGAGCACCGCGCGCATGGTTTCCGACAGATCGGCCACTTCAACGCCGAGCTTCACGGCGAGGCACTTGCCTTGGCATTCCTGGAACGACTGCGTGTCTTGCCAGACCCGCCAGTAGCTCATCAGGCGCTCGCCCATGGGCAGGCCGGGCTCGCCAAGGATGCGATCGATATCCGCGAGGTAGTCGTCGAAGTAGTGTTCGAGCAACGCCTCACCGAAAGCATCCTTGGAACCGAAGTAATGATAGAAGGAGCCTTTCGGCACGCCCGCAGCGGCCAGAATTTCGTTCAGGCCTACGCCGGAATACCCCTTGGCGGCCATGATGCGTTGGCCGACGTCGAGGATTCCTTTACGGACATCAGATGAACCACGTGTTTGGGGAGTATTCATGGCTCGGAGAATACATCCTAGTAAGTCGGTCTACTAGCGGATTCTGATGGGCGATGTCGTCGAGTGTCGGCGGCGCCTGCCTCGACACGACAGCGTTACCCCCATCGCCGTCGTGTCGCTGCGGTTATACAGCGCGCCTGCCCACTAAACCTGATCCACCGCTTCAGGGACCCCCTGATCTTCGCCCAGAAATCCGCCGCTCTGGTGATGCCACAGCCGCGCGTAAGTACCGTTCTTGTTAAGCAGTTCGGCATGGGTGCCTTGTTCGATGATGCGCCCGTCGTCCATCACGATAAGCCGGTCCATGGCCGCAATGGTCGACAGCCGGTGGGCGATAGCGATGACGGTTTTGCCTTTCATCATGTCGTCGAGGCTTTCCTGAATCGCGACTTCGACTTCCGAATCCAGGGCGCTAGTGGCTTCGTCTAGCAACAGGATCGGCGCGTTCTTCAGCATCACGCGAGCAATGGCGACCCGTTGACGCTGGCCGCCCGACAGCTTGATGCCGCGCTCACCCACCAGCGTGTCGTAGCCGCTATGACCATGCTTGTCGCTGAGCTGGCTGATGAAGCCATCTGCCTGAGCGTTAGCCGCAGCGGTGTGGATTTCCTCATCGGTGGCATCAGGTCGGCCATACGCGATGTTGTCGCGAATGGACCGATGCAGCAGAGACGTATCTTGCGTGACCATGCCGATGGCGCTGCGCAGGCTGTCTTGCGTGACCTGCCTGATGTTCTGCCCATCAATGCGAATCTCGCCGCTGTCCACGTCATAGAAGCGCAGCAGCAGATTGATCAGCGTGGACTTGCCGGCGCCTGAACGGCCGACCAGCCCGATCTTCTCGCCGGGTCGGATGGCGAGATTCAAACCCTCCAGCACCTGACGCTCGCCGTTGTAGTTGAAGCTGACGTTGTCAAACGTCACTGCGCCGCCGGAGGTCTTCAACACCGTGGCATCCGGCGCGTCCTGCACTTTAGGGCCCTGAGTCAGGGTCGCCATGCCGTCCTGCACCGTGCCGATGTTCTCGAACAGCGAGGTCATTTGCCACATGATCCAGTGGGACATGCCATTGATGCGCAGCGCCATGGCGGTGATCGCCGCCACCGCGCCAGTGCCGACGTCACCCTGATGCCACAGCCACAGTGCATAACCGCCCGCGCCCAGAATCAACGCGACGACCAGCGCCTGATTGACGATTTCGAAATGGCTCACCAGACGCATCTGGCGAAAGCCGGTCTGCTTGAAGTCCTCCATCGCCGCGCGCGCAAACTGCGCCTCGCGTTTGGAGTGGGAGAACAGCTTCACCGTAGTGATGTTGGTGTAGGCGTCGGAGATCCGCCCGGTCATCGACGAACGCGCGTTGGCCTGTTCCTGACCGACCTTGCCCAGGCGCGGCACGAAGTACAGCATGGCCAGGCCGAACAATACGATCCAGGCAAGGAACGGCAGCATCAGCTTCAAGGCAAAGCCGCCAGCCAGCGCGATGATCGCAATGAAATAAACCCCGATGCCGGGCGCGATTTCGATCAGGGTGAACAGCACGTCCCGCACCGCCAGCGCGGTCTGCATCACCTTGGTGGTGACCCGACCGGAGAACTCGTCGGAGAAGAATGACAGGCTTTGCCGCAGCATCAGTCGGTGAAAATCCCAGCGCAGCCGCAGCGGCAGGTTGATCGCCAGCACCTGATGCTGAACCATCGTGCGCATCGCCACCAGCCCGATGCTGATCACCAGCACAATGCCGATGCCCCACAGCGCCCGACTTTCCTCACCCGCTGTGGCGCCGCCGTCCTTCCAGGTCGAGAGCAGATCGACCACTTGCCCGAGGAACGAGAAGAGCCAGGCTTCGTAAAGCGATACACAGGCGCTGAGCACTGCAAGGGCGAGGATATAGCCACGCGCTCCACGGGTGCAGGCCCACAGAAAACGCGCCAGACCTACGGGCGGCGGCGGTGCTTCGTCGGGTGGGAAGGGGTCGAGCCGTCGTTCAAATACGCGCAGCATGAGGGTCTCCAAAACTGTCCAGTGGCGCAGATTCTGCCATTGAATGGCTAACTTGAGGGTTCGAGGCTTTCGCGGGTGGGTCGTTCCGCCCGATTGCGCGACTGTCTCGCGGCGTCCGGAACGCCAACATGACGGCTGAAGACCAGCAGTCGGTGACTGCCGGTAAGTGATCGCTCAACAGATCCCGTGCTAACTTCCCGGCCGTTTTCTATCATGCGGACTTTCCGTCCGTATGCGCATTCAGGTCCACCGACATGACACACATCTCCGAACGCCTTCTGGTCCAAGCGCACCTGGACGCCAAACAGCCCAAAACCCTGAGCCCGGACGAGGAGGCTGAGTACCGCCGTTTGATCGCCGCCGAGCTCAAGGCTCAGGACGCTGTCCTGGTCGCTCACTACTACTGCGATCCGGTGATCCAGGCGCTGGCGGAAGAAACCGGCGGTTGCGTCTCGGATTCTTTGGAGATGGCGCGATTCGGCAAAAACCATCCGGCGAAAACCGTTTTGGTGGCCGGTGTGCGTTTCATGGGTGAAACCGCAAAAATCCTCACTCCCGAAAAACGCATTCTGATGCCAACCCTTGAGGCGACCTGTTCACTGGACCTTGGTTGCCCGGTCGACGAGTTCGCTGCGTTCTGCGATCAGCACCCCGAGCGCACCGTGGTGGTTTACGCCAACACCTCCGCCGCCGTTAAAGCCCGTGCCGACTGGGTGGTGACGTCCAGCTGCGCGCTGGAGATCGTCGAAAGCCTGATGGACAACGGCGAGAAAATCATCTGGGCGCCCGACAAGCATCTGGGCCGTTACATCCAGCGCGAGACCGGGGCGGACATGCTGCTGTGGGACGGCGCCTGCATCGTGCATGAGGAGTTCAAGTCCCGACAGCTTGAGGACATAAAAGCGTTGTACCCGGACGCTGCCATTCTGGTGCACCCGGAGTCCCCTGAGCCGGTCATCGACCTGGCTGACGCCGTGGGCTCCACCAGCCAGTTGATCAAGGCCGCACAAACGCTGCCGAACACCACCTTCATCGTCGCCACCGATCGCGGCATCTTCTACAAGATGCAGCAGCTGTGCCCGGACAAGGTCTTCATTGAAGCACCGACCGCAGGTAATGGCGCCGCATGCCGCAGTTGCGCCCATTGCCCGTGGATGGCGATGAACACGCTGGCGCGCACGCTTGAATGCCTGCGCGAAGGCACCAACGAGATATTCGTCGACCCGGCGGTTATCCCCCACGCCGTTCGGCCGTTGCAGCGCATGCTCGACTTTACCCAGGCGGCACGTATGAAGAGCTCTGGTAACGCCTGACTCACAGCGGCAAGCCTCAAGCCTCAAGCGAGAAGCCGATTTGCTGCATTCCATCTTGCAGCTTATGGCTTGCCGCTTGGAGCTGACCGTAGCTCGCCTCAGTTCATCATGTCCTTCACCGCCCGCTCCTGAGCAATGATTTCCTGCTGCCGCGCGTCGATGCGTGAGGCCAGCTGGAAGTTGTTGTTCGCCCGTCGCTTGGCAAATTCAAGCTGCTGAATCGCCTGCTTGAAGTCGCCCATCAGGGCGAAATATTCCGCACGGGCCTGATGCAGACCGATGGTGTTGCCCGACAGGCCGCGGGTGTCCGCCACCTGATTCCAGATGTCCGGATCGTCCGGTCGGCTCTTCAACAGAATCTCCAGAGACTTCAGCGCTTCCGGCGCCTTGGACTGCTTGAGCAAGACGTCGACCTTTGCCTGATTAAGCGGATAGTTGTCTGGATACAGATTCAGCATTCGGTCCACCCGCTGTTGAGCGTCAGGCAGGCGATTGTTGGAGATGTCCAGGTTCACGGCGGCGAGGTTGTAGGGAATGTTGTCCGGCG
Organism: Pseudomonas sp. W2-17; assembly: GCF_041060445.1. Classification (NCBI taxonomy): domain Bacteria; kingdom Pseudomonadati; phylum Pseudomonadota; class Gammaproteobacteria; order Pseudomonadales; family Pseudomonadaceae; genus Pseudomonas; species Pseudomonas sp. W2-17. The sequence goes on along the minus strand of NZ_JAUFNS010000004.1, from coordinate 275,063 downwards.
CCTTGTCGAGCAAGGGCTTCAGCGTCTCGCGGCCTTCATTGAGCTGACCCGCCTTGGTCTGGGCCAGTGCCAGGCCGTAGCGAGCCGCGTCGTTTTTCGGATTCTCGGCCAGTTGCGCACGGAAACGCTTGGCGGCCATGCCGGGGGTTTCTTCGTAAATCAGCACGGTGCGCGCGCGCATCAGTTGATACGCGGGGCTGTCTTCCTTGCCGCCGGGCTTGGCTTGCTCGGCGCGGTTGCGCGTGTCGGCGATACGGGACTCGGTCACCGGGTGGCTCATCAGGAATTCCGGCGGCTTGGCGTCATAGCGATACTGGCGCGCCAGGCGCTCGAACATGGTGGGCATGTTGCGCGGGTCGTAGCCTGCCTTTTCAAGATTGAGGATGCCGATGCGGTCAGCTTCTGCTTCGTTCTGCCGGGAGAATCGCGCCTGCTCCTGAATCGCGGCGGCCTGGGTGCCGGCGATCGCGGCAATCCCCGCATCGCCCGCGCCCGCTGCGGCCATGACAATCCCCGCGAGCATCGCTGCCATGACCGGCACTTGCATGCGCTGCTGCGCCTGCACGCCCCTGGCAAAGTGCCGTTGCGACAGGTGAGCCAGTTCGTGGGCGAGGACCGCAGCGTATTCGCCTTCGGTTTCAGCGTGGAGGAACAGCCCGCCGTTGACCCCGATGATCCCGCCGGGCGCTGCGAAGGCGTTGATCTCCGGCGTGTTGATCAGAATGAATTCGAGCCGGCGGTCCTGCACCTGGCTGGTTTCGGCGAGCCGGTAGACCGACGATTCGACGAAGTCCTTGAGCAGCGGGTCGGACAGCTGCGCCACTTCAGAGCGCAGCAGCCCGAGCCAGGCACGCCCCAGGTCATGTTCTTGCTGCGGAGAAACGATGGATGAACTCGCGTCGCCGAGGGAGGGCAGGTCATCTTCTGCGAAACTCGGCGCTGCCATCAGGCATGCGAGGGTCAGCAGCGTGGGGCGCAAAAAATTCATGCACGAAACTCTGGGGCAGAAAGGCGCCACTGTAGCTGGCTCGATGGCTTGCTGACCAGAGTGGGGTATTCTGGAAAACTTGTAAGAATGTTCTTCCGCCCGTTGGCTTTCATGCGAGGGCGGATGTGTCTATCCGGAGAGAAACGATGTCTGACGCTGTAGGACAACCCGCAGCCTGCGATGCAGAGCTTGATGCAAGCGGTCTCAACTGCCCGCTTCCTTTGCTCAAGGCCAAGATGGAGCTCAACCGTCTGGCCAGCGGCGCGGTCCTCAAAGTGACGGCCACGGACGCAGGTTCGCAGCGCGACTTCCGTACCTTTGCAAAACTGGCCGGGCATGCGCTGCTGCACGAAGAAAACGCTGACGGCATTTATCGGTACTGGCTACGCAAGGCCTGAGCGTTTCTGACCCCTCGCAACCCTCCTAGGATTCTTGATGTTCAAAGTGCTTCGCGACTGGATACAGCGCTACTTTTCCGACGAGGAAGCGGTGGTGCTGGCAGTGCTGTTGGTTCTCGGATTTACCGTTGTCCTCACCCTCGGCGGCATGCTCGCGCCGGTGCTCGCCGGGCTGGTGCTTGCGTTTCTGATGCAGGGGTTGGTCAACCTGCTTGAACGCCTGCGGGTCCCGGAAGGTGGCGCAGTCGGACTGGTCTTCGCCTTGTTCATGGGTGCGCTGGCGCTGTTTCTGCTGGTGCTAGTGCCTCTGCTGTGGCGCCAGCTCATTACCTTGTTCAACGAATTGCCCGGCATGCTCGCCAAGTGGCAGTCATTGCTGTTGCTGCTGCCGGAGCGTTATCCGCATCTGGTGTCGGACGAGCAGGTCTTGCAGGCGATAGAAGTGGCTCGCGGCGAGGTCGGAAAGTTCGGGCAATGGGCGCTGACGTTTTCCCTGTCCAGCTTGCCGCTGTTGGTCAACATGATGATCTACCTGGTGCTGGTGCCGATCCTGGTGTTCTTCTTCCTCAAGGATCGTCGGATGATCAGCCGTTGGGCGAGGGGCTATCTGCCTCGCGAACGTACGCTGATTACCCATGTGGCTGAGGAAATGAATCGGCAGATCGCCAACTACATTCGCGGCAAGGTCATCGAGATCTTTATCTGTGGCGGGGTGACGTACATCGCCTTCGTGACCATGGGCCTGAATTACTCGGCGTTGCTGGCGATGCTGGTGGGGATTTCGGTGGTCGTGCCGTACGTAGGGGCTGTGGTGGTGACGGTGCCTGTAGCGTTCATCGCGCTGTTCCAGTGGGGCTGGAGCGATCAGTTCATCTATCTGATGGTGGTCCACGGCATCATCCAGACGCTGGACGGCAATGTGCTGGTGCCGCTGCTATTCTCCCAGACCGTGAGCCTGCACCCGGTGGCAATCATCTGCGCCGTACTGTTGTTCGGCGGGCTATGGGGGTTTTGGGGGATTTTCTTTGCGATTCCGCTGGCGACCCTGTTCAAGGCCGTACTGGACGCGTGGCCACGGAACGAACCGACGGTGGCGCCGTTGTTGTAGGCGTTGCCTTGCTTTTTGTAGGAGTGAGCTTGCTCGCGATCGGCGGCGTCCAGGTCAATATACGATGACTAAACGACCTGATCGCGAGCGAGCTCACTCCTAAAGTAGGGCGGTCAAGCCTGGTTCAGCGCCTGAGCTGCTTCAAGCACCGCCGCCACATGCCCCGGCACCTTCACTCCGCGCCATTCCTTGCGCAGCACGCCGTCCTTGTCGATCAGGAAGGTGCTGCGGTCGACGCCCAGGTATTCCTTGCCGTACAGCTTTTTCAGCTTGATCACATCGAACAACTGGCACAGCGATTCATCCTTGTCCGAGATCAGCTCGAACGGGAATTCCTGCTTGGCCTTGAAGTTCTCGTGGGATTTCAGGCTGTCCCGCGACACACCGAACACCACCGTGTTGGCGGCCTTGAAGTCGGCGTGGTGATCACGAAAGCCCTGGCCTTGGGTGGTGCAGCCAGGGGTACTGTCCTTCGGGTAGAAATAAAGGACGACTTGCTGACCTTTGAGCGCCGACAGGCTGACGGCCTGTTCGCTTGTGGCCTGCACCTGAAAGTCGGCAACGGGTTGGTCGAGTTCTACAGCCATTCGAGACTCCTTACATCGGTGCTTGAGGGCGCCATGGTTCGATCAGCGCATCGAGATTGAGAGCGTCGGCGAAGTCCAGGAACTGATCACGCAACCAGCTGATCTGGGTGCCGGCCGGCAATGTCACGGTGAACGTCGCGTTGAGCATGGTGCCGCCGGTCTGCGGTGCCTGATAGGTGTCGCAGATCAGGTTTTCCAGCTCGACGTTGTGGTCGATGAAGAACTGGCACAGCTCGTTGATGATGTCAGGGCGGTACGCCGAACTGACGTAGGCCACGTAGGGCAGGGCTTCCGGACGATTTTCCAGCGAAGCACTGCGCACCACATTAACGGTGAAGGCGTGTTTCTTCGCCAGATTGGGCAGACCGGTTTCCAGACGTGCCAGGGCGTCCCAGCTGCCGGAGATCTGCAGGATCAGCGCGCTGCATTCGCCATGGCGAGTGAGGCGTGAGCTGACGACCGAGCAACGGCTTTCGTTACTGGCGCGGCACAGGACGTTGGTCAGCTCCATTGGGTTGGCGCCAAGGGCACTGATGACAAGGAATTGTTCGCGAACTGTGGGGATGGATGACATGCAGCATTCCTAAACGATGAGCGGTCGGTACGCAGCAGGCCTGTGCCGGCGGGCTCGACGGACGAAGGCATCGTGATGTCGCCCCGACCCGCAGCCGTCAATCGCGGCCATGAGCCTGTCATGGCGCGCGATAACGACGCAGGGCGGGGTAAGTGACGACAAAATCGAGCAGTCGAACGAGCCGGGCAGATGACCCGTACCGATCAAAGACCGAAGGGTAGCGAAAACCGGCGCCGAGGGGAATGCTCGCCTTGTGCAAGGATCATGGCGCCAGTACCATTACCGCTCTCTTTTTCCGGCAGGAGCGGTTTGCATGATTGCGGGCAGTATGGTGGCACTGGTCACACCCATGGATGCACAAGGTCGTCTCGATTGGGACAGCCTGAGCAAACTGGTGGACTTTCACCTGCAAGAGGGCACCAACGCCATTGTTGCCGTCGGCACCACCGGTGAATCCGCGACGCTCGACGTCAACGAGCACATCGAAGTCATCCGCCGCGTGGTTCAGCAGGTCGCTGGCCGCATTCCGGTCATCGCCGGCACGGGCGCCAACTCCACCCGCGAGGCGGTCGAACTGACCACCAACGCCAAGAACGCCGGTGCCGATGCCTGCCTGCTGGTCACCCCGTACTACAACAAGCCGACTCAGGAAGGCTTGTACCAGCACTTCAAGCACATCGCCGAAGCCGTCGACATCCCGCAGATTCTCTACAACGTGCCGGGCCGTACCGCCTGCGACATGTCAGCCGAGACCGTTATCCGCCTGTCGACAGTCAAAAACATCATCGCCATCAAGGAAGCCACCGGAGACCTGCAGCGCGTCAAGGATATTCTTGCCGGCGTGAGCAGCGACTTCCTGGTCTATTCCGGCGACGACGCAACCGCAGTTGAGCTGATGTTGCTCGGCGGCAAAGGCAACATCTCGGTCACTGCCAACGTCGCGCCGCGCGCCATGGCCGACCTGTGCAAGGCCGCGATGGCCGGTGACGCCGACACCGCCCGCGCCATCCACGAAAAACTGATGCCGCTGAACAAGACCTTGTTCATCGAATCGAACCCTATTCCCGTGAAATGGGCCCTGCATGAGATGGGTTTGATGCCAGACGGTATTCGTCTGCCGCTCACCTGGCTCAGCGAGTCCTGCCACGAGCCGCTGCGTCAGGCCCTGCGCCAGTCCGGTGTATTGGTCTAATGAGGAAGCATTACGCAATGAAGCGACTGGCCGGACTTTCCGCACTAGCCTTGATTATCTCCAGCACCAGCGGTTGCAGCTGGCTTTTTGGCCAGGACGGTTATTTCCGCGATCGCAGCAGCGATTACCTGGAAGCGACCCAGAAGCCGCCGATGCAGATGCCCGAAGGCGTTCAGGAAGTCAAACGCCTGGACCCGTTGCTGCCGATCCCGCGCAACGTCGCCGACGACACCCAGAAGGGTGAATTCACCGTGCCGCGTCCGCAACCGCTGTCCACTGCTCAGGACTCCGGCGACTACACCCTGCAGAGGAGCGGCGACAACCGCTGGATTCTTGCCCAGCGCGCACCGGCCGAAGTCTGGCCTGTGGCGCACCAGTACTTTGAAGATAACGGCTTCCGTATTGCCGAAGATCGTCCGCAGACCGGTGAATTCAACACCACCTGGCAGCGCATGGACGAACTGTCCGCATCGGTTGCCAAGCGCATGGGTTCGAGTGGCGATGCCGCCAACACCGAAACCCGCGTCCGCGTTCGTATCGAGCCGGGCGTGCAGCGCAATACCAGCGAAATCTATGTGGTCAGCGTACAACGTCCGGCCGGCAGCAAAGATGATCCTGCATTCCCGTCGCGCAGCACCAACGTCGGCCTCGACTCCGTGCTGACCGACGACATGCTGGCAAGCCTGACCCGTACTGCCGAGAAGGGCGGTTCGGTGTCCCTGCTGGCGGCGCGTGATTTCGATACCCCAAGCCGCGTTTCCCTCAGCGAAGACGGCAGCGGCAACCCCGTGCTGAACCTGGGCGCGGACCTTGATCGCGCGTGGTCGAGCGTCGGTCGTGCGCTTAACCAGGGCGACTGGCGCGTTGAAGACATCAACCGCAGCCTGGGCCTGTACTACATCAACCTGGCAGAAAAAGCCGACAAGCCGGAAAACAAGCCTGGCTTCCTCAGTCGCGTGTTCGGCAGTGAAGAGTCCAAGGAAGAGAAAGAAGCCCGCGCCGAGCGTTATCAGGTTCGCCTGAGCAAGGTCGGCGATAACGTTCAGGTAACGGTCGAGAAGAACATCAACACCGTGGCGCCGACGGAAGTCGCTCGTCGTGTGTTGAGCGTCATTCAGGACAACCTGGGTTAAGTGCGCTTCGCGGTTCTGGGCAGCGGCAGTCGCGGCAACGCCACGCTGGTTGCGAGCAACGACACGTATGTGCTGGTCGATTGCGGTTTCTCCCTGCGGGAAACCGAGCGACGGCTCGACAGGCTGGGCGTCAGCGGCAAGCAGCTCAGCGCCATTCTAGTGACCCACGAACATGCCGATCATGTGCATGGCGTGGGTTTGCTGTCTCGGCGCTACGATGTGCCGGTGTACCTCAGCGACGGCACGCTGCGTGGCATGCGCAAGCCGGTCGAAGCCGGCCTTCGGCTGGTGGGCGGACAGGGTTTGCGCATTGGCGGTCTGGGCATCGACGTAGTGTCGGTGGCCCACGATGCGCTGGAGCCCACGCAGTTCGTGTTCAACGACGGGCGCCGGCGCTTCGGCCTGTTGACCGACCTTGGCTCGTATTGCCCGATGGTGCTGGACAGCTACCGCGGGCTCGATGCGCTTATGGTCGAGTCCAATCACTGCCGCGATCTGCTTGCTCGAGGTCAGTACCCGTACTTTCTCAAGCAGCGGGTGGGCGGTGATCACGGTCATTTGAACAATCATCAGGCTGCCGGTCTGGTGAACGAGTTGGGATGGCAGGATCTGCAGCACCTGGTGCTGGCCCATCTGAGCAGCAAGAACAACCTGCCGCATCTGGCCCGGCAATGTTTCGTCGACACCCTTGGGTGCGACGCAGACTGGCTACAATTGGCCGATCAGGATTCAGGGCTCGGCTGGCGCGAAATCGCCTAGCGTCCCAAACGGGCGATTCGCCCCCACTATTCAGCAAGATTCAGCAAGCGGAGCCCATCATGGAAAAACGTGAAGAACTCTACCGCGGCAAAGCCAAGTCGGTTTACAAGACCGATGACGCTGACCGCTTGATCCTGGTGTTCCGCAACGACACCTCGGCGTTCGACGGCAAACGCATCGAACAGCTCGACCGCAAAGGCATGGTGAACAACAAGTTCAACGCCTTCATCATGCAGAAGCTCGAGGCTGCAGGCATTCCGACCCAGTTCGACAAACTGCTGGGCGACAACGAAGTGCTGGTCAAGAAGCTCGACATGATCCCGGTCGAATGCGTCGTGCGTAACTACGCTGCCGGCAGCCTGGTCAAGCGCCTGGGCGTGGAAGAGGGCATGAAGCTCAACCCTTACACGTTCGAGCTTTTCCTGAAGGACGACGCCAAGGGCGACCCGTTCATCAACGACTCCCACGTCGTCGCGTTCGGTTGGGGCACTGCCGAGCAACTGGTTCGCATGAAAGAACTGTCGCTGAAGGTCAATGAAGTCCTGAGCAAACTGTTCGACGACGCCGGCTTGCTGCTGGTCGATTTCAAGCTTGAATTCGGTGTGTTCAGTGACGGCTCGATTGTCCTGGGGGACGAGTTCAGCCCGGACGGCTGCCGCCTGTGGGACAAAGAGACCCGCAAGAAAATGGACAAGGACCGCTTCCGTCAGGGCCTCGGCGATGTCATCGAAGCCTACGAAGAAGTCGCCCAGCGTCTCGGCGTACCGCTCTGATCCAACGCTTCAAGCGGAAAACGCTGCAAGCATCTGAAAGAACGCGAAAAAATCCGTAAAAAGGGTTCGCGTTCCTCGAACGAACTGTTATGATGCGCGCCGTTGGAGAGATGCCGGAGTGGCCGAACGGGACGGATTCGAAATCCGTTGTACTGGCGACAGTACCTAGGGTTCAAATCCCTATCTCTCCGCCATATATAAGGCCCCGAGCGTTTGTAGCGCTCGAGGCCTTTTTTATTTGGGGGAATTTTGGGGGAATGGGGGGAACGTGCCATTCCCCCAGCCAACGGTTATGATTCCCCCATGGCCTACTACGAGAAACGTGGCGAGAGCTGGCGCGCCCAGATCCGTCGAAAAGGATATCCCACCCTATCTGCGTCCTTCGACACCAAGGCAGAAGCCCAGCGCTGGGCCGCCGAGATCGAAGGCGATATGTCGCGCGCGCGATTCGTGGATATCCGTGAGGCCGAATCCACGACGCTCTTTAAGGCGCTGACGCGGTACCAGTCTGAGGTGTCGGTCGGCAAGAAGGGCGAGAAGCAGGAAAAGGTGCGCATCCAAAAGTGGCAGGACTCCGACCTTGCCCATAAGTCGCTCGCTTCGTTGCGGTCAAGCGACATGGCCGCCTTCCGCGACGCCGAACTCAAGGCCGGGAAGTCCACTGCTACGGTGCGGCTCGACCTGGCTGTGATCAGTCACCTGTACACCGTGGCGGCAAAGGACTGGGGTATTGAAGGGCTGATAAACCCGTGCCGGGCGATTCGTATGCCTAAGGGCAGCAAGCAGCGCGAGCGCAGGCCTACCGCTGAGGAACTGAAAGCCATCTACAAATTTGCCAGCGAGATAAATCCGGTGCTCCCGGTCATCTTCGAACTGGCGGTTGAAACGGCTATGCGCCGATCCGAATTGATGATGCTGCGTAAAGATCAGGTGCGGGGAAAAGTTGCGTACCTCGAAGACACGAAGAACGGCGAGCGCCGGTCGGTCCCACTATCATCGCGGGCCCTAGCACTCTTGGAGGGGTTGCCGACGCCAATCGCCGGCGGCAGGTACTTCAATCTCAAGCTGAATACCATCAGCAATTACTTCCCGCGCGTTTGCGAGAAGGCCAAGATTACTGACTTGCGGCTTCACGACTTGCGACATGAAGCGACGAGCCGCCTGTTCGAGCGCGGCTTCACGCTTATGGAAGTTGCCAGCATCACCGGGCACAAGACGTTGGCGATGCTCAAGCGTTACACTCACCTTAGTCCGCAAGATCTTGCGGAGAAGCTCGGATAAGCCCTAATCAAATCAAGGAAGACATACCATGCCGTTTACTGCTATCGAAGCTGCCAATTCCTGTGTTTCTCGAAGCAAGAAACTTCTAGCCGCATCTGACGATGCTGCCAACATAGAAGTGCGCGACGACCTAATTAGGTCCGCCTTAGTTATGGCCATTAGTGCCATGGACTCATATATGCATTGGATGGTTTTTCAGGAAATTACGGCAGTCAGCAAAAATGCAAAGCTGCCGAAGGCTTTATCGAAGCTCGAAATTCCATTCTCAGATGTCGCGGCTCTTGCAGATGCGGTGATTGAAGGTAGACGGGAGGGTAAAGAAACCCGGCCTTGGAACGCTTTGAAAAACTCGGCCCAAAGACAGCTTTTGTTCAGGACATTTCAGTCTTTTGATCAAGTTTCTGTGGCTATGTCGATGGCTGGTATAGCCGACGGCTGGACCAAAACCTCTAAAGCTTTAGGCGTCACATCTCCCGAAATCAAGGAAAAGCTGAATCATTTGGTTCATCGCAGGAACCAAATTGCACATGAGGGCGATATTCTTCGCTCTTCTCGACCTCGGCAACTTAAGTTCAATGATTTGGACTCTGGACAAGTCTCACGCGATGTCGACTGGATAGCGTCGGTGATTGCTGCTATCGAGTCGATCCGGTAGCGTTACGCTACGCGCAAGGACGGTGGTTCCTTTCGTTTGCGACCCAGCTTCGGCTTCTGGTGCTCGCCGTCTCGGAACTCCCGCAGAAACTTGCGCACGTCCTCTTTAAGCCAGCAGTGTTTGCCTCCCATCTTGAAACTTGGTGGCAGCCATGCTACTCCCCGGCGAATCCCTTCTCTAATTGACGCTTCGGTACGGCCTAGCATTTTTGCTAAGCTGTCCACCTTCACAACTTCGATTTCTTCGGACATGAGTTCCTCCTGCCCGCCGTGCACCGGCAGGCATGTGGGTAGATGGGGAAGGGGTTACTTGTCAGATGTGCGTTTGCGTGCGGCCATCACCAGTGCTTTCGAAGCCTTGGCGACACCGCCAACAACGTCTTCGGCGAGGATCGCGGTATTGCAGTGCGGGCAGAGCGGTGCGGTTTTCGTGCTGCGCCAGGCTTCGTCCATTACCTTCGCCGCCCGGCTTCGGGCCTGGAACTGCTCTGCCTGGGCTAGCGCTGTTTCTCGGGTCTTGAGGCGGCCGTTCGCCGCGCTCAGCCTGCTGACCAAGCCTTCGAAAGCATCGAAGGCCTCGACCTCGGTTTCGCAATCGCTGCACCAGATGCGGCGCTCGTTGTGGTCATAGATCAGCTTTTGGTGCTGGCATGATGAAGTGGGGCGGCGGGTCAGGCCGCGTGCAACTCGCAGGTCCTCAATCTGAACTACCTTCACGCCGTAGATGTAGTCTTGCGGTTCGATAGGTGCGCTCATGGGATGACCTCTCTGCCCACGCGCCTGTAATAGTCGCCGGCCACCCCGGCGTGCTTGATGGCGTCAGTAGCGTTCATCCAGCCGAGGCTTCGCGCCAGCGCCCAAACCTCGTCATAAAGCTCGGCTTTGCGGGGCTGAGCCTCTTTTGCCCATTGGGCTTCCTGCGCGGCGAGGGCATTCAGGCACCGCTTGCATGTGACCTTGCCCCTGTTGGTGGTGAATTCACCTTCAACGAGTGCCGTACCGCAGAACACGTATTCGTCACCATCGTCGTAGGGGCTTCCGCCGCCGGGCGGGTTGTAGTGCGTTTTTCGTCTGTTCATGGCGTCACCCGCTTGAACTCCACGACCCAGACCCATGGATCAGCTGCCCAGGCGCCTGGTCCGTTGATGGAGTTCCACAACCTCGCGAAGCCGGCTTGATACGTCAGCAAGTCCAGAGACCTGGCTTCTGCAAGGGTTACAGGCTCAGCACCTTCAGCAATCGACTCGGCGTTGGTTATGTCCTGCAGTCGCTCGACGCGCACGTCGGTGATCTCCAGCAGGATGCGGCTGTCACGCCTGAACATGTGGATGCTGGGTTTCCAGTGGATCGCGTCTGATGGTGGAAGGTTTTCCCAGCCCTGACCCTTGATGCAATCGGGATAAGTCGCTCGGTAAACCGTTGGGCCCGGATCAAGGTGCGCAGGCTGGGCCCAGGTCTCGCGCACCCACAGGCGGTTGCCCGGCTGGCCATAGGGACAAAGGTCCGCATTGCCAGCCAGCGCCAGAAAGGCAGGCTCGAAACCGGCAGCCAGGCAATTGAGCGCTGCCTGTTTCTTCACCTCGCGGCGCGTGACGGTCTTTCGGCCTTCCAGGATGGCGCGCACCATCGGCGCCGAGAACAGGATCGGGCGTTCTTTGATGGCCGTCATGGCTTCACCCGCTGCGAGTTGCAGACAACAACCGAATATCCACCGGGGCTGTCATCGCCATCAAGAGTGTGCACCGGGCCAATTTCTGCCAGCGCTGCTCGAGCTGCAGATTCGTTTGCGCCGAGTGCTTGCCGCTCCGCGAGCACCCATAGGTCAACGCCGGTACCGCTGGTGCCATTATTCGACCAACTACTGCAGCCCTCTGCCTCTTCCTTCGCCGCTTCGAGGTAGTCAGTCGTCCTGCAATGAGGGCAAATGTGGGTGCAATCACTGGGGTCATATCCTTCGCCGTCACCTGCGTACCAGAGGTAGCCGCCCTCGCGGCACTCCCAGTCGCCGTGTGTGTAGCCACAGGCACTCGTCTGCACCTTCTCGAAGTGGAATACGACCGGTACCGCCGTCTCGACGATTAGGCCGTAAGCCTTCGCGAGTCGGTAGGTCGGCTGATACAGGTTCAGGCTGTTTACGTGCCGGGCGATCCACGTGCGCCAGCCCTCAAGGCTTTGACCGCCCTTGCTGATATTGCAGGGCGCACAGGCCGGCATCATGTTTCCGATGTGATCGTTCTCCGGCTTGAGCGGCTTGCCTGAGTCCAGCCGCCATGTGCCGTTGGCGTTTCGCTTGGAAATCAACTCGCGGGTGACTGGCTCCAGATGGTCGGCGTGCCAGCGGCTGCCTAGTTCGATGCCGCAATACGCGCAGCGGCCGCCGTACTTCATGCGGACCTGCTCGCGCTCCAGTTTTTTCAAGCGCACAAATGTCTCCTCGCCGCATACGCAGCAGGCAATAGGTATAGGATGGTTGATGACGGCGATCTGACTGGATGAATCGATACGCCAGTGCCGACCAGATGGATAAAAAATCTATTTCCGATTACTTCACGCTTGAGGATCTTCCACATGCAGTCCGGTCAGGAATTCAGGGACGTAGCGCACCAGTTGATAATGGTCCTAGAGGACGCAACCGCTGTCATGGCAGGGTTGATCTCGGCATCATCAATAGGTACTCAAGAATGGAGATCGGCGGTAAGCGCGCAGCAGGAAGCGTTCGTTGAGCTGCATCTGTATCTCAGTCAGGCTGACGCATAGCCGCAGCAGGCGTTAGGGTCAGGTCTAGAGGCGTTGTCCTTAGCGCGTTGTGACAGGCGGAGTTGAATTTAATACGCCTCCCTAGGGTCAACCCCTCATGTGGTCGATTAACGACCTCAGTCCAGAGGCAACCAGATGCAAGCCGCCGATGACTTCCGTTACAAGTCTCACACCCTGCTTCTTGAACTTGATTCCTCCACTGTTCAGATGATGAAGCTGGTTGTCTTATCCGACATGGGCACGGTTTCGTGGGATAAAGCTGTTCGCACCCACCACGATGCATATAGCGCGCTCCATGCACATCTAGATCATCCCGATGCCGCTGGGTATATGGCAAAGCTTGCGCGTTAAATCCTTCTATGCCCATTTAGCCTGAAATGATCTGCCCTTGTCGGCATTCTTCCAAGAGTGCCGGGTAGTTGTAATCGGGCAGGCCCGTCAAGGGCCCGCTGACGTAGATGCGTTTCATGCGGCCACCTGGTGCTGAACGTTGGTACGCCATGGATCATTGGCGCGGGCGAGGGCGGACATCGGCGGTGGGCTGACGCTGTTGCCGCACATATGGACCTGCTCGGTCTTCGTGAACGGCTTGCCGTCGGCGCCGTGCGTGATGATGTAGTCCGTCGGGAAGCCCTGCGCCCGGTAGAGCTCGGCCGGCTGCAGCATCCGCAATCGGATATCGACGATCACGTATGGCGTGCCCTTTACCATCACGGTGACCAGGCCGAGGCGATCCTTCGTGGTGATCGTCGGCGCGGGCCGGTCGCAGCCGCTCATGTTCTCGGTGCCGTAGTAGCTGATCAGGAAAGCAGCAACGCGGAGCGCGCCTTCTTCGTGCTCGGGCGAAAGCTCGAAGCTGACCAACGAGCTCTTGCCCCCGCCGCCCGCCGTGATGGTCGGCGCGGGCTCGTCTAGGAGCTGGCCGACGCTGGCGCCAAACTGGCGCTCCATGAAAGCGGTGACAAGTCCGTGATGCGTTCCGCCAGCGCTGACCGTGTGCAGCGGATCGTCAGTGTCCCGCGCGTCGCAGTTGCCGCGCAGGTGCAGCAGATGCGCTGTGGCAACGCCCATTGCGTGAGCCGCGCCGGCAGGGCGCTGGTAATTGCCGCCGCTGGTGATCGTAGGCAACGGTTCGTCCAGCGGCTTCCCCGCATCGTCGAAACGAAACTTCACCAAGTGCGCAGCGGCCACGCCGTATTTGCCGCCCGATGCCATGATCGTGCCGAGCGGGTCATGCAGGTCAGCCGAGCGCGGCGCGGATCCGGCTTTGTCACCATTGCCGAGTTGGACAAGTGATGCGGCAGCAATGCCCCGGTGATTCTGCGCGAGCAGGGTACCAACGGGTTGATCGGCAGCCGTCGGCTTCCCGGAGTACTCCGGACCGCCAGCACCTAACAGAACAGCGCTGGTCAGTGCGTGCTTCACGCCGCCGGCGACCACAGTCCCAAGGGGTTGATCCAGTCCCGGTACACGCGGCTCTTGACCCTCCCGCTCGCCGTAACCGGTCTGAACCAGCGTAGGGCTGATTAGTGTCAGCTCGCCGCGGTTGGCACACGTCACTGTCGGCAGCGGCTCAAGTGGATCGTTGATGCGGTCACTGCCCTGATGCGTGGCTGGCGCAATCACCGGGCTGACAACTGAAAAGGGCCCGCCTCTCGGATAGGAGGTGACTGTGCGCAGCGGCTGATTGGCTGACTGCACGGTTTCGCCTGACCAGTTGGCAATCGGCACGATAAAGGGCGTCGCGTTGTCGATGACAAATTTCTTCATGCCTTTCGCTACACGCCGCAGCGTAGCGGGGGCCAGGTCCCTTTTGCGGCCAAAAATGCTTTTGCCCAGATCGGAGAAATCGATGCACTCCGCTGCGGTGCGCCAGGGCTTTTGCCCTTTGGCCGGCTTCTTGGCGTGGGTCGGTTCCGGCCAGACAATCGGCTGCCCATCGCAGCGGGCGAGCATGAACAGCCGTTCGCGGCTGGTTGGCGCGCCGAAGTCACAGGCCTTAATCACTTTCCACTCGACGACGTAGCCCATGCCTTCAAGCAGGGCCACGAATCGGCGCCACGTTCGCCCGCGCTGCTTCGGATCTGGAATCAGGAACTGCTGGTCTACCGGCACGACCTCACCAGGTGCGGCGATCGCGCCGCCCAGCTTGATGACCCGTCCGGTGGCCTTGTCGCGCTTCGCAATAAGCCGGCCCCATTGCAGGATCTGCTTCACGTTTTCTAGGCTGATGACTCGAGGCTTCTTCTTACCTGCCCACTTCAAGCCGATCCACGAAAGGTTACGGATCTCGCGCTTGCGCGGTTGCCCGCCGGCGGCCTGGCTGTGGTGGGTGCAGTCCGGCGACATGTGGAACCAGCCAACCGCCTTGCCGCCACACTCAGCGTCCGGATCGCCGTCGAACACGTCTGTGGTGAAGTGCTTGGCGCCCGGGTGGTTGATGGTGTGCATGCTGATCGCTTTGGCGCTGTGGTTCTTCGCCACGCTGACCTTGCGGCCAAGGCCCATCTCCAGGCCGGTACCGGCGCCGCCACCGCCGCAGAAGAAGTCCACGACGATCTCATCGTCTTGCGGGTCGAAGCCAAGGCCGTACTGAGTTTTGAAGTCGAAGGGGTGTTTCTTCTTACTTGCGGACATAGGGGATCCTCGCCAGTGGCGTGATTCAAGGTTGGGAAGGGGGGCTAATCGCCGCAGAAGCACGCAATTGCTTCGTCGTGGCCGGCGAACATGTCGAATTGGGTGTCGGAGTAGTCGAGCATCTGCTGATAGCTCGGGCGGTCGAAGCGGAACAGCGCGCCGTCGCCGGTGGTGCTGGAGCTGGATTTAGCTGTCCGCTCCATGCGTGCCCACCATTCAGCTTTCTGCCGGTCGCTGGCGATGATCGAATAAACCTGCTTGGCGCCCTTGAGGAAGCAAAGGTCGCAGTTGCCTTCCAACGTCCGGCCACTAATGGTCGGCAGCATCAGATCGAAAGGCTGTGCTTTCCAGAAGTTGGTCACGTCCTGCACGCCCACACCAGCATCCGCCAGTGGCATCACCATCGTTGCGTGCTTGCTCTCGCTGGTGGTCTTGCGGTGCCGGATCTTCGCTACTCGTCTGGGCTCATCGGCGCGGATGCCGGTCATCATGTCCACTGGTGTCTCTTCGGTGGAGCAGCCGACCATCCGCAGGTATTTGTGGATGACCCTGATCTTCAGATCGATGGTGCAGAACCGTGTAACTGGATTCGGTAGGTAGCTGCGTTTCCTGATCAGGTCCTCGAACGGCTGCCCGTCGCGGCTGGCGGTTTCGTAATTCACGATTGCGAATCCGCGTTCATCGTTTCGGTACTCAAGCCAAACAATCGGCACCTCCCAGCGCTTCGAGCATTCCTGAACGAAATCCAATGTGGCGGGGTGTTCCTTGCCAGTGTTGGCGAAGGTGACGATCAGCTCGCTCAGATCATCGTTGGTGTCCAGCACCTGGCGCAGCATGTACGCGCTGGTCCGGCCGCCGGAGAAGCTGACGACAGTCGTCCCGGACAATTTGTAGGCAGACATGTCTGATCCTCGCCAGTGGCGTGATTTACAGAAGTGAAGTATTGATAAGCGCTTACTTTCTGGACGAATCGCTATGACGCGTGGAGATGTGGCTTTGTTGGCGCTTATCGGCACTGGGTTGTTCGTGGCTGGTGCCGTATGGCGACCTGTGTTTGGTGATTACGCCAAGTTAAAGGACGCGCTGGAATGCACCAGCTTTGTCGCCACCGCGCTTGCGGCGATGGTCGCCATTTACACCTTGAACCTATGGAAAACTCAGTTCAGGCATGCGGAAAGCTTCAAGGCTCTCAAGGAGCTCAAGGATGCCGCGACCAGCCTTCATGCGTTCCGAGGTTACCTGTTGGCGGTCCAAGCAAGATGCATGTTTCTCATGCAATACGGCCGCGAGCAAAGCGAGGCCATACACGAAGATGAAGAGGCTGCTCGACAGAGGTGGCTGACTGCTCTTCAAGCATATAACCGGGCCTGGAGCACGGCAGTGGTGTTCCTCACCCCAGAGGAAGAGGCTGCCTTTCGTGGGCCTGCTCCAATTTTTACCCGGCGCTCGATTGACGACCCTTTAAAAATTGTCATGGCCTACGCGAATGCACCCGGTGTCGAAAATGTCCATCAATTTGCTGCGACGGCTCGCCTAATAACCGACGAGGCACGCCATCTATATGCAGATACCGTGTCTCAGTTGGAGTGGATGCTCCGTGAAAAGTACCAGGTCGCATCCAGTAAATAGCGTGGAATCAGTTTTGCATTGGGTTGCTTGGAAGTGTCTGCAGTCGCCAATCAGAGTCCGATGTTGCTGGCTCAAGGTTCGATTCCATGCGATGGGAAAATTGGCCTACGCTTACCGCTCCACAGAAAGGGATACGGCATGTACGAAGATAGAGAGAAGGGTTTGTATCTTGCGCTCAAGGCAGTGCTAAGCGTTGCGCAGAAAAGGGGGTTGAACTTAGATGATCTTACAGAGGCGGTAGCTGATGAGCTGCTGCAGTACAAGTCTTATGATTCGCAGCATGTGCCGACTGCCATCAAGGAGATCGAGCTTGCGGTTGACGCGCTGTTGGTCTGATTGATTAGGCTGCTGCAGCCTGAGCCTTCTGGGCCGTGATCGCCTTGGCGGCATGGTTGATCATGTAAAGGCACTGCACCAGTCCCTGTGATGGCTCATCTACTCTATTTTCGTACCACTCGTCACCCAGGCAAAGCGCCACGCTGTTATCGCGCATGAACATCATGGCTTCTTCAGTGAAGGCGATTTCATGCGCTGCATCCAGGGCGTCATCCCAGTGCATCCAACGATCATCGGTATGGCTCATGTCCCGCCGTTTGGCCAGGACGAGCTGCCGAAATTCAGGCCATTGGGCAGCTTCAACTCGATAAGGATCCTGTAGCCACTCAGGAAGCGATTCGAACATCTCTTCCTCGCACTCTTCACGCAGGGCCTGGGCGATGTTGCGCATCAACACTTCGCGGAATAGGCGCTCGCTGAAACTGCGCTTCTTGCACACCTCACTCAGTTTCGTGTGCAGGTAGTAGGTCACGTCGTCACCAGCCAAAAACTCAATGCCGTAGCCCAGGCCCACGCTGAAGGTCAGGTTGTCGATGTCACCGACTACGGCGATACCGAAGCGCGTCATAAGGATGTCGAAGGCGTAGAAGGTGTTTTTTGCAGCTTTGCAGCGCCAGATCACTGCGTCTTTCTGGTCGACGATGCAGGTGTATTCGTGATCGACCATGTTTTCTGCGGCGCGGGCCCGATAGTCCTGCTCAGTTTTCTTGCGCTTCGCGATCGCTGCTCGGCGTTGAGCTTCGTATTTGTCGCTCATGGTGATCTCCATATGTGCGCCACCCTCCGAAAGTTCGGTGGCGAATAGGTTGGTGGTGGGCTATAGGTGGTGACCGGCATAGGGCCGGCTCGAGGAGCGAAGAATGGATATTCCGGTTGATAGACCTCGCAACATCACTTGGACCGGGCCGAACGATGAAGTAGGTCGCATCGAATTTAAGTGGGGGTTATCCACTGACCCAGCGCCGAGAGGCTTCCGTATCTTTGTAGAGACAACGGATGGTAGGGGCTCGAAGCACGACGACAATACCCGGGATTCTTCATTCGAAGCAAGCCGCGACCGCGCGATAGCTTTGGTGAAGGACATGATGAGGTCGCTGGAGTAGAAAACTTAATCATCCCGGCCTGTCCTCAACTCTTCTCGCTGACTCGCTGATAGGCAATTTCGAGCCTCCGCGCCACGACTGACGGTGCCTTTACTTCGTGGCGCAGCCCGGACAGATGTTCTGTTTGCGTAACATCTAGTGCTGAGCGTTATGCCTGCGTGACGGGACGTATGCTGCGAGCGATGCCGTCAGCTTTGGTCACGGCGCCTTTTTTGACTAGCTGAGCGATGCGACCGCCGATAGCATTCACGTTAACCTTCTGAGCCCTAGCTATTTCTGCGAAGGTCGGCGAGTAGCCGTGCTGGGCGATATACCCGGCGATGAACGCCAAGGTGTCTGCCTGCACTGGGGTTAGTTCATTGTTCGTCTGCATCGGGGTCCACCTGGGCCATGCCGGCCGCTTTCAACTTACGCGCGAGGCTTGGGGTAACTACAAAATCTGACGCGCTAGGTTTGCGTAACCGCCGCGCCTGCTCTTCGCGAGGTGCTGCAAGAAATGACAGCGCCAGATCCTGCCACAGCTCTTGAATCTGCTTGTAGCCGTGATCCTTCATCGCAAGCGTCATGCCCGACCGAGTGCCAAGTGGAACATCGACCTCCAGAGTTTCGATCCCGAGCTTTTCCTTCTCCTCTTTTTGGCGCCGACGGTAGTCCGCCGAGTGCTTGGCCGCTGCTGTCTTTTCCATCTGGTGGATCTCCGATCTGATGCGCTGGCAGGTTGAGCCAGGTCTGGCGCCGGCGCTGATTGGCGCACTTGAATAGACGCCGCATCAGGTGGCCGCGGTGAATGTGATGCCGTGCTCTCGGGCAGTGAGTGCGACGGTGCGGGTATCGACGCCGAGCTTCATGCCGATCTGGCGGGCGTTGAGGCCTGCCTCGGCAAGCGCCCGGATCCGCGGTGCCCGCTTGGCGCGCTTGGCCTTGAGCGTTTCAAGATGATTCGTGGTACCCAGCATCGGCGCGTTGGCGCTGACGCCCTGGTCAATGTGCTGGATACGGTGGCCAGTGGCGAGAAAGTGATCAATCTGCGCGGAAAGCTGCGCGATGGCCTGCTTGTGCTGGTCCGGTAGGCTCTCGCCGATCATTGCACCAACCTCATGACAGGCTTGGCCTCAAGTTGCTGCGCGAAGTTCATAGCCTCTTTCCAAGTGTTGAACGTGTCCTGCAGATTGCCGCTCGCCAGCTCGACGACGCTGTACGAGTTGCGCGCCTTGCTCAGCACCTGGAAACGCACTTTGCTACTAGGCATTGCCCGGTCCGTGCGCTTGCTGAACTCGCCGCGGGCGGCGCTTGAACGCTGGAGCAAAACCCCCAGCTCGACGATACGGTCTTGAAATGCCTGATGCATGGCGATTCCTCTTGTGGGTCTGCGTGTATTCGTCAGCACTCTGGCCGCCTGACATAGGCCGATTGGGCGCAGGGGAGAGTGCTGACGGGTAAACGCTGGGTGAAAAAAAGCCCTGACGATGCAGGGCTTTTCACATCTCGCTGGTTCACAACGCCTCCGTACGTGAACCTTGCTTGCCGGCGCCGCCTGATGCGGTAGGCCGGGTCAATGTCTTTTACATGGCTGCCAATCCTCTGTTGCTTGCTCACTGGGAAGGCAGTGGCTACCTGTTCAGTGGGGTGCAGGCGGCTGGCGCTGACATATGGTCGTTTCCTGTATGATCTGCCCCGCTTACTGCACAGCACTAATCAAGCGTAGATAGCTGTGGTGGCAATCACCGGGTCCTGAAAGAGTGGCAAAAGCTGAACCCTAAGGACGAAATAGATTTGCAAAAAGGAGAAATGAAATGAGAAATCTGGTTTTCGCACTCATGACCTGCGCCGCCTTGGCAGGTTGCAGTGACAAGGGTAAGGATTTTGTTGGAGTCTGGAAATATTCAGATAAGTTGTCCGAAACACTCACAGTTACCAAGGCTGATGATGGCTATCGTGCTCTGGCGCACATTGATAAAGACGAACACGGCTATATGGACGTGGAAGTCTTTTTGTATCCGGAGTCCGACAAGCTTCTTGTGACGAAAGAGAAGCAGATAGCCTTAGAGCTGGGGGACGACGGCAAGATCATCAGCCATCTGCGCAACGGGATTGAAACGTTCACTAAAACTAAGTAACTCCCCCCGTTAAAAGGCGCTACGGCGCCTTTTTTTGCTTGCTGTTGCAGAGCTAAGACTTCTAAGAAGCAGAAGAGCTGGGTGCGCTAAGCAAGCCTTGATTGGCTCTCTGCCAAGGCCGTCGTGATGCAGTTGGGCAGTTATATGCCGCAGTGTCATCCGCATCGGGGAGTGATCGAAACACCAGGGCGCAACCCCTGCTTGTTTCCCGCCGCGTTTTTGGTATTGGCCGTCTCGCTTGTACCGGCCCAGGACATTCACGGGGCTTTGCGATCCTAGCGTTGCAGCCCGCTCGGGCACGCCTCGATCACTCTCCGATGCGCCCTGGTCAGCGTTCAAGCGTTCCAGGGTATCGGGCAGTTTTCGTCAGGCTGACGCTGGCGCTGGTTGTCTATCTGCCGACTGCTTCCAGTTCGGCGTGACTGTCTTGCAGGCGCTGGATCAGCTTCAGCCTTTCAATTCCTGTCAGGTGCCGCGCTGCTTGAAAAAGCCCCTCGGCCAGGTCGCCGTCGAACTTCATCGAGCCCGCGGCGTGTTCCAGCTCAAGCGTGATGTGCTTGGGTATCTGATCCATCGATCAGATAAACGCTGTGAGCGTCTTGGAGCCGTCAGGGTGGACGGTGGTCAGCTGCATTGCAGGGCCGTTGTGCGAGACGTGGCCTTGTCGGATGATTTGAGCTGAGCGGGTAAACCGCTCGTTGTGGTTCTCGTCGCCATCAGGCAGGTGAGTCGTGCAGGTCAGCGTCGAACAGTCTTCGCCGTTTGGCCCTTCACCATCGTGGGCGATATCGAAACTGGCGATCATCGCGATACCGTGTTCGCGGGTAATTGCGATGATCTGCTGCATCAGCGGGCTGATCTGCTCGTCGTAGATCTCTTCTTTGTTCACGGTGTCACCTCCGGTTGATTTCCCGTCTAGCCCTGTTGCCAAGGCCAATCGGTGAAATCCCGGCCTCGCTACTGGCGACAGGCCGGGGTAAAGCGTCCGCGGTGTGGTTACATCTGGTTCCTAATCCCCGCTTACTGATTGCAGGTTTCGGCATCGTGGGTTGGCGGCGGGCTTCCCTGTTCACGTCAGCTCGATCAGCGTTGCTGGCGTGGTCATCGGGTACTTACAACATGCGACGTGAAGCCCTGTGCCCGTTTGGTTTGAGGCACATCGCATGAGGTCCGGCACTCCTCATAGCCGAAGCTCGGAGCGCTAATTCAGTTCGATATTTCTCCCTTCTGCCGCTGGGATTCGCGGTTTGCATTGCTTGCCCGGGTCATTCGCGCAGTTCTGACGTTTTGTCATCGATCAGCCGTCCAGGGTTTTCCCTGGCGTTGGCAGGCTTTCCTCGTTCACCTGTCTGATCGCCGGTCGCCGGTAGAGGCAATGCGGTCTGTTGCTTTGTTGCGGCTGATTGTTAAAGAGCGTAGCCGGTTATGTGTCGGCATGGGCAAAATATAGGGAAACACATACTCTCTGTCAATGGGCATTCCCATAATATTTTTGTCTCGCCAATAAAAAGCCCGCTTGTGCGGGCTTAATTCACAGGTCGATGTACCTCTTCCATCCTAAACGGACGCAGCCTGGCTCAAGGCGCTCTACCGTTATTCCGTACGTCTCATCAAGCTCCTGGAGTACCTGCTCCCAGGCTTCGGGCGTCTCGTCTTCGCGCCTGGTGATGCTTACGGCTTGCCGTTTCTGCACATTCGGGTCCGACACCAACCGCTGAATCCTGCGGCCTACTTGCTCATATGACGTCGGGGCAAATGTGATGCTGGCGGTGCTCAGGGTCATGTCATCCTCCATGTTATTGCTGTACGTATAGACAGTATTGGATCTGTATAAAAACGGCAATAAAAAGGAGTACATTTGTTCTCTTTGCTTCTGTCTCCAAAAAAAAGCCCGCGCGGGGCGGGCTGATTTTTATCTCCTGCTTGAGGAGTTGCGCTTAAAGCCGAGCGCTCATTTGCACCGCAACACCGATTATCCGGCAGTTTTCATCGCACTCAACCATCTTGTACGCAGGGTTCAGCGGCTTTAAATAACGAACGCCGCCATCCTCAACAAGCTTTTTGAAGGTGGCCTCGTTGCTGGCGGGAAGCTTGGCAATAACCAGCTTTCCGGGCTTAACGTCTGCTTCCGTGTCAACCAGGATCATCATCCCCTCCGGCACGCTGACACCGGCCGGAGCGGTCATTGAGTCCCCTTTGACCTCAAGCCAGAAGGCAGGTCCTTTGGAGTCGTAGTCAGATGTTTCATAGCGGTCTGAGAAGCCATCTGGGTAGGGCTGAACCGCTTCCTCCCACGATCCAGCAGAAACCCAGCTAATAACGGGATACCGGAAAAGCATCTCGGGTTGGACAACGTCCTTAACGTTCGATGGCTCGGCAGCTTCCACCACCATAGGCCCCGCCCCGCTTTCGATCCAGATAGCAGAAACCCCACACGCTTTTGCGATGGATGCGTTGTAAGACGACCGCTGCGATCTTCCTCTCTCAAGATCCGAAATGGACGCTTGATCGATACCCACGAGTTTCGCGAGCTGCGCTTGGGTAAGTCCTGCATGCCGACGGGCGGCCTTGATTCGGTCTTTGTATTCCATCTGCCGATTATTACTGGCGCACCCATATCGTTGCAAAGTGGTATGCCTATGTTTTACGATATGGGTATTCACATACGGAGGGGCAGCATGAATACCATTTTCAAGGACCTCGTTGCCCACTTCGGCACACAAGAGGTCACGGCCGAAAAGCTGAGAGTCGATCAAAGCACTGTTTCCGGTTGGGTTCGGGGCAAGCACGGCATGTCTCCTGTCATTGCCAAGCGGGCTGAAGACCTGACTGGAGGCGCTTTCAAGAAAGAGTCCCTCTGTCCCGCTTTTCCATGGGCCGAAATGGTGGCCTGAGCAGGCGTCCCATGTCGTTCTGTTCCATGGGAAACATTTTGATACGCGTGCTGGCACGCTGCCACTGAAACAAATCTGAGGTTTTACGAATGGAAGATTTCTTGCGCGCCTGCCACACCACGGTCAAGGAAAGCGGAGCCGAAGAGCTGGCCGGAAAGATGTGTCTTGCCCACGTGAGCCTGCTACAGCGCTCCAACCCGGATAACGCCGCGCATCACCTGACCATCGAGCATCTGTTTGGGATTCTGCTTCACACCCAGGACATGCGTCCTCTGATGGCGCTCGCTGCTGGGTTCGGCTTTGACCTCGTTGCGAAGGAGCAGCCTGCGGCGATTGATGTTCACCAGGCGCTGGGGCACGTAACCCTGGAGATTTCCGAAGTGACTGTCGAGACGCACCGCGCAATGGCTGACGGTCGCGTTGATCAGGTCGAGCGGGCGCGAATCATGCGCGAGATCGCTGAGGCAGAGAAGGCGCTGCACGTTCTCAAGGTCTCGATCAAGGCGGCCTAAATCGCAGGCAATAAAAAAGCCGGTGGCTAGACCGGCTTCTTCAACAACACTTGTGAGGTCCGATTATGCACACCACGAACACCCAGAGCAATAGGGCCACTGATTCGTCAGTTTTCCCAATGAGGCAGAACATGACGCGTCAGTCCATGTCGTCGCGTGAGATATCGGACCTGCTCAATTCTCGTCACGACAAGGTCAAGCAATCTATCGAACGCCTTGTCCAGCGAGGCACGATCGTCCAACCCCCACTGGGGGACGAACAGATCAAAGACTCTTTGGGCCGTCCGCGCACCGAATCCGTTTACCACTTGTGCAAGCGTGACAGCTTCGTAGTCGTGGCACAGCTCAGCCCTGAATTCACCGCTCGGCTGGTTGACCGCTGGCAGGAGCTGGAGGGCCAAGCGGCTGGCGTCCATCGGATACCGGCGGATTACGCAGAGGCCTTGCAGCTGGCGGCGGATCAAGCCCGTGAGAACAGCCGTCTCTTGGGCGTGATTCAGCTTCAGGCGCCGAAGGTCGCCGCTATTCAACGTCTTGCAGCCGCAGAGGGCGCGATCTGCATCACCGACGCGGCAAAGCACCTCGGGCTCACGCCCTCCAAGCTTTTCGACTGGCTCCAGGCGAACCGCTGGATCTATCGCCGCGGTGGTTCCACACGTTGGATCGCTATGCAGCCCCGAATCCGCTCCGGCTTCCTCAAGCACAAGGTGACAGCCCTCAAGCCCGATACTGAGACCGGGATCGAACGTGCTGCCTTCCAGCCATTGGTAACCCCCAAAGGCCTGACTCGCCTGGCTGAAATCTTACAAAGCGAGAAGGGCTGACATGCAGTTCACAGTGACCGTAAACCAGGTGAAGGCTTTGGAATGGGGGCTGAACTCCCAGCAAGCCCTTTTGTTTGCATTCGTCTATGGCTGCCCGAGCTGGGCCAAGCCGGTGAAGACTGATACCGGTATTTTCTTTGCCCTCAGCAAGGCCAAAATCGTCGAGGAGCTGCCGTTGCTCACCGACAAACCAGACACCGCTTACAGGATGCTCAAGGCCCTGGACGAGGCAGGACTCATTGAGCTCTCCAGCACTTCCAACATCACGTTGTTCCGCCTGACCGAAAAAGGCACCGAGTGGAACAGGAAGCTTGATGGGTCGGAAAAATATCCGACCCAAGAACGAGCGAAGGGTCGGAAAAATATCCGAGCTACCTCGGACAAATCTCCGAGCAAGGTCGGAAAAAAATCCGAGCAAGGGTCGGAAAAATCTCCGACAAATCAGGATACCAATAATCAGGATACCAATCAGGGTACCAGTCAGGGTTTGCAACTCGCCCCGGCTGCGCCGTCGCAAGCCGCCACTTTTACTCTGATTTCCAACGAGGCACCTCGCTGCGTAATTCCTGATGACATGCCAGGGCCGAAAGATCAGGCCTGCAAAACTTTCAAGGCTTGGGCGAACTACGCCATGGCCTACCGCAAGCGCCACAACGCCTGGCCGGTATGGAACGCGAAGGTTGCAAAGCAGGTATCTCTGCTGGTGGACCGGCTGGGCATCGATGTTGCTCATCATGTGTCCGCATTCTTCCTGAGCATCAACGATGCCCGCGTCGTGGGGAACATGCACAGCATCGGCGACCTACTGGCCAAGGCCGAGTCCTACCACACGCAGTGGACGACCAATCGCCAAATGAACGCGACCACGGCGCGCCAGATCGAGCAGACCCAAGCGAACATCAACGCCGCGCAACAGGCTGCCGAGAATATCCGCCAAGGAGGTCGCCGTAATGCTTTCCTATGACGAAATCGCCGAACTGTCAGGGGCAATCTGCGCCACTGCTGAGGCGATGGGCCAGACGATCAGCGCCGCCGGTGCCCAAGTCATTGCCGAGGATCTGGCCGGTTATGAGGCTGCGGTGATTATCGCCGCGCTTCGGGCCTGCCGACGCGAGCCGAGTGGGAAGCTTTGTCTCGGCATGGTGTTGAGGAACATACACGCCGCTGACGGCCGCCCGGGCAAAGATGAGGCCTGGTCGATAGCCCTTTCGGCGAGTGATGAGTACGAGACCGTCGTACTGACCGCTGAAATCCGCCAAGCCATGTCTGCCTCAACACCGATTCTGCAAGCTGGCGACAAGGTAGGCGCGCGCATGGCCTTCATGAGCGCTTACGAGCGCCTCGTCGCATTTGCCCGCGCCGAAGATCGCCCAGCTAAATGGGAAGTGTCGCTGGGCTATGACTCGGCCCGTCGCATGGTCGCCATTGAGTCCGCCGTACGCTCCCAGCTCATCAACCATGAGACTGGCAGCAAATACCTTGCTGACCTGCGCATTGCGCCCATCACCGAGGAAGGCCAAGCCATTGCGGGTCTGCTCACCGGCACTCAGCCGACTCATGTTGCCCCGCATGTTCGCGCCAAGCTCGACGAAGTCCGTCAGATTCTCAAAGAGAGCAAGCGGGTGAAAGACCGCGATCGCCTGAAGCAAGCGCAGCGTCGCCGAGTAGATAGCTACCTGCGCAAGCGCCATGCCCGGGCCGCTCTAAACGAACTCAAGATTGCCGCCGGCCAGGAGCGTTTCTGATGGCCTTTACCCATTCCCGAATCCAACAGCTCCTTGCCGGCCAGTCCTCCACCGCCCGGAAGATCTTCGAGCACGTGCCCATCCAGCAACCGTGGAGCGCCCACGACATTCACTGCGCGGCTTTGGCAGCCAACGCCACTTCCGTTGCTGTGCACGCGGTGCGGCGCGCGCTTGGCGAGTTAAAGGACGCCGGGATAATCCGCGAGCCGGTGGGCAGCAAGTTTCAGCGCGACGCCGTAACCACAAAATTAAGGATTGAAAAGCCCATGCCGAAGCCTGCTTACGAAGCCGTCGTTCCACTCAAGAAGGCGGATGTCCAAGCGCTGGATGCGCTGGTGGGGCTCTCCGCAGAAGTCGTCAGTCTGGCCGACGATATCGGCGCGCGCCTGAAAGGACTTGCGTCACGCATCGAGGAGGTTGCCCTGTCGGTTGAAGTCGAGCGCGATACCAACGCCGAGGCGCTGGGCAAGCTCAAGCAGCTCCAGATCTTGCTGCAGGGGATCGCACAGTGAGCGCGCTCAATATCCAAGTGTCCGGTGACCACTACAAGTCGCTGAAGATTCAGCCCATTGAATTCATCCACGCCAACGGCATCCCCTTTGCCGAGGGCAGCGTCATCAAGTATGTGACGCGCTGGCGTACCAAGGGAGGTATCGCCGATCTGGAAAAGGCCAAGCACTTCATCGAGCTGCTGATCGAACTCGAGCAAAAAGAGCAGGGGCTCGTCGAATGAAGACTTTTCATGCGCTGGTCCGCGTCTTGTGCTGCGCCGTGTTGCTGATGGAGTTCGGCTATTCGCACCAGGTGCGCTCGATCGAGTTCCAGTTCGGGGGTGGCTTGTGAGGGTCATCAGCAAAAAGCTGCGCGAGTCTGCCCGCGACCAGACCTGCACGTTGCGTCTGGATGGCTGCCAGTACGACCAAGGTGTGGTGCTGGCCCACCTCCCGTGCGGACAGAAAGGCATAGGGATGAAGGGGCCTGACGTAATCGCCTGCTTTGCCTGTGACCATTGCCACTCGGTCATCGACTCACGCATTCGCGGCGAATACACCGGGGCCGATCTTCTGCGCGCCCTGGCCGAAACTCAAATGTACTGGCTTGAGAAGGGCCTGATAACTGTTAAGGGTGCAGCCGCATGAAAACCAAACTGCTTTCCGCTTTCGTGAGTCTTGCGTTCAGTTTGGCCCTGCTGTCTGGGATCTATGAGCTGCACCAATTCGCCTTCTACGTAACGCTGGTGATGAACGTCATCGCCTGGGCACTGCTGCTAGCCGGGCAGGTTAAAGACGAAGTCGCATCGAACATTCGGCGCTATCCATGGATCAGCCTTCCATCCTCAATCCTATCGCTGTATGCGCTGATTTTTACCGGGCACACGGTCCTTGCAGCCTCCAGCTTCATGCTCACATCTTTGTTGCTTGCCGTGTCGTTCGCCAAACAGGCGGCCAAGTCATGACATGGTCCCAACTGAAAACTCTGTTGAATAACTCCACGGTGATCAGCTCGGGTCGGGACAGCTTTGCTTTCACCCCGGCCCGCGGCTCAGCGAAAGGCGCGAGCAAATGAGGCTATTCAAGGCTTCGTCCACCCGCGCCAAGCCGGTCGACCGCGAAGGACTGGAGCAGGCCGCTCTGATCAAGGAACTCGAACTGCGCCTGCCGGCCGTGGCCGCGTTGATCTATCACGTCCCTAATGGCGGCCACCGACACAAGCTCGTCGCCATCAAGCTGAAAGGGCAGGGCGTCAAAGCGGGCGTGCCCGATCTGGTGCTGCCGATGGCGCGCGGCGGTTACTTCGGGCTTTACCTCGAGTTCAAGGCGACGGCGCCGAACGACGCAGCGGTATCGGCCAGCCAGCACGCGTGGATCCGCCGGCTGAATGATCAGGGGTATCTGGCGATGGTGTGCCGTGGCCACTTCGACGCGATGGAGCAGATCCGCGCTTACCTCAAACTTCCCCAAACGGTGGCCGCGGCATGAGCACGGGTGAGTCGATTGTATATCTGGTGATCATCACTGCATGGGTGTGCGGCATCGCGGTCGCCAAGGGCTTCTGGCTGACGCTCGGCTGCGTGACGTTCCCTCCTATGGCCTGGGTCGTGCTGGCGCAGCATCTGATGGGGTTGGCTTCATGAGCAAGACCCGCGCTGTCAAGCTCAGCGATGCCGAGATCCGCCGGCAGTCGGCCGACGTCGCCGTGCACGACCTGCGCGACCCGCGTCACCCGGGCCTGTATCTGCGCTTCGGCAAAGATCGGCAGCGCGGCTCCTGGTATCTGGTCAAAGGCAAGGCGTGGAAGCACCTGGCGCGCTGGCCTGAACTGAGTGCGGCCGTGATGGTTGCGGAGTTGCCTGCGCTCCGTCAGCGCCTGCTTCACGATCCAGAAGCCGCCGTAGCGGTGGGGCAGTTCGCGACTTGCGGTCAACTGATCGACTGGTACGGCGAACGCATGAGCGTTGATCGATCGCTTTCGGCGAAGCGCAAGGCCGGCGCCAAGTCGGCCATCAAGTGTCACCTCAAGCCCAGGCTTGAGCACGTACCCCTGCGTGACCTGACCGCCGCCGTGCTGGACCGGGAGCTGATGTGGCCATGCCAGCAAGAGCTGTCGTTGTCGTACGTGCACCAGTTGTTCGTGCTGCTGGTGGTAGCGTTCCTGCAGGCCTCGAAGCTGGGCCTGATCGATAAAAACCCGATGGCCGAGATGATGTTCGTGGACTTCACGAAGGCTCGAATCATGCCCAAGCCTGCCCGGTTGCGCGGCGGGCACTTGGCGGCGGTGGTGCCCATGCTGGCCGGCCTGTTCGAGAGCCAGCCCGACGAGTCCATGTTGGCGCTGATGATGCTGTGCCACGGCACCCGAGTCGGTGAAACCAGAATGGCGCGCTGGTCAGACATCTCCATCCCGGACGGCGAGTGGTTCATTCCCGCCGAGAACACCAAGACCCGGACTGAGCACCGCGTGCCGTTGACCGCTCAGGCCAAGGCGCTGCTGACCCGGTACAGGGCCATCCAGCTGGCTCGTGGTTACGAGGGCATTTACCTGTTCCCGTCACGTCGCGGCCGTGTGCTGAGCGAAGGGCAGGCGAGCGCCGTGTTTACCCGCATCGGCCAAGGTGAGTGGACCAGTCACGACCTGCGCAAGGTTGCCCGCACAGCGTGGACTGACCTCGGCATCGACGGGCACATCGGCGAGATGCTGCTCAACCACTCGCTGGGCAAGATCGCGAGCACCTACATCAACACGCAAGCCCGGGCACAGCGTCTGGCGGCGTTGGAGAAGTGGCACAACTGGTTAGATGAGCGCGGCCTTAACGCGATTCACAACCTGACAGACGCCCAATTTGAAGATTCGAAAAACCCCGCGCAAGCCACGAACGGCGGGGGCTGCGAGCCTGTTTCCAACATTGTGAATGGCGAGGTTTAAAAACGATGAAAAAGCAACATGGCCCCGCCTTCAAGGCTCAGCAGATCGAGCTGGCGCAGTGCCCTACCTGCAAGGGCAGAACCGTAGTGAGAGGCGTTTTCCATGACTTGGCCTGTGTCCAGTGCAACGCGTCCGGCTGGGTAGACGCTCAGACCGGTGATGCTCTTCCGCTTGAGTTGCTGGTCACTGCATTGGGCTCGATGCTTCATCAGGCAATGCGGAACCTGGAGCTTTCCCGCCGCATAGAACTCCTTTCCGGGCCTGCGGCTATCTACCAACAGAACAACCGCCGCGGTGCCGGTGGATCGAATTACACAGGGGATTGACCATGATGACTCGCAACACGCTGCACCGCCCGCTGGGTGAAACTGAAAACATGCTTGAGCAGTGGGGCTACTGGAGGATGGATGGTATGGGTGTGCCCAGCTACGCGTCGCCCACGCTCGCCCTGATGCGGGATGCCATGCCTATGCCCGGTAAGTCGTATGTGATCACCGACGAGCTTGCCGGGCTAGTGGACGCGGCCGTAGCTGGCCTGTGTAACCGTCACCAGCAGATGGGCGACATGGTCTGGTTCTACTACGGCGCGAAGTGGCCAGCGATCCGTGTCGGTCGCCATTTCGCTATGAGCGAAGGCAAGGCCCGCGAGCTCATCAAGGCCGGTGCGGCCTGGGTGGATTGCTATTTGGAGGGAGTTCGAGCGGCAGCGTGAAAAAAGAGTTGTCCATATGGAATAGCTCTGTTTTCATGGCACGGTGTTCAGCTGTTCCAGCGCGGCACCAGTAGGTCTTAAGTACCAGTGCTACGACGAGTCCCTCTATAGTCGTATACACGTTAATATGTCTAAGGAAGATTTATGGTAAACGGATATGTAATTGAACAAGTCTGGCGGTTGCGTTGTGATGGCAAACTTCAAAGTGGCGAGTATCGCACTAAGGAAGAAGCTGAAATAGAGGCTAAGGCAAGACCCCGCTGTGCCCCCTTAGAAAAGCCAACTCAAGAGAACACGCCGCTAACCAATCCAGATGGTGTCGTTGAGCTAGAGAGCGCCGGTAAGCCAGAGAAAAAAAAGCGCAGGTTAGTAATTTAAATCCGGTTAAATACTTGAAGCAGTATTCACCGTTAAAAATATTCCCCTTTGAATAAAGGGGTGCAATAAGAGGCTCGCCACATTGGCGGGCCTTTTTCGTTTATAGAACCCGAAAGGGCCAAGACCGGATGCGCACTATGCCCGATAAGCCAGACACCTGGGCCAAGCTCTGGATGGCCCTTTCAAATCCACTATGGCAGGGCGCGATCATGGCCATCATCGTCTCTCTACTGCGCATCCTTTACGACGCGAAAGAAACCAGCAAACGCCGGATCTTCTTTGAGGCGTTGATCTGCGGTGCGCTCAGCCTAGTGGCTTCGAGTCTGATCGAGTGGATGGC
Organism: Pseudomonas sp. W2-17; assembly: GCF_041060445.1. NCBI lineage: Bacteria > Pseudomonadati > Pseudomonadota > Gammaproteobacteria > Pseudomonadales > Pseudomonadaceae > Pseudomonas > Pseudomonas sp. W2-17. The sequence goes on along the minus strand of NZ_JAUFNS010000004.1, from coordinate 244,209 downwards.
CTGGCCGCCCAGCCTGTCAGTCGCTGCCGGTGGAACGATCGGCTTCCTTGGCGTCACTGCCATTCGGGAACTGGTCACGCGGTTTATTGGCCGAAAGGTGGACATCACATGAAGGCTATCGCCGCAGCAATCATCATTGGTCTGGTGGGCTTATTGCTCGTCGGTATCCAGCAGTACCGCGTTGTCGCACTCAGCGGCGCCATGCAGCTGGAGACGAGGAGCAAGAACGAAGCTATCGCCGCCAACACCGAGAGCCAGGCCACCATCACCACGCTGCGGGCAGAAGCACAGCGCAACGCTGCCTATCTGAAGGATCTGAACCAACGGATCAAGGCCAGCGAAGACAAAGCCAAACAGGCGAGGAAAGACTTTGAAGACCTCAAGCGCAACAGCAAGCCGGTTCGTGATTGGGCTTCTCAGCCTTTGCCTGACGGCCTGCGCGGCAGAGCCAGTGGTGGTAACGAAAACGTCGGCCGTCCGAATCGAACCCCCTGAGCTGATCCCCTGTGAGCGCATTGATGCTGATGAGGCCGATCTGCGGCTGAATGGTGATGTATGGGAGCTGAAGGATCAGGCGATCAAGCTGCTCGACACGTGCGCCGATCAGGTCGATGCCCAGATTTTGCGCAGCCAGAGCAAGTAATCCCGAACCGAAGGAGATGTGTCCAAATCTGGACGCATCGGTGAGCCAATGAAAAAGTCCTGGCTCGTCTCAGTCCCCGGCTTCAAACCATTTCCCATGATTATGCAAGAAGACCACGACCACGCAGGTGCCCTGTCATTCGCGCGTTGTAAGTGGCCGACCTGCACCATTCGATAGTCGAGGTGAGCCATGCCACGTAAGAAAGCACCAGAACCAGTTGCCGAGATTGTCCAGCCTGCTGATGTCGCCCCAGTCGCAACAAGTGCAAACGAGGTAGGCCTTCTCGACCAGCGCATCACCGACGCTCTGATTGGCGCCAAAACTGGCGGGATACCACAGGGTTTTATTGTTGCGGTTCTTCAGGCGCACGCCCTGAAGGAAACCCAAGCGCTAATCGCCTAACAGGTTGGAACGGACATGGCCTGTAGTGGATGCGCCGCCCGGCGTGAGCGGATCAAGAAGTGGTCGAAGGTAGCCTATGAACGAGCAACTGATCTCTTTGCTGGAAAGAACAACGGCAGCACAGGAAGCCCAGGCGAAGGCGATGCAGATGGTAGCCGAGCGTCTCGACCTGCTGATCCAGGCGCTGGCCGAGGATGAACCTGAAGACCCCGATGCCCAACCCCTCCGATACATGGACGGCACACCATGCCGCTGAGATCGCAGAAGCCATGCAATGCCCAGGGCTGCAACACACTGACCCGCAACCCTCGGTACTGTGATGAGCACAAGGATGTGGGCAAGCAGTTCGAAGTGAAACAGCGGGAGAAGCAGCGCGAGACCAGCAGCCAGCGAGGATACAGCTACAAGTGGCAGCAGGCCCGCAAGTCATACCTGGCCAAGCACCCGCTGTGCGCTGAGTGCGAACGCCAAGGATTGGTGGTGGAGGCTACCGATCTCGACCACATCGTGCCGCACGGTGGCGACAAGGAAGCGTTCTGGGTTCGCTCTAACTGGCAGGGCCTGTGTCACCCATGCCACAGCCGCAAGACGGCGGCAGAGGACGGCGGGTGGGGCAACGCAAGGTCGTCCCGTGCCGGTAGTGCATGAACGAGATTGATTCTCGTCGAATTTCATCGAATTTAGTGCAAATGAGAAAAATTCCCATTTCTAGGGGTGGGGAGGGCCAAAAGTCTGGGACCTTTCGCTTCTAGACCGCGCCCTCAGTCGTTTTTTTACACCCGCGAAATTAAAAATTCAGGAGTTGCGCGATGGGAGGCACCGCCACGGTCGCCGGCCGTGGTCGCAAACCCAAGCCAACGGCCAAGAAAGCACTGGCCGGAAACCCGGGCAAGCGTGCGCTGAACACCGCCGAGCCCCAGTTTTCCAAGATCACCCAGATCGACCCGCCGGAGTGGTTCAGCCCTCGGGCGGCCACCATGTGGAACATGATTGTTCCGGAGCTGTTGCGCGAGAACGTCGTCGCGATCACCGATCTGCATAACGTCGAAGCCTTCTGCAGCGCCTATGACAACTGGCGCATGGCGCAGGAGTCGATCAAGGCGCACGGCATTGTGGTGACCGGCGCCACCGGTGGGCCGATGAAGAATCCAGCCCTGACCGCGGCCAACGAAACGATGCGCCAGATGGTGACGTTCGGATCAATGCTTGGCCTGGACCCGGCAAGCCGCACACGCTTGATCGGCGGCAATAAAGAAAAGGAAACCAACGAGTTCGCAAAATTACTGAGTAGCTGATGGCCAAATCCGCCCACCCTAACGTCGACAAGGCGATGGCGTGGGGTCGGTCATTGCTTCGCGGAAAGGTGCCAGCCTGCCGTTACATCCACCAAGCGGTGCAGCGCCACTTCGACGACGTGGCAGCCAGCCGCAAGCGCGGGTTCCGCTTCAAGTTTGATCCTGCGAAGGCTGAAAAAAAGCTGAAGCTGATGCAGCTCCTGCCGCACACGAAGGGGGAGTGGGCATTCAAGCGTCAGCTGATCAGTCTGGAGCCTTGGCAGCTGTTCGGCCTGGCTGTCACATTTGGCTGGGTCAAGAAGAAAGGCGGCCACCGCCGGTTCCGTGAAAGCTATTGGGAAGTGCCGCGAAAGAATGGGAAGTCCGTCGTCGCCGGCGGCGTTGGTATCAGCATGTTTGTGGCCGACGGCGAGTTCGGCGCCGAGGTGTATGCCGGCGCGACCACCGAGAAGCAGGCGTGGGAGGTTTTCCGGCCCGCGAAATTGATGGTCAGCAAGTCGCCCATGCTGATTCAAGCTGCCGGCATCGAGGTCAATGCCTCGAACATGAACATTCCGTCCGACTTCAGCCGCTTCGAGCCGCTGATCGGCGATCCCGGTGACGGTGCTTCACCGAGCTGCGCGATCGTTGACGAATACCACGAGCACCGGACCTCAGCCCAATACGACACCATGCTGACGGGTATGGGCGCACGGCGTCAGCCGCTGATGTTCATCATCACCACCGCCGGCGCCGATATCGAGGGTCCTTGCTACGACAAGCGCCGCCAGGTCGTAGAGATGCTGGCCGGGACAGTGCCAGACGAGGAGCTATTCGGCTGGATATGGACTCTCGACGAGGGGGATGACTGGACCGACCCGAAAATGCTGGCCAAGGCCAACCCGAACCATGGGGTTTCGGTATTCCAGGAGTACTTGGAAAGCCAGCAGGCGAGGGCAATCCGCTCCGCCCGCTTCGCCAACACGTTCAAAACCAAGCACCTCAACCTGTGGGTCAGTGCGAAATCCGGTTTTTTCAACATGGAAAGCTGGAAGGCCTGCGAAGACACGACGCTAACGATCGAACAATTCGAGGGCCAGGAGTGGATTGCCGGTTTCGACTTGGCGCGCAAGCTGGACATGAACTCAAGGGCGCGCCTGTTTTGGCGGGTCATCGACGGCAAGACCCACTACTACTGCATTGGTCCTAAATTTTGGGTGCCTTACGACACTGCCTACAACACCGACAACAAGCGAATGTCGGAGCGCTTCCAGGCCTGGATCAACTCGGGGCATTTGGAAGTCACCGACGGAGCGGAGATCGATTATCGCGAGATCCTCGAGGACACCAAAGAGGCCAATCATCAGGCGCCGCTCAGGGAATCGCCCATTGACCCGCACGGTGCAACCGGTCTGAGCCACGACCTAGACGATGAAGGGTTCAACCCCATCACGATCACGCAGAACTACACCAACATGTCCGACCCGATGAAGGAGCTTGAGGCCGCGATCGAGTCTGGCCGATTCCATCATGACGGCAACCCGATCATGACCTGGTGTATCGCCAACGTTATTGGCAAGAACATGCCCGGTAACGACGACGTGGTGCGTCCGATCAAGCAGGGCGACGACAACAAGATTGACGGGGCGGTGGCGCTGATCATGACGATCGGCCGCGTGCTTGTAGATGCGGCGCAGAACACCACCGAATCTTTCATGGACTCAATCCGGAATCCAATAATCGCATGAGCCTGCCATTGATGTTTTTCATCCTGACGGCGTTGGCAGGTTTCGGCCTGCTCGTCGGAGGGGTTTTTATCCTGTTCGGCATCGGATGGGCGCTCATCGCAGCGGCTGCCTCAATGTTTCTGATTTCCGGTTTCATTCAAAAAGGTCTAGCAGGTGAATAAATCTCTCTCGCTGGTCCTCGGCAGGTCTGCGGCCAAGCCGATCAGGTCGCTCGGCGACTGGACGGGAAAAGCCATCCGCCTTAGTGACGGGGGGTTCTGGGGAGCATTCCTAGGCAACCAGTCCAGCTCCGGCAAATCCGTGAATGCCGACAACGTCATGCGCCTCTCCACCGTTTGGGCCTGCGTTCGGATCATCTCCACTTCTGTCGCTGGCTTGCCACTGGGCGTATTCCGGCGCAAGGCCGATGGCGATCGCGAGGACGCGCGAGATTTCTCACTGTACGACGTGATCCACAGCAGCCCCAACGAGGACATGACTGCGTTCCAGTTCTGGCAGGCGGTGGTGTCGTCGATGCTGCTCTGGGGTAACGCGTACTGCGAAATTCACCGATCAGGCGGCCGGGTCATTGCCTTGGATTTCCTCCTGCCTTCCCGGGTGGATCTGGATGTCGATGATGACGGGCGGCTGGAGTATTGGTACCGGCCCCGCAAAGGGCCTCGCCGTCAGATCGCCCGCAGCGACATGCTGCATATCCCTGCCTTCAGCATCGATGGGCGGGTGGGAATGTCCGCGATCCGGTTCGGCTCCGAGGTCTTCGGTGCGGCAATGTCTGCCGACGACGCCGCGAACGGCACGTTCAAAAATGGCCTGCTCCCAACTGTCGCGTTCAGCGTTGACCGAGTGCTCAAGCCCGAGCAGCGTGCCGAGTTCAGGGAGTACGTGAAGACCGTCTCCGGCGCAATGAATGCTGGGAAATCGCCGGTACTTGAACAGGGCGTAAAGGCTGAAACCATCGGCATCAATCCGGTGGATGCACAGCTGCTTGAGTCGCGCGGGCACAGCATCGAGGAGATCTGCCGCTGGTTCGGCGTCCCGCCGTGGATGGTAGGTAAAACAGACGCCGGCAGTAATTGGGGAACCGGTCTTGAGCAGCAGATGATCGCCTTCCTGACCTTCTGCATCAGCTCAATCACGAGCCAGATTCAGCAGTGCGTCAACAAGCGCCTGCTTACGCCGGTCGACCGGCGAACCTACTACACCGAGTTTTCGCTGGAGGCCTTTTTGAAAGCCGACAGTGCGGGCCGTGCGGAGTGGTACAGCAAGATGACCCAAAACGGGATCATGACCCGTGACGAATGCCGCGTTAAGGAGAACCTCCCACGCCACGGCGGCAACGCGTCGGTGCTCACCGTTCAGACCAACCTCGCGCCAATCGACAAGCTTGGCCAGTCCACCGACGGGCAAGCCGCTCAAAACGCTTTGAAAAACTGGCTCGGCCAGGCCCAGGAGTAACCATGCCACTGAATGTAAACGCTCGCAGTTTCAACTGCGAGCTGAGCCCGCGCGCGCTTGATTTGTGGAATCCGGATCTGCGCGCGGCGCTGGAAGCCGGCACCGATACGATCACCATGTACGGCATCATCGGTGAAGACTGGTACGGGGATGGCGTCACGCTCAAGCGCGTCGACGCTGCATTGCGCTCCATCGGCGACAAACCGGTCACCGTCTATATCAACTCGCCTGGCGGTGACATGTTCGAGGGGATCGCGATCTACAACCGACTGCTCGAGCACTCCCAAGAGGTGACGGTCAAGGTCCTGGGCTTGGCCGCTTCGGCCGCGTCGGTCATTGCGATGGCTGGCGCCAAACGCGAAGTCGCCAAGACGGCGTTCCTCATGATTCATAACTGCTGGACCTACTTCGCCGGGAACCGCCACGCCATCCGCGAGCTTGCGGACACGATGGAAGAGTTCGACCGCGCGATGATCAGCCTGTACGCAGAGACCAGCGGCCAGGATGAGTCCGCGGTGGAGAAGATGCTCGACGCGGAGACCTACATGAACGGCTCGAACGCCGTTGAGAAGGGTTTCGCCACCGGCCTGATCTCGGCATCCGAAGTTGAACAAGCCCCGAGCGAAGAAGCAAATCAGGCCCACTCGGCCCGCAAGCTCGACGCTGCGCTCGCCAAATCAGGGATGCCGCGCAGCGAGCGCCGCAAGCTCATCTCAGAAATCAAGACCAGCACGTCTAGCGCTGCTGGCGGCGACACGCTTCGCGCTGTCGTGCCGGGCAAGCCTAGCGCTGCCCTTGATGTATCCGCGTTTGAAGAAACCGCAAATCAGGCGTCGGCACTTCGGGGGCTCATCCCCGCCTGCTGATCGACTGGCGCTGCAACCCATTTGATAACCGCCCTAGAGGCGGTTTTTTCATTTCTGAAAGGACAAAATCATGGCTGTAGATCTTTCTGCAATTGAAGCTTCCCAAAAGCAAACCCAAGCCGACCTGAAGGCCGTCGGCGACCAGATCAAGACCTATGCCGAGCGCACCGAGAAGGAAATCAAAGCCTCCGGTGAAATGCAGGCAGAGACCCGTGGCAAGGTGGACGAGCTGCTGCTGAAGCAGGGCGAGCTTCAGGCTCGCATGCAGGACGCTGAGCAAAAGCTGGTCAATGCCAATAAGCGTCATGAGCCGGACGTTCAGCAGTCTGCCGGTCAGCTCGTCGCCGCGAAAATGGCAGAAGAAGGCGTCAATAGCTCTTTCCGCGGCGCCCGCCGTGTGACCGTGCCGCGAGCCGCAATCACTTCCGTTCCAACCTCCGGCGGCGCGCTGGTGCAGACCGAGCGAGTAGGCATCGTTCTCGCGCCGCAGCGCCGCTTGACCATTCGCGACCTGGTTGCGCCTGGCACCACCGACAGCAACGCTATCGAGTACGTGCGTGAAACCGGCTTCACCAATAACGCCGCCATCGTTGGCGAGGGGCTGGCCAAGCCCTACAGCGACCTGAAATTCGAGTTGCAGAACGCCAACGTGCGAACCATCGCACACCTGTTCAAAGGCAGCCGCCAGATTCTGGACGACGCTTCGGCGTTGCAGAGCTACATCGACGCCCGAGCTCGCTACGGCCTGTTGATGGCCGAGGAAGCGCAGCTGCTGTACGGCAACGGCACGGGCAACAACGTGAAAGGGATCATCCCCCAAGCGCAGATTTACGCAGCGCCTGCTGGTATCCAAGTGCAGGCGATTCAGCGTATCGACCGCATCCGTCTGGCCCTGCTGCAGGCGCAGCTGGCCGAGTTTCCGTCCACCGGTATCGTGCTGAACCCGATCGACTGGGCGGCCATCGAGCTGCTCAAGGACGGTGAAGGTCGCTACATCATTGGCAAGCCGCAAGAAGGCACCGCGGCGCGCTTGTGGAACCTGCCGGTCGTTGAAACCCAGGCCATTGTTCAAGACCAGTTCCTGGTGGGCGCATTCAGCTTGGCTGCGCAGATCTTTGACCGGATGGGTATCGAAGTGCTGGTCTCGACTGAGAACGCCGATGACTTCGAGAAAAACATGGTGACCATCCGCGCTGAAGAGCGCTTGGCCTTCTCTGTGTACCGCCCTGAAGCCTTCGTGACCGGTCCTCTGACCCCGGCCGCCTAACCTTCCCACAGAGCGCCGCCCCCGGGCGGCCTCGCTGATTCAGGAGAGATGAACATGGCACGTACAAGCGCGAGCGATGCACCCAAGGGGACTGCTACAGCGGCGAATACGACTGTCCCTACGCCCGGCCCGCAGGCTCCGGCACAAAGCACCACCGGCCCGGCAACGGCGGCCGGCGTCCAAGGCGGGACAGCGGCAGCAGATAGCGCATCCGTGGCAAGCGTAGGGAATGGCCCGCTGCAGCCCACTGATCCGGCCAACAGCATTGGCAACACCGTGCAGGCTGGTCAATCGGCCTCCGATGCGGCAACAGCAGACGGCTCGACGGTTACCCTCGACACTACGGCAGCCGCCGGTGACCAGTTGCAAGCGGATGGCGTTGCTGAGGACAGCAACGAGATCATGATCTACCCGTTGCGCAGCTACCTGGACGGAAAAGAGATCCGCCGTGCTGGTGGTAAAGGCTACAAGTCGCCGAAGCATGACGCGGTGTCGTTGGTCGCAGCCGGCCTGGCCACCGACAAAAATCCGAAGGTCTGACATGAACGCCATCCCGACCGATCAGGCAATGCAACATCTGCGGGCGGACGAGGATGACCGCGAGTACGTCGAGCTGCTGCTGACCGCCGCCGAGGACAGTGCCGCCCAGTTCATGAACCGGCGGTTTTATGCGGACTTAGATTCGCTTAGCGCCGCTGTGCTCGACGGCTCGGCCGGCCTTGATCCGGTGCTCCTGAATGCATCGATCCGCGCGGCCTGTTTGCTGATCCTGGGCTCGCTCTACGCCAACCGGGAGGATTCGGCCAGCGGTGCTGCGTTCAGCGAGTTGCCAATGGGCTCGCGATCGCTGCTGACACCTTATCGAATCGGCTGGGGGATCTGATGCGCGCAGGAAAGCTTCGACACCATGTGATGCTCCAGCGCGCCGAGTACTCACAAGATCCAGTGACCGGAGAGGTAACCCCGTCATGGGTTGAAGTCGGCAAGGTATGGGCCGCCATTGAGCCGCTGTCGGCGCGCGAGTTCATCGCCGCAGCGGCGGGTCAGTCGGAGGTGGCGGCGCGTATCGTGATTCGTTACCGCCCGGGCATCACGTCGACCATGCGAGTCCTTTACCGCGGCAAGGTTTACAACATTCAGGGCGTGCTTGCTGACATGGACAGCGGCCTCGATTACCTGACGCTTCCATGCAGCGAGGGCGTGAGCGATGGTTGATACGGTGCAGTTCAGCCTGACCGGCATAGATTCGCTTGTCGCCAAGCTGGAAGCCGTGTCGTACGACGTGAAGCGCAAAGGCGGTCGTGCGGCGCTGCGCAAGGCCGCCCAGGTCGTTGCCGACAAGGCCAAGGAAGGATCGCAGAAGCTCGACGATGCGGCGACCGGGCGCTCGATCGCAAAGAACATCGCGCTTCGCTGGAATGGCCGGCTGTTCAAAGCATCGGGTGATCTGGGTTTCCGCGTCGGCGTTCTTCACGGTGCCAAAATCGCCAAGAAGGGCAATCCTGACGAAGGTGAGTCCGGACCGACGCCGCACTGGAGGTTCTTCGAGTTCGGCACTGCCAAAATGGCGGCGAACCCATTCATGCGTAAAGCGCTGGCTGACAACATCAGTCTGGCCACGAACACGTTCATCACTGAATACGAAAAGGCCATTGACCGGGCGATCCGGCGAGCAGCGAAGGCGGGCAGATGAAATACCCACCCATTTTCCAAGTGGCGGCGGCGGATCCCGCTGTAACAGCTCTGATCGGGCAAAACCCGGTGAGACTTTATCTATTCGGCATGGCACCTGATAAACCTGCCGGTACCTATTGCGTGTGGCAGGTCATCAATGGCAGCCCGGAAAACTATCTGGCTGGGCGCCCCGACGTCGAGGCCTACAGCCTGCAGGTCGACGTCTACGCATCAACTGCCGTAGGTGCTCGCGCTGCAGGGCAGGCCATCGAGTACGCAATCGAATTGGTCGCACGGGTTACAAGTTACAACGGCGAGACCCGAGACGCCGAGACAATGCTCTACCGCTACAGCTTCGACGTCGACTGGATCGTCCAGCGATAACCGAACAGCCCTGAAACCGACCCGCCTTTAGCGGGTTTTTTTGTGCCCGACATTTGGAGATCACCATGTCGATTCTGTCCCAAGGAACCCAGATTTACGCGCTGGTGCCGCCATTGTCCGGTACTGGTCCCAAGACCGTGCTCGCTATCGAATGCGCCACGGCGTTCAGCCCGGGCGGGGCTCCGGCTGACCAGATTGAAGACACTTGCCTGGAAGACCAGGAGCGCAGCTACAAGAAGGGTTTGCGCACGCCTGGCCAGGCCTCGCTGACCGTCAACGCTGACCCCACCAACGCAAGCCACATTCGGCTGCACCAGCTTTCCGAGGCGAATGGCGATACCACCATCCCGTGGGCGGTTGGTTGGTCAGACGGTACGTCTCCACCGACGCTGAATGTCGCCGGCGACGACTTCGAGCTTCCGAAGGATCGTACCTGGTTCACGTTCGAAGGATACGTCTCTGACTTTCCATTCGATTTTGCTGGCAACGATGTGGTGAAGACAGCTGCAACCATCCAGCGCTCCGGCGGCTCCGCCTGGATCCGCAAAACGACATAAGGCCACAGCATGAAACTCACACTGGAAAGCCTTAAATCGGTCGGCGCTTTCACCGGCCGGCCGGTCGAGAAAGAAATCAGATGGTCGCAGGGCGATGACGAGTTCACTGCGACGGTGTTCATCCGTCCGCTGGGCTATCAGGCGGCAGTCAGCGATGTCACGGCCCTCAACGGCAAGCACGACAGCCTTGCTGGCCGAATCGCTGCAAGCGTTTGCGACGAGCACGGAAACGCGGTGTTCACGGTTGGCGACATCACTGGGACTGCGGATCCAGAGCGCGGCGCCCTCGACGGCCGCCTCACCGTAGCGCTGCTCGCCGCCATCTTCGAGGTCAACAACCTGGGAAAGACGACGCCCTCACTGACGGAGAAGAGCTCTGGCACGAACTCGCGACCACGTTCGGCTGCACGATCGCGGAAGCCCAAGAGCGCCTAAGCCTTCGTGAATACAACCGCTGGGCAAAGTACCGGCGGGAACGCGGCTCTCTGAACGTGGGGGCCAGGATCGAGCGCAGCGTTGCACTCCTGACCACTATCTACGCGAATCGGATATCCAAAGATGGCGGCTTCAAGCTTGCCGACTTCTTGCCGCATGAGCGGGCGCGCGAGGTCAGTCTTGAGGAAGCGATGGAGGCATGGGTGTAACACTCCCGGAGATTATGAATGGCCAGTAATTCACTGGGTACGCTCACGCTTGATCTGATTGCGAAAATCGGTGCATTCACTGGCCCGCTAGACAAAGCGAGTCAGGACGCGAAAAAGCGAACGGCGGAGATCTCCAAGTCATTCGACAGTTTGGCAAAGGGCGTGGGTGCCGCGGTCGGCACCATCCCTGCGGCTCTCACCGCCCTTGTCATCCATTCCGCAAGCGTGGCGAAGGAAATCTCAAACCAAGCAGCGATGGCCGGCCTGGGCACGACGGAGTTTCAGAAGTACGCCGCTGGCGCGCAGAGCGTGGGCATCGAGCAGGACAAGCTGGCCGATATTTTCAAAGACACGAACGACAAGCTCGGGGATTTTGCGAATACGGGCGGGGGTGCTCTGAAGGACTTTTTCACCAATATCGCCCCTAAAGTTGGCCTGACGGCTGACAGCTTCAAAAAGCTCAACAGCAAGGACGCGCTGGCGCTGTACGTCACGAGTCTGGAGAAGGCGAACGTCAGCCAGCAGGAAATGACGTTCTACATGGAAGCGATCGCCAGCGACTCCACTGCGCTCGTGCCACTGCTGCGTAACGGCGGCAAGGCGTTCGACGAATTGGGAGCCTCTGCCGAGGCCGCCGGCGTCGTCATGGACGAAGGCACCATCGCTGCGGCGAAACAATTCGGTATCGAGATTCAAGGGCTTGAGCAGTATCTGACCTCGGCCAAGACCATGCTCGCCGCCGAGTTTCTTCCGGTCATTGCTCAGTTTGCCAAGGACCTGAACTCATCGGCGAAGCAGGCTGGGGGGCTGAAGGGCGTTGTAGGTGACCTCGGCGAAAAGCTGGTTGAATCCACGGCGTTCATCGCTAACGCCGGTGATGGCGTGGTTCGTGTCTTCGACGTGATTGCGAACACGCTGGTCGGCATGTTCGCCACGGCGGTTGGCCACACTGACAATCTGGCGGCGCAGGCCAACACAGCGCTTTCGGTGCTCACGTTCGGTGATACATCGAAGGAGTTCAAGCAGAACGCTGCTGACTTTGCCAACAGCGCCCAGATTCAGTTCGGAGTGGCCGCGCAGGCGGCGGGTAAGATTCACGAAAACCTTGACCGGCCGCTGGTTGGGGATCAATTCAAGGAGTACGTGGCCAATGCCAAGAAAGCGGCCGCTGAACTCGCCAAGACGACTCCCTCCATTACGCCCGGCACTGGTTCGGGCGTGGACCCGGCAGCGATTGCGGCCGCCGCGGCGGCTGCGAAGAAAGCCGCTTCCGATGCCGCTGCGGCTGCGAAGAAGATTCAGGACTCGTTCGCAGATTCAGAAACGGATCTGCAGCGACAGATCGAGCTGATAAACACGTCGGTGGATGCAAGGAAAAATGCCACCGAGGTTTCGAAGCTGCAGTTCGAGATCGAATCCGGGAAGCTGGTCGGCATCAATGCCCAGCAGCAGAAACGACTGCTTGGGCTTGCTTCTGAGCTGGATGTGAAGAAACAGCTCAAGCAGGCGAACGAGGACGAGGCAAAGGCAGCAGCCTTCGCGGCCACGCTGAACGCCGCCAACCAGACCGCCAAATCCGGCTTTGATCAGGAGATCGCTGCCGTCGGCTTGGGTGACAAGGCGCGCGATCGCCTGAAGCAAGACCTGGCCATCCAGGAGGATTACAACCAGCAGATGGCGGATCTGCAGAAGCAATTGAACACCGGCGATATCAGCCAGGAAACTTTCACCAAGCAAACCGGGCAACTCAAAGACGCACTGGCCAAGCGCCTCGCAATCCAGCAGGACTATTACAAGGGGCTGGATGCGGCCCAGGCGGATTGGATCAGCGGAGCATCTGCCGCGCTGGCGAATTACCTGGACAGCGCACAGGACATTTCCGGACAGACTCAGACCTTGTTCACCAGTGCCTTCAGCTCGATGGAAGATGCAGTCACGAATTTCGCCCTGACAGGCAAGCTCTCGTTCGCTGACTTCACCAAGTCGGTGCTGGCTGACATGGCCCGCATCGCTGCCCGACAGGCTGCCAGCGGCCTACTAGCCGCCGGTGTTTCTGCGGTCGGCGGATTGTTCGCCGGCGGCGCTACGGCAGGATCTTCCCAGTCGGATTACACGGGCGCCGCTTTCTCAAGCTGGGCAAGTACTCAAGCCAAAGGTGGCGCATGGGCTGATGGAATCCAGATGTTCGCCAAGGGCGGTGCGTTCACGAACGGGCTGGTTTCATCCCCGACTACGTTCGGGATGGCTGGCGGGAATGTAGGGCTGATGGGCGAGGCCGGCCCGGAAGCGATTCTGCCCCTGTCGCGCACCTCAGACGGGTCGTTGGGCGTCAAGGCGATCGGCGGCGGAGGTTCCGCGTCGTCCACTCAGGTGCTGATCCAGCAAACGATCGCTGTCCCTGAGTCCAGCGGCGGAGGTTCCGCTCAGGACATGCAGGCGGTCGGCCAGGCTTACGCGGACACCGCCAAGCGAGGTGCACAGCAGGCAATCGCCGAAGAGCTTCGGCCCGGCGGAGCAATCTGGAGAGTCATAAATGGCCGTTGAAACATTCACCTGGTGTCCGGGGATTGATGCCACCAGCGCTCCGGAGTATCGAACTCGGTCATCAAAATTTGGTGATGGGTATGAGCAGGTGGTTGGGGATGGCATCAACAACCGCGTTGATAGTTGGTCCCTGACCTTTGTGGTCGGTAAAGCCACGGCGCTGGAAATCAAAGCCTTCCTGGATCGCCACGGCAATTTCAAATCGTTCTTCTGGACGCCCCCTCTTGGCGAGCTAAGTTTCTGGCGCGGAACTGCGCCGGCAGTGAGCCCCAAGGGCGCGGGCATTTACACCCTAACAGCCACGTTCACCCAGTCATTCATGCCTTAGGATTCATATGCCGCTGACCAAAGATATTCAGGTGCTTGAGCCTGGGAGTGAAGTGCTGCTGTTTGAATTGGATGGGTCGGATTACGGAGCGGATGTGTTGCGATTTCACGGTCACGCCATTCCGTATACGGCGGCTGAGCTTGTCGCTGCTGGTGCTGACGCCGATCAACTGCCCGCTAAGGCGATCTGGTGGCAGGGTCAGGAGTATGGCGCGTGGCCGATGCAGATCGATGGCATCGAGGCGACCGGTGATGGTACGGCGGTGCGCCCGACGCTTTCAGTGGGCAACGTCAATGGACGCATCACTGCGTTGTGCCTGGCGTTTGAAGACCTGCTGGAGTTTAAGCTGACGATGCGCCACACACTGGGCACGTATCTCGATGCGCAGAACTTTCCCGGCGGCAACCCCGCCGCGGATCCTACGCAGGAGACCATTGAGGTCTGGTACCTGGACCAAAAGACGTCTGAAAACGGCTCAGGCGTGTCATGGGAGCTCGCAAGTCCTGGCGATGTTGGTGGTGAATCTATCGGCCGGCAGATGACGACGCTGTGCCACTGGTGCCTAACTGGCGGGTACCGCGGACCCAACTGCAATTACACCGGGCCATACCGGGACAAGGACGGCAATATTACAGACGACCCGCAGAAGGACGTTTGTGACGCAACGCTGGCGCGGGGGTGCGTGCCAAGGTTCGGCGATGGGAACGCGCTACCGTTTGGTGGCTTTCCGGCCGTTTCTCTGATCGCCAGGAGCTGACCATGTTGAAACACATTCTGAAGGCCGTAGCGGCCCACGCTGCCGCCCAGTACCCGAGGGAGTGTTGCGGGTTGCTGATCAGCATCGGTCGAAAGCAGCAGTACATCCCGTGCGCAAACACCGCCGCCGATCCCAACGAAGAATTCCTGATCGCCCCGGAGGATTATGCCGCCGCCGAGGACCTGGGCGTGGTAATCGGCATCGTCCACTCCCACCCGGACGCCACGAGCAGGCCGTCTCCACGCGATTTGGCGATGTGTGAGGCGACGCAACTGCCGTGGCACATCCTCAGTTGGCCCGAGGGCGATCTGCGAACTATTGTTCCCACCGGCAAGACGCCGCTGTTGGGCCGACCGTTCGTGCATGGCGCTTGGGACTGCTGGCAGGTCTGTGCTGACTGGTACAAGCGCGCATGGGGTCTGGATTTCGAAGCTTTCAAGCGTGAGGACGGGTGGTGGGAGCAGGCTGAGAGTCCAAGCCTTTACGAGCAGGCATACGAGGCTGCCGGATTTGAGCGTGTTGGCACTCCGCAGCGCGGCGACATGATTGTGATGGAGGTTGGGCGCACCAAGCATCCGAACCATGCCGGCATATACCTTGGATCAGATCCGAATCTGCCGAACGAAACTACAGCCGTGCACGGCGCTGGACCGTTCCTCCTCCATCACCTGTACGGCAGGCCATCCGAGATCATAATCTTCGGGGGCCCTTGGCATGACCGCACGCGGCTGATACTTCGCCATGGCGATGCGCGGTGATACCCTCAGACCTTTCTTCCTGAGGGGCCATCATGCGAATTTTAGTTGGAGCTTTTGCAGTTGCTCTGCTGTCGGGATGCTCGACCCCATCCGACCTGATGTCGTCACCGCCAGATTTATCCATCGCGACTTCAAAACCCGCCAAGTCTTATGTCTTGTGCGTCTTTCCTCAGTGGCAGGAGCATAGCTCGACGGCCGTGATGAGCGAGACGGCGAACGGGTACCGAATCGTCAATGGATTTGGGCAACAAACGGACGATTTGCTCGATGTCACAAACACGCCTACGGGGGCTGTCGCAAGGCTTTACCAGCGCATGGCATGGTCTCAGCTCGGCAGATCATCCCTCAGGGATTCGATGCAAAAGTGCCGATGACAAGAGGCCGCCTTTAGGGCGGCCTTTCTTTTACGAGGTAGAAATGAAGGCATCTAACTTGCTGGCACCAGGCTTGGTAAACATCAAGCTTTCCGGCTCATTGGCGGCGAAATTTGGAAGGAACCACCCCAAGCAGATCGATTCTGGTAACACCCGTGAAGTGCTAAAAGCGCTGAGCTGCACCCTAGAAGGATTCGACCGAGAGGTGAAAAGGTTGGACTCGATGGGAATGCGATTTGCGGTGTTCCGTAATGGCAGAAATGTCGGAGAGTCTGCTTTCGAGCTCGGCGGCACCAGGGAGATTAGGATCGTCCCTGTAGTTGGCGGCAGCAAGCGAGGAGGGGTGCTGCAAACGGTGCTGGGTGTGGTGTTACTGGTTATCTCGTATGTGTTTCCTTTTACGGCACCATACCTTGCCCCGGCAGGTATCGGACTCATTGCAGGAGGAGTCATTCAGATGTTGAGCCCGCAGGCGTCCGGGCTGAAACAGAGCGCTTCGCAAGACAACTTGCCGTCCTATGCCTTCGGCAGCGCCAAGAACACCACCGCCAGTGGGAACCCTGTACCGATCTGCATCGGCGAGCGCCGGTGGGGTGGCGCGATAATCTCTGCGTCGATTCTTGCTGAAGACAAAACCTGATCCTGAACAGAAACACCTGGCCGCCGATTGGCGGTTTTTTTATGCCTGGAGAAAAGCATGGGCGCAGCTGAACAAGTCGACATCCGTGGCGCCAAAGGCGGCAGCAGCACTCCAAAGACGCCAACCGAGGCAACGGACAGCCTGCGTTCCACAAACTTGGCGAAAATCCTGATCGCGGTAGGTGAGGGCGAGTTTGAAGGCGTCCCGACGGCGGCCGACATCTACCTGGACAACACACCTATCAGCGATGCGAGTGGCAACGTCAATTTTCCCAATGTGAAGTGGGAGTGGCGCTCCGGCTCCGTTGAGCAGGACTACATCCCTGGTATTCCGTCAGTTGAGAACGAGACAACCGTCAACGTTGAGCTGCGCAGCGATAGCACCTGGGTCCACTCAATTACCAATACTCAGCTGTCTGCTGTGCGCGTCCGCCTCGCGTGGCCTGCGCTTCAGCGACAGGACAGTGAGGGGAATGTTGGCGGGTACAGAATTGAGTACGCCGTCGACCTGGCTACGGATGGCGGTGCCTACCAGCAGGTTTTGGCCGAGGCGGTGGACGGCAAGACCACTACCCGGTATGAGCGTTCTCGCCGGATTGATCTGCCCGCCGCCAGTTCAGGCTGGCAGATCCGCGTCCGCCGACTGACTCCGAACCAGAACACCAACCGGATCGCTGACACAATGATCTTGGCCGGACTGACCGATGTTATCGACGAAAAGCTCCGGTACCCGAATACGGCGCTGTTATTCATCGAGTTCGATGCCGAGCAGTTCAGCAACATTCCGGCGGTGACAATCAAGTGCAAAGGGCGGAAATGGCAGGTTCCGAGCAACTACGATCCCGTCGCGCGCACCTATAGCGGCGTCTGGGATGGGACATTTAAGCAAGCCTGGACTAACAATCCTGCGTGGGTGACGTACGGCATCTGCACTGCCGACCGCTTTGGTCTCGGCAAGCGCATCAAGCCGTTCATGGTCGACAAGTGGGAGCTGTACCGAATCGCTCAGTACTGCGACCAGCTCGTGCCGGATGGTGTGGGCGGCCAGGAGCCGAGATTCCTTTGCGACATGAATCTGCAAGGGAAGCCGGACGCATGGACGCTGTTGCGCGATATCTCTGCCATTTACCGAGGCATGACCTACTGGGCTCAGGGCCAGCTTGTAATGCAGGCGGATATGCCCCGCGCGCAGGATTTCGACTACGTCTTTACCCGCGCCAATGTCATTGATGGGGAGATGAACTACGGCAGCGCTTCGGCGAAAACACGCTACACGCGCGCGATCGTCAGCTACGACAACCCGGCTAACAACTACGACACCGACGTGACTGCCTACTCCGATTTGGCGCTGCAGCGTCGTTTCGACGATAGACCTACTGAGATCAGTGCTATCGGCTGCACGCGCGCGTCTGAAGCCCAGCGTCGTGGCAAATGGGTGGTAATGAGCAACAACCAGGACAGGACTGTCACGTTCAAGACTGGCATGGAAGGCGCTATCCCCTTGCCCGGCTACATCATCCCGATCGCGGATTCACTGCTGGCTGGGCGCGAGATCGGCGGGCGTATCTCTGCCGCCTCTGGCCGTGTGGTGACACTGGACCGTGATACCTCGGCTAAGGCCGGCGACCGCTTGATTATCAACCTGCCGAGCGGCCATGCGGAGGGCCGCACTGTCCAGTCGGTGAACGGTCGGGACATTACTGTCACCACCTCATATAGCCAAGCCCCGGACGCGCAGCTTCAATGGGCGCTCGACGCCGACGACCTGGCCATCCCGCTGTTTCGAGTGTTGAGCACTAAGCGCACCACCGAAGGCGACTATGAAATCTCAGCCCTACAGTACGAGCCGAGCAAATTCGCTTACATCGATACCGGCGCGCGTCTGGAAGAGCGCCCTATCAGCGTCATCCCGATCACCGTAGTGCCGGCGCCCGCGAGCGTCACGCTGACGTCGCACTCCGCGATCGATCAGGGTATCGCTATCAGCACGATGACCATCACCTGGCCGGCCGTGAATGGCGCGGTCGCGTATGACGTGGAGTGGCGCAAGGATAACGGCAACTGGATCAGGGTGCAGCGCACCGGCACCACCAGCGTCGACATCACCGGAATTTACTCGGGCGCTTATCTGGCGCGCGTGCGCGCTGTGAGCGCCTACGACATCTCATCGATCTGGCGCAGTTCGCAGTTGACGCAGCTGAACGGTAAAGAAGGGTTGCCGCCGGCGGTGACTTCACTGACGACCGAAAGCCTGATCTTTGGTATCGGCCTGAAATGGACCTTCCCACCAGGTGCGGAAGACACCCAGCGCACCGAAATCTGGTACGGGGAAGCTCCGGACCTTGCCAAAGCGACCAAGCTGGCCGATCTGGCGTATCCGCAGTCCGACTACACCATGCAGGGCCTGAGCGCGGGCCAATCGTTCTTCTTTTGGGCGCGCCTCATTGACCGTTCCGGCAACGTAGGCCCTTGGTACCCGGTCGCTCCAACCGTCATCAACGGTCAGGCCAGCGCTGATGCCAGCGACATCCTCGATTACCTGACCGGCAAGATCACGCAAAGCGAGCTGGGCAAGGAGCTGCTGTCGGAGATCGGCAAGATTGGCGGTGAAGGGCCGGGCTCCGTCAACGAGCGAGTGGATCAGGTTCGCGATGAGCTGCAACAGGCTACTGATGGCCTGGGCCAGCGAATCACCGAGGTGAACAACACCGTCACCGAAGTCAAAAACGAGCTGCAGGAGCAAATTGACCAGATCGGCGACCTGGCCGACTCGATGCCGTACAAGCCGACCGATACATACACTGCCGGGCAAGGCGTGCTCGGCGCTGACGGAGTCATTTATCAGGCCACCCAGAACGTGCCGGTCAACACGCCGCCGCCAAACACTGCCTATTGGCTGAACGTTGGCCAGGCAGTGCAGACAGCGAATGGCCTCGCCGCGCGCGTCAGCACCGCCGAAACCAAGATCACCAGCATCGAGGGCGTGAACACTTCGCAAGCCAGTCAGATCAGCGGCCTGCAAACGTCGCTGACCGGCAAGGCGGACTCGTCCGTTGTCAGCAGCCTGTCGAGCCGCGTCACAACCGCGGAGAACAGCATCAGCAGCCAAGGCACGGCCATTACCGGCCTGCAGAACTCGGTCGCTGGGAAAGCCGACGCCTCCACCGTCCAGGCATTGAGCAACAAGGTCACGCAGCAGGGCACGGACCTCACGGCGGCTGGCACGGCGATCACCACGATAAACACGAATCTGGCGGGCGTGGGCGGGGAAAACCTCGTTTACAACCCTTCTTTTGAAAAGTTTGCCGCTGGCGCAACCGTGGCGGACGGTTGGGTTTTCGATGCCGCAGGTGGCGTCCGCGTCCCGAGCTTGCCTGTATCTGGGATTGATCCGGGTGGAGTGTGCCAGCGCATCGACTTGACCGGAATGAGCACGACGATCTGGCAACGGATATCCGGCACGGCGTTTCGCGCAGTGTCCGGCCAAACCTTTGCAGCATCAGTGTATATCCGCGCTACTGCCGGGTTGCAGATCAAGATCCAGGTCAACGCGTTCGCCGAGGCCGGAGCCGGGACGGAGACCTATCAGACTTCTCTGGTATCTGCGACCGGTGCATGGCAGCGTCTGCAAGTTGTCTTTACGTTGGCGCAGGCCACAACAGCAAGGGTGCAGGCCGCTTTCGTGGTCTACGGTTCGGCCACAATTAATGCGGGCTTTGTAGAGGTTGACCGGTATCAAATCGAGGCTGGCACCGTCGTTACGGGTTGGCGCGACAACCAGCAGATCGTCAAAGAGAGTTTGGCGGCTCAGGCTTCAGCAACCTCTGCGCTTACGGGCCGTGTAACTCAGACAGAAAACGGCTTGACCAGCATCAGCGGTCAGATCACTACGCTGAACAATAGTCTGGGGAGCGCCGGCGGCGAGAACATGCTACCAAACAGCTCCTTCGAAACATGGGGAAGCCTCGGCGACCGTCCTGTCTATTGGCAGATGGACTACAACTCTGGCGCTCCTCCAGCGCTTTCCCAGGTTGATTCGCCGTTGTCCAGTAGCGTCAAGGCACTGCGCATCGCGAAGTCCGCGCTGCTGAACGGCGATTACGTCGGCATGTACTTCTTGCCTGCCGACGGACCTCGTCCGAAGGTGGTTCCCGGCCAGTGGTACACGCTTAGTTCCTATGTTCGGATGTCTCCGGTCGCGGGTACTCGGTTCTCGATGTACATCGTCTTCGTCAACGAAGCGGGTGCTGTCGTATCGTCGCCGCAGCTCGCCGAGACAGTGATCACCGGCAGCTTCACGCGCTTAACGCTAACCGCTCAGTGCCCGGTCGGCGCCACCCGGGTACAACTCTACCCGGCACGGATGTTCAACCGATCCGGCGCAACCGTTGATGCTTGGATGGAGGTCGACAACATTCAGTTTCAGGACGGCACTGTAGCAACAGCCTATACGCCGTCGGTTCAAGCAGTAGAAAACCAAGCGTCGGCGACCTCAACGGCCGTGGCCTCGCTGCAATCGACCGTTAGCCAACAAGGCACGGCCATTACGAGCAACAGTTCCGATATCACCACTCTCAGAAACGCCGTGAACAATGCCGGGGTCGATCCAGCGCCAGGCTGTTTGTGGAATTTTGATAGCTCGGCCGAAGGGTGGGCGGGCATCGGCTCGACTCTGAGCTTTCCTGCTCCCGGGGTGGTACGTCAGACTTCCAGATCAACGGGCTGACCTTGAACGGTTCGCTTTACAGCAAAGTGAGGATCTCGCTGACGCGAAGGGCAGGGAACCCCGCCACGGACTGGGATGGTTCCTGTTACTACGCAACGAGCACGCGGACGCAGCTGGGTGAGTCCTACGTAAAGAGGATTCCCAACCCCAACATTGCGGTCGGGGCTTCGGCTGTTCTCGAGTACGACATGGCGGCGCTGACCGCAGGCGGCAACGACTGGCTGACTAGCACGATCGCATCGCTGCGATTCGATCTCGGAAACTCTAACGGCAGCGCTTTCGACGTCGACTGGATTGTTATTGGTCGAGCTGGCGTCTCTGCAAGCAGTTCCGCGCTGGACGCACTTACCAACCGCGTTACCAGCGCAGAAGGCAATTTAACGAGCACGGCCGCGCGGACAACGACGCTTGAGTCGACAATCAACAACACCGCCACTGGGCTGGCAACAAAGGCCAGCGCTTCAGCACTCGACACGCTGACAACTCGCGTCACGAAAGTTGAGGGTACAACCACCAGCAGCGCTTCCCGGATCACGTCGCTGGAAAGCACGGTAAACAATGGCAGCAACGGCCTCGCAACTAAGGCCAGTTCGTCCGCACTGAACTCGCTTCAGACGACCGTTACGTCACAAGGCGACACGATCACGTCTCAGGCCTCGCAGATCAACAACCTGAACACCGTTGTCGGCAATCAGGGAGCGGCGCTGCAAACACAGGCCAGCGTTATCGCCGATACCTCTGGCAAGGTCTCTTCCTCATACGTCGTAAAAATGGGGATCACCAGTGACGGGCGATACTTCACGGCCGGTTTTGGCGTGGGCCTGAGCAATGCCAGCGGCGCGGTGCAATCTCAGTTCATTGTCAATGCCGGGCAGTTCGCCGTTTTGAACGGATCGGCAGACTTGAACAACGGCGGGACAGTGACATCGCCGTTCATCATTGAGAATGGTCAGGTTTTCATCGCTGACGCGGTTATCAAGAAGGCGACGATCGCGAATGCGCTCATTGGCCAGGGGGTCTACTCCTCCACGTTCACCAACTATGGGCAGCCGGTGATGTCGCTGGACTTCAACACAGGGCAGATCACGATGCAGAACAAGGCCACTCAGGGTAAGTACATGCTCCTTCGGGAAGACGGCCTATTCGCGGTTTCCGGAGGTGTCGTCATGCTGGAGCTGTCGCTCTAATGGCCGGGCTGATCATTCGTAACCAGGCCGGGCAGGTGATCCTCGACATGACGATGAGGATCAGCCAGAACATGGGTTCAGTTGATACCAACGGGGCGGATGGCAGTGCAGCGCTGCCGTCACCGCCTGCTGGTAAAACAATGTACTACGTGGTCGTCCCGCTGGTTGACCTGCAGCGTGAGAAAGGAAAGAAGCCCGCTGTTACGCTATCCGGCAATACGCTGAGCTGGGCTTACTCTTTTAATCCGAATGGCTGGGGCTACTTTGCAGCTAATTGCCGGATCTTCTATGGGTATTACTAATGGCGGGGTTAATTGTAAGAAAGCCTGACGGCACGGCGTTGTTTGATACGCAGTACATCACACATGGTCTTGTAAAAAGTGCATATCTAACACCTGATGAGCGCTGGTATAGATATTACCTTCGGGCCGACAGTGCGGACCCCGATAACGGGAGAAATTATAATCCCGGCTCCGGTGTGTCCGGCGAGCAGATGTTTTCCATTACTGTTAACAACGCAATAAACCCTATTTGTTTCATCGTGGGAAAGGGACAGCTCGCAGGAACTTATCGCTCAGGAAATACAATCAAGTTTTTTTATAACGGAGGTGACCAGAATACAAAGGCTTATGTCTTCGATCTGATGTCTGACAACGTGCCAGGGAACAAGCCTTGGCTGAAAACTCGTAGAGCTGACGGCAGCATATCTTTCAATTCGCTTCAGCCACCGCTCAACGTGCTTTACTCCATCCAGACGCCAGCTCCCGCAAATCCGGATGCCTACCGCAGATGGCTGAATCCCATCGCCGGGGGCTCTTGGCAAGCTATTCAGTCGTGGGATAACGGCAAATCGCCGATCTGGCACTATGTTGCTGACGTAGCTCTACCTGCGGGCATCGAATACGCTGCATTTTTGAACTATGCGAGATTATGCAGAGCGTGGTGGACGCAACCGTCACTGCAAATTGTCGGTATGTCTGAAGGCGCCTACGGCCGAGTCGGCGGCATTAGCTTCATGTTCGGCACAGCTGCAGCGACAACCGAACTACGGGCTAATACTAATCAGTCAATCACACCAACGATTGAACAACTTGCTACTGACAGATACCCCACTGCGCTGGTCATCAGAACGGATAACTTGCCATTCCCTTTTAACTAAAGTTGTAAGACACATACCTGAAACCAAGTTGGAGAATCAAATGCCCTTTATTATCATCAACGGCAGCAACGCTTTCGATCCGAACAATCAGGTTGAATACGCGACCGCTGACGAAGCTGACGCCAAGGCCCGCGAGATCCTGCAGGCCTTCCCTCAGTCCCTAATTCGGACTGCCCAGCTGCTCAACACCTACTCCGCGAAGGTCACGATCACATCGAAGGCGGTACCCGAGACGCCCGCAGCCCCGGACCCTTCCGCCTCGGCCTAATCAGCCGCCGACCAATGCCCGCCATATGCGGGCTTTTTTACGCCTGGAGAAAACCGCATGACCGTGACCGAGAAAGATCGTGATGTGCTGGCGCGCACCCTGTGGGGCGAAGCGCGCGGCGAGGGCCTAGCCGGGATGGTGGCCGTGGCCTGGACGATCCGCAATCGCGTGGACGACGGCAGGGACAAGTCGTGGTGGGGGGAGGGTTACGCCGGCGTGTGCCAGAAGCCGTACCAGTTCAGCTGCTGGAACCGGAACGATCCGAACTATCAGTTCCTGAGCGGCGCGCGCGCAATCCCTTTCCGCGAGCTGGCGCAGTGCCGAATTGCTGCTGACCAGGTGATCGACGGCAAAGTGCCGGACCCCACCGGCGGGGCGACCCACTATTACGCGACCACCATGCCTAAGCCGCCGGACTGGGCCGCCAAGGCGAAGCGAACGCTGAAACTGGGCAACCACGTTTTCTTCCGCGACGTACCTTAATCGGCCGCCCACCGATTGGCTCTCAGCATGATTCAAATTAGGAGATGAAGATGCAATCTCAGCAATACATTGCCCCGGCGAGCCTGGCGCCGGTAACGCTCGCCGTCAAAGCAAACGGTGGAAGCGTGAAGGTCGAAAAGCAGGTGGGCGCTGATTGGGTTGTGTCTGATGTGTTCGCCCAGGACGGCGCCTGGCGTCTCGATCTTGGGTATTCGCAAACACGCTTTACGCCAGTTGGCGGCGCCGTATTTGAGATTTCGTCATGAGTCTGCTCATCAGCACTGCGGTACCTCGCCGCCGCATCCGTCGCGGTCTGGGCTTGCTTGGTGACAGTTTTAGCGCGAACTGCCACACGGTTGACCCCAAAGCGTACGGCACCGAAGCTTACGGCTACGCTGGTGCGATCGCGGCCAAGACCGGTCTGTTCCCGAGCTACCTGGACAATCAGGGGAAGGTCGGCGACCACACTGGGCAGTTTATGGCGCGGCTTCCGGCTTGTCTGACTTCTGCCACTGCCGATTTGTGGATGCTGCTATCGCGCACCAACGACAGCACGACGCCAGGCATGACGCTGGCCGACAGCAAGGCTAACGTGATGAAGGCGATCACCGCATTCCAGAACACGCCCGGCAAGTACCTGATCGTCGGTACCGGCACGCCGCGATTCGGCACCAAGGCGCTGTCCGGCCAGGCGCTGACGGACGCGATCGCCTACAAGGACTGGGTGCTGGGCTACGTCCGACAGTTCGTACCGGTGGTCAATATTTGGGACGGGTTCACACAGGACATGACCGTCGATGATCTCCATCCGAACCTGATCGGCGCCGACTTCATCCAATCCCGCTGCGTGCCGATCATCAATGCCAATTTTGAGTTCTTCGGCGTGCCGCTGCCGATGGACGCCGCCGATCTGTACTCGGCGATCCGCCCGTTCGGCTGCCTTAATTTAAATCCCCTGCTCGTCGGCACTGGTGGCGCAATCAACGCATCAGTGAACCCGGTAGCCGGTTCGGCGCTGGCGGACAGTTACAAAGCCTCGGGCTCCGGCCTGGCGGGTGTGGCGACGCGCTGGTACAAAGAGCCCGCCGCGTATGGTGAGGCTCAGTGCATTGAGCTCAGCGGAACCATGGCAGCCGCTGGCGGATACATCTACGTTCAGCCCACAGCGAACGTGACCCTGAGCAATCTGGCGGTGGGTGATGTGATCGAGATGGTGGCCGCGCCGGAAATCGTGGGCACCTCCCGGGGCATTTTGGGATGGGAAGCTGAGCTGATCATCACCAAGCCGGTCGGCGGAAGCTCGTCTCTCGTGTATTACCGCTCGATGGATAAATACCAGGAGCCGTTCACTCTGCCTGCGAACTGGAAGGGCGCGCTGGAGACTCAGCGCTGTAGTTTCGACGCGACCGAGACGGTGATCAGTTGGAGGATGGGCCTGTACCTGGCTGCAGGCATCGCGCTTGATTCGAGGGTTAAGGTCGGCCAGATCGGTATTCGAAAGGTCTGAACTTCCTTCACAGGCTGCTTTGGGGCAAGCTGGTTGCCGGTATTCCCTGACGCTGTGTAAACGCAGTTCCGACTTCACTGGCACAGGAAAAGCTTTATGGCCTACCGCCTGCTTAATTCGGCCTCTGATCCGCAACGTATCCTTCGGGCATTGCGGCTAAACCACTGCCTCGAACAGGGGCTACAAATGTGTCTGGAACGCATCTGGGCTGCGGATACTCTCATTCATTTGACCCACGCCCATGGCCGCGCGCTCGGGGTGGGCACGGGCCTCGGGCTGGTGAACGCCATTAGCCCGGCGCAGTTCACTCTGCTGGCTGAAGCCTATAGGCGGGCTTTCGAAGACCGCCTTGCGGAATTAGTCGAGCAAGCGTTACCGATAACGAAAGAGTAACGCGATTGCCTCATGCGAAAATACGAAGTTCAGCGATGGGGTTTAAAATAGTTCGTGACTGCGGTTGAGGAATCACCTACTTCGCCGACGGCGGTAAGGATTTCTTGTTTCGTCACTCCAAACTTATTTGACCAGTATTTCAACTCTGATCCATCGTCCGGGTTGATCCTAATACCATCCGTGCCCTTTGCTATTTTTGCTTTTCCATGCCAGCGCGTCTGCTATGTACATTTTTTGAATCATCCAGCATGCCCAGAGCCGCGTTCGCTTCGTAGGCGGAAGAATGCCAAACGTTCGACCTCTACGGTAGATCACCGCGATGCGGTGCGTGTTCGTCGACCGGTGGAGGGCGCCAGTCACGCAGACTCTCGCCTACAGCGCGGGAAAGTAGGTCAAACTCCTCCCTGCTGATAAGTCTGCCGGCCAGTGCTTGCGTCAGATAGGCGCCCGCGCGAAGGGTGTCCAGTTCGGCGGTCTCAAGCGAAGAAGCCGTCTGTATCTCATGGATGAAAAGTTCGGCTTGGAGCATGACAGTTTCCGATCCAGTCTGCATATCACCTCGATAATCGGTGTTCTTGCTGAAAGAACTTCGTTCGCACAGCCGCCGACATCAGCGCTGGGCGGCGATTGTGCGGATGGCAGGCCTGCACTGCAACCTAGCCGGTACGTGACTCGACGGACTGCTCAGTCACAAGGTAGAGCGTATCGATCGACGCTGGCTGCAGCGCTTTCAACCGCTCGCCTTCTGGCACGAAGCTTTCCGCCCGAATCCCGGCGCGCTCTGCATCATCGTAGTTACTGGCGCGGTTGAGGGTGGACAGCAGTTGATCGAGCTTCTGCCTTACAGCTGCGGGCATGTTGATGAGGTCGTGGTTTATGGATGGAATCACGACCGAGAATTAGTACTTCGCAACACACAAAGGAGCGGCCAGCAGGATGCGTCAACATCCAGGCTGGCCACCGAACCGCAGACTATCCCTGCAAGTCCAGCCAAGGCTCCCGCTCTGTGCACAAAGCGCGGCGAGCCTAGCACCTGTTTATCCATACAGTAAAGGCTTGCATAATGACCAACCCGATTGTTCCGTGGATGGGCGGCAAACGTCGCCTTGCAAAACCGTTGCTCGCGCTTTTCCCAGCGCATGATTGCTACGTTGAAGTGTTCGCCGGCGGCGCAGCGCTTTATTTCAAAAGGCCGGAGCCCGCAAAGGTCGAGGTCTTGAATGACATCAATGGTGAATTGGTCAGCCTGTACCGGGTTGTGCAGAACCACCTCGAGGAATTCGTACGCCAGTTCAAGTGGGCGCTCAGCTCACGTCAGATTTTCGAGTGGCAGAAGATGACCCGGCCGGAAACGTTGACTGACATCCAGCGCGCCGCCCGGTTCTTCTACCTGCAGCACCACGCCTTCGGCGCGAAAGCAACCGGCCAGACCTTCGGTACCGCCACCACTGGACGCCCGATCAACCTGCTGCGCATCGAGGAAACGCTCTCGGATGCCTGGCAGCGTCTGGCGGGCACCTACGTGGAGAACTTGCCCTGGCTGAAGTGCGCTGAAAAATACGATCGGCCCCACACGTTCCATTACATGGATCCGCCGTACTGGCAGACCCAAGGGTACGGGACGGATTTCGGACTCGACGAGTATCAGGCGATGGCCGATTTCATGCGCAGGTGCCAAGGGAAGGTGATGGTCAGCATCAATGACCACCCCGACATCCGCGAGGTGTTCGCGGGCTTTCGGATGCAGGAGCTGAGTATCAGGTACAGCACTGCAAACCCTAGAACCGGAAAAGCCGCGGTGACAGGTGAGCTGGTGATCATGAACTGGGATTAGGCTTTGACGGCTTTATCAGGTGCTCGCCCTGATTTCGGACGTTTCCAACATCCCTGCTTACCTCAAACCAGGTGAATTCCTCCGTCGGCCTGCAGCACTCCTTTGCGATCTCGGCGGCGCGCTCTGGCGTCGTTTCGGGATCCACCCATTCCCGGGCGTGCTCTGGGCTCAGCACCACCGGCCGCCGATCGTGGATGTCGACCATGCCTTGGTCGCTTTCGGCGGTGATGATCACGAAACCGTCCTGCGGGGCCGGCTCAAGCCCCTGATGCACCTCCGCCAGTGCGGCGAAAAACATCGGGCCTTCCTCTTTCAGCCTGATGAATTAGGGCTGTTTCTTCTTCGGATCGTTAGGATCCTTGACCCATTCAAACCAGCCATTGGCTGGAGCCAGGGCCCGGCCGGTCGGCCAGAGCTGCTTGAAGTACTTCCCTGTCATCACCGTTTCGACCCTGGCATTGATCGGGGCGGGGCGCTTCCCTTCACCTTTCGCCCAAAATGGCGACCATCCCCAACGCGCCTTGTCCACACTCAGGCCGTCACCGGTCGGTCTGATGATCTCGACGCGAGTCGTCGGCGCGACGTTGTATCGCTCGATCGGCCAAAGGTCGTATCCATTGATGACTAACTGCTCTGGAGCAAGCGTCTTGAGGTAGTGGTCCATTGGCTCGTAGATCGAGTAGCGTCCGCACATAAGGTCACCTGTCGCAAATCGGCTTATACAGTGTTGACCAAAATCCTCGCGCTTAGTTAACTGTACGCATATACAGTCATTTCAAGCGAAGACTTCCCATGTACGTCCTGATCACTCCGCGCCGCCAGATGGGTGTCGCAGTGCCGAAAGACCAGCTCAGCAAGCTCCCGCCGTTCAAAGGCGACGTGCAGATCGTTGAGTCTCAGTGCTCCGCCCTCGGCCGCATTACCCGGGAAGCCTTCATTTTGAACAGCGTCGGCCACGCGCGGGATGCTTTGCCAAGGCTTCTCGATGCCAGCGTGACGAGCATGGGTACCCAGGGCCTTATTATTTCCGGCATCGAGCAGATCGAAGAGGCGTTCTACTTCCAGTCGTGGTGGTGCCGCTTTGAATGACGACACGGCGCCTGACCACCTGGACCTTTCACTGGATGAGCTCCTGAACATCCGCGCGCCGGGCACTTACCTGGTGAAGGTTGAGGGCGACAGCATGGAGGGGGCGGGCATCTTCTGTGGTGACCTGCTGATTGTGGACAAGGGGATCGACGCCAAGGCCGGGCAGGTCATCATCGGCGTCGTCAATCAGCAACCGCTGGTCAAGTACCTCGCCTTTGTGAGCTGTCACACGGTGCTGCGCTCGGCAAACAGAAAATACCCCGACCGTTTCATCATGGAAGGGGACGACTTTGATATCTGGGGTGTAGTAACGCACAGCATCCGCGATCACGCGAGGAACTGAACATGGACGACGAGAAGCGCGATACGGGAAGTGCGGCGCGGCGTGAATCCGCCCTTGAACGCTGGCATGGCCACGCCGAAGCGCTGCACCGCGTAGGCCTTGTCGACGAAGAGGAGTTGCTAGAAATTCTGCTTTACGCCGATGCGGCTTACGGGCTTGTGAACGAGGAGCCGATGTGCCAAATCGCCCTTGGTGGTGCTCGAAATGAGAGGAGTGTGTGATGTCGGCAGGACGCCGTGATGGGTGTGAGCAGGTGCGAAGTGGCTTTAGAGGGGTGGTCGAGATCGACTGTGGATAACTTCGATCAGCAACCAGTCATAGCGTTTTTTGTACGTGCAATTGTACGTGAGACGTAAAAACGAAGGGCCCGCATTTCTGCGAGCCCTTGTTTTGTCTGGTGCGGCATCAAGAGTCGAAAAAGTTTTTAACTATCTGATCCGTCAGGATTTTATTTCTATGTGATGATCCGTCTATCTCTAAAACTATCCCGGCACCTGGGACTCGCTAAGCATTGGTAGAGGGGGAAGGCCAGAGTGGGACCGATTGCCCTCAGTGCGTGGCTGCCTCTCATGCTTTCCTGAATCTGGGGCGCGTTCTCCAATACGATAAGCGACAGCTAACGATGAACGGCTACCGTTGTTAGACGGCCGCTATCGGCCAACAACGGACATTCAGGCTGGAAAATAAACCCGCCACCAATCGCTTGAGCTCTCCCCGCATCAACCTCCCGCACGATGCGCTCGAATATGCCGAATCAGCTCCTCACTCGCGGCACTTTGCGATGTCGTGGCGCGGTGCAACGTAATGGCTATGGGGACCAGCTCGGGTAGCGCGGCGTCTGGTGGCAGGATGTCGAGGCCGCTGGGCAGCGTGGACTGCAACCATACGGACACCGCAAGGTCGATTCTGACCATGGTAATCGTGGCCTCCAGGCTGCCGTTTTCGAACAGGGTTTTCCAAGGCCGGTCCTGGGCCTGCAACGCGGCAATAACGGGCGAGCGAAATACGCAGGTTTCGGCGACCATTGAGACGGGTAACGGCGACCTCAGATACGCCGCGCCGCCCTTGGCACCCGCCCAGACCAGGCGCTCGATGGACAGGCATTCGCCGCTTGCCTGCTCGACTACTTCTTCGGCAATTGCCACATCCAGTTCGCCGTTGACAGTGGCTTGTATCAGCTCGGGCGAAGCGCCGCATTTTATTGACAGTTCTACCTGCGGATAGGTGGCCATAAACGCTCTGAGCGCCGGCGTTATCCAGGTGCCGGCCAGGTCATAAGGCACGCCGAGGCGCACGATGCCTTGCACGGGATTGCCGTGCAGCTCCGTCCAAAGCTGGTCGTTGAGCGCAAGCATCTGGCGCGCCTTGGCGATCAGTCGCTCGCCCAGCGGCGAGAGCCGGATGCCGGGCCGCTGGCGAATGAATAGTGACTCGCCCAGCAGCTCTTCCAGCTTGCGGATCTGCTGGCTGACGGCACCTTGGGTGAGGTGCAGGGAGTTGGCGGCGGCGGTCATGCTGCGTCGTTCGGCAACGACCACAAAGGTGCGTAGCAATACCAGATCGAAGGTGCGTAGAGCCTTGGCCATTACAGTTTGTAATCCTGAGAATTCTTAATATTAGTTTCCATACTAGAGGCAGATTGTCTATCTAGTCGATTCTCACCCAAGGAAATTTTCAGCATGCTCGACGCCTATTTGCCACTTGTTCTGTTTGTGCTGGTCGCCACCATCAGTCCCGGCGGCGCCACCACCTTGGCAACTGCTTCTGGCGCCACCTTCGGTTGGTGGCGTTCGTTTCCGTTATTGTCCGGTATCTCGTTCGGCCTGGCCAGCATGGCCGTGGCGGCTGCGCTTGGCCTGGGCGGGCTGATTCTAGCGGTGCCGGCGCTGCAACTGGCTATGAAGCTGCTGGGGTCGCTCTATCTGTTCTGGCTTGCCGTGCAGATCGCGCTGCGCGGCCAGCCCGGTAAAGCGGCCGTTACGCAGAAACCATCGCGGTTTATCGGTGGGATCGGCCTGCTCTGGCAGAACCCCAAGGCCTGGGCGATGACTCTGAGTGCCGCCGCCTCATTTGCTTCCCTGACCCACAGCGCAGAAGGCTTGGCCGTATTGCTCGGCCTCGTATTCGCCGTGTTGTCGATGGCGTCGCTCGCGCTCTGGTGCGTCGCCGGGGTAGTGCTGGCGCGCGCGCTGAAAACCGAAAGGCAGTGGCGACTGTTGAACAGGTTTCTGGGGGCTCTGCTCTTCGCTTCGATTGCGCCGCTGTGGGTGTGAACATTAGGCTGGGAGCGAGAGAAGAACACAGATTCGTTTCTTTACTCGAACCGCCCAGTACTGGTCATTTACTACCCTTCATGACTGGCCGCTCCAGGCCGGTTAGCGACCGTTGCTCCGATTAGCCATCCTTGTCCTTCCACACGTGGAGGACTTGTCATGAACATCATCGCCACCTGCAGACGTCAGCCCTGGAACAAAGGAAAACTGGTCGGGCAGAAGACCCCACTCCGACTGAGAGATATCTGGGCCATCCGAGTAAGGCTTCAAATTGCGGAAAGAACCCGAGATCTGGCTCTCTTCGATCTGGCCATCGACAGCAAGCTTCGAGCCTGCGACTTAACCAAGCTCCGCGTGCGCGATGTTGCTCATGGCGAGCACTTATCATCACGAGCCATGGTGATGCAGCAGAAAACGCAGCGGCCTGTGCAGTTTGAGATCACTGAGCAAACACGATCTGCTCTCGGGGCCTGGATACATCAGGCCCAGCTACGCAGCGAGGACTACCTTTTTCCTAGCCGGCTGCATACTTCAGACCATCTATCTACTCGTCAATACGCTCGTATCGTCAAAGGCTGGGTGAAAGCCGTGGGCCTTGATCCAGCCATGTATGGCACACACACAATGAGACGTACGAAGGCATCACTGATCTATCGCAGGACGAAGAACCTGCGGGCGGTTCAGTTGCTGCTCGGCCATACGAAGCTGGAGAGCACTGTTCGATACCTTGGGATTGAGGTCGATGACGCCCTGGAGATGGCGGAACAGACTGAGGTTTGACCATGCATAGCGACGGTCGAAGTCAGACCGTCGCTAACCGGCCAAAGCGGTCATCTGGCCCTGATCATATAAGCACGCATGTGCTGAAACATTACCCCTAGCATGGAAACATCCTAGAAGGCCCGTTGGCAGCCGGGATTAGGCGCCGAGTACGGTCGCCCCCTAATCCCGAGTGGGGAGCTGCTAAATCCACAACATTTACCGGGCCGGTTACTCGACAGCCTTGACCATATCTTCGATGACTTTCTTGGCGTCACCGAAAACCATCATGGTCTTGTCCAGGTAGAACAGTTCGTTGTCCAGACCGGCATAGCCGCTGGCCATCGAGCGCTTGTTGACGATAATGGTCTTGGCCTTGAAGGCGTCCAGAAT
This sequence comes from Pseudomonas sp. W2-17, assembly GCF_041060445.1. Lineage (NCBI taxonomy): Bacteria > Pseudomonadati > Pseudomonadota > Gammaproteobacteria > Pseudomonadales > Pseudomonadaceae > Pseudomonas > Pseudomonas sp. W2-17. The sequence continues at coordinate 211,481 of NZ_JAUFNS010000004.1, read as the reverse complement.
CGGCATGCCGGCGATAGGCGACTTCGGATCGTTCTTCGCCGCAGGGTTGACCACGTCGTTGGCGCCGAGCACCAGCACCACGTCGGCCTGACCAAACTCGGAGTTGATGTCTTCCATCTCGAACACCTGATCGTAAGGCACTTCGGCCTCGGCCAGCAGGACGTTCATGTGGCCAGGCATACGACCGGCCACCGGGTGGATCGCATACTTAACGGTCACGCCCCGATGAGTCAGCTTCTCGGTCAGCTCTTTAAGCGCGTGTTGCGCGCGTGCCACCGCCAGCCCGTAGCCCGGCACGATGATCACGGTGTCGGCATTGGTCAGCAGGAACGTTGCGTCGTCAGCCGAACCGGATTTCACCGGGCGGGCTTCCTTGCTGCCTGCTGCTGCGCCCGCATCTGCCGCGCCACCGAAACCACCGCCGATCACGTTGAAGAACGAGCGGTTCATGGCCTTGCACATGATGTACGACAGGATCGCACCCGACGAACCCACCAGGGAGCCTGCGATGATCAGCATCGAGTTGTTCAGCGAGAAGCCGATACCGGCCGCTGCCCAGCCCGAGTAGCTGTTGAGCATCGACACGACCACCGGCATGTCCGCGCCGCCAATCGGAATGATCAGCAGCACACCGATCACGAACGCCAGGATCAGCATGACGCTGAAGGCGAACAGGCTGCCGGTGAACATGAACATCAGTCCGAAGAACAGCGTGGCAAGACCCAGGATCAGGTTCAGCTTGTGTTGACCGGGAAACTGTACCGGTGCGCCCTGAAACAGGCGGAACTTGTACTTGCCCGACAACTTGCCGAAGGCGATGACCGAACCGGAGAAGGTGATCGCACCAATCGCCGCGCCGAGGAACAGCTCCAGACGGTTGCCAGTCGGGATCGAGTCGCCCAGATGCGCGACGATGCCCAGCGACTGAGGTTCGACTACTGCCGCGATAGCAATGAACACCGCTGCCAGACCGATCATGCTGTGCATGAAGGCGACCAGCTCTGGCATCTTGGTCATTTCGACCCGCTTGGCCATGATCGAGCCGGCAGTGCCTCCGACCAAAAGGCCTACGATGATGTAGCCGATACCGGCGCTGGCGCCGTCGGTGGACAGCGCAGCCAGCTTGAACACCAGGCCAATCGTGGTCAGCACCGCCAGGCCCATGCCGAGCATGCCGAACAGGTTGCCGCGACGGGAGGTGGTCGGGTGCGACAGGCCTTTGAGGGCCTGGATGAAACAGATCGCCGAAACGAGGTACAGCAGGGTGACGAGGTTCATGCTCATTACTTCGGCACCTCAGTTTTGGCTGGGCTCTTATTAGGAGCAGCCTTTTTCTTGAACATTTCCAGCATGCGGCGGGTAACCAGAAAACCACCAAACACGTTAACCGCCGCGAGTGCGACGGCGAGGGTGCCCATGGTCTTGCCCAGTGGGGTGACGGTCAGTGCAGCTGCCAGCATGGCGCCGACGATGACGATCGCCGAGATGGCGTTGGTCACGGCCATCAACGGGGTGTGCAGCGCAGGGGTGACGTTCCAGACCACGTGATAGCCGACGTAGATCGCCAGCACGAAAATGATCAGGTTATAAACGCCGTGGGAGATCAGCATGTCTTCCATTGTTTTTATCCTCAGCCGTTCTTGCGGACGATCAGACCGTCGCGGCACATCAGGCACGCAGCGACGATGTCGTCTTCGAGGTTGATCTCGAACTGACCTTCCTTGGTGAAGACCAGCTTCAGGAAGTCCAGCAGGTTGCGTGCATAAAGAGCAGAAGCATCGGCAGCGACCAATGCGGGCAGATTGGTGTGGCCGACGATGGTCACGCCATGCTCGATCACTACTTGATCAGCCACGGTCAGCGGGCAGTTGCCGCCCTGGGCCGCGGCCAGGTCGATGACCACCGAGCCGGGCTTCATCTGCGACACGGTTTCGGCACTCAGCAGCACCGGCGCCTTGCGGCCCGGAATCAGCGCGGTAGTGATCACGATATCCGCCTGCTTGGCGCGTTCGTGAACGGCAACGGCCTGACGCTGCATCCAGCTGGCAGGCATCGGACGCGCGTAACCGCCCACGCCGACCGCTGCTTCGCGCTCTTCGTCAGTCTCGTAAGGCACGTCGACGAACTTGGCACCCAGCGACTCGATCTGTTCCTTCACCGCAGGGCGAACGTCGGACGCTTCGATCACTGCGCCAAGACGTTTGGCCGTGGCGATGGCTTGCAGACCGGCAACGCCTGCACCGAGGATCAGCACGCGGGCAGCCTTCACGGTCCCGGCAGCGGTCATCAGCATCGGCATGAAGCGCGGATAGTGATGCGCGGCCAGCAGCACCGATTTGTAACCGGCGATGTTTGCTTGCGAGGACAGAACATCGAGACTCTGCGCACGGGAAGTCCGTGGTGCGGCTTCGAGGGCGAAAGCGGTAATCCCGCACTCGGCCATCTTGGCAATGATCTCGTTGTTGAAGGGGTTAAGCATGCCGATGACGACAGTACCGGCCTTGATCAAAGCCAGTTCACTGTCGCTGGGCGCGACGACCTTGAGGATCAGCTCGGCGCCGAAGGCATCGGCAGCGCTGCCGATTGAAGCACCTGCCGCTTCATAGGCACTGTCCGTGACACTGGCGGTAATGCCGGCGCCTGACTGGACGGTGACCTTATGACCCTGGCCAATGAGCTTTTTGATGGTTTCCGGCGTTGCAGCAACCCGAGTTTCACCTGTACAGATCTCCCGTGGGACTCCGATGTTCACGTCCAGCTCCCTCATTGATGTCCGAGTAAATCAGTCCCGACTTCAAACGAAGTCAGGAGGCACACTGTGCCGTCTTCAGGCCATGCGCCCATAAGGGCTACGTCTGAAACGTCTGAAAGACACGAAGACAGCGTTGCGGCAGGACACAGACTTTGCACGGAAAAACCCTGCCGATGAAGCGCGGGTTCACGTTGCAAGCTATAGGCGATAGCTATGGAGAGAACGCCTTGTATAAAGCCAGATGTGCCGACCGACACTGGAAAGGGCTAACGGGAGATGCTCTGTGACGCTTATCCAGTCACTGACGTATGCTCCGCATCTGCCGTTGGAGCTGAGTTCGCCACATGGCGCTCAGACTCGACTAGTGTTGCCAATGGACTTCGCGTCATCTGTTTGTCGTGTTACAAGCTCACCGGCTCGCCCGAGGTCACTGCCTCGCGCCATGGACTGCGCTGATGCAGTCATTACTCAACGCCAAACGGTTGATGGTTTCCAATGACGTTACAGCAGCTCACCTACTTCCTGACCGCCATCGAGCATGGCACTTTCTCCAAGGCCGCCGAGAGCCTGAACATCGCCCAGCCTTCCCTGTCCGAGCAGATCCTGCGCCTGGAAGAGCATCTGGGCACCCACGTGTTCATTCGTACCAACCGTCGCTTGGTGCTCACCGAGGCCGGACGGCGATTGCAGCCGTTTGCCCAAGGGATGGTGACCTCTGCCCGCCAAGGTTACGAGGCTGTACAGGCCGTGCGGGAACTGACCGGAGGAGTTGCCAGCTTCGGGACGTTCGGCACCGCGCACCTCTACTTCCTGACCGACCTGATCGAGCAGTTTCGCACCCAGCACCCCGATATGCGCATCAAGATCGTAGGCTACAACTCCTCGGAGATCGCCGAGCTGGTCAGCCAGGGCGAAATCGAGGCGGGCCTGGTGATGCTGCCGATCAAACAGCAGAATCTGGCTGTCAGCGAGCCCGTATGGTCAGCGCAGGTCGGCTATATCAGCGCGAACCCCGATCACCTGACCGGCCCCAAGACCATCAGTGATCTTGCCGTCGCCCCGCTGATCCTGACCGAGGCACGCTGGCGAACGGCAGACCCAATCCGCCGACTACTGGCTCAACTGGCTGCCAAAGGCGGCGAAGTGCTCGACCCGATCATTGAAGTGGAGCACCAGGTCACAGGTTTTGAACTCGCGGCAAGAGGGCTCGGGGATGTGATCGCCACACGCCCCATTCTTCACCAGACAGGTTTCGCCGACCGGCTCGGCTGGGTGCCGATTACCCCCCCCATTTTTGAGGTATTTGGTTTCATTCATCGCCATGACACGCCGATTTCTCCGCCTACTCGGGTGCTGATCAACCTGATGCGCAGCCATTTGAGCCGCATTCAAGCGCTGTATGCGCATCTGGAGGCGCAATAGCCATAGGGATGACCTATAGGAAACACTCTGTTTCACCCATTCATCCCCCATTCGCCGAGCTGGATACTCCAGCCACGGACGCCAATAACAGGCGCTTCCAACGTTCGATGAATGGGGAGTCAACAATGTCCACTCAATTCCATTACTGCATTATCGGAGCAGGCGCTGCAGGCCTGGCTGCGCTCAAGACCATGATCGATGCCGGTTTCAGCGTGGACTGTTTCGAGAAGTCCGCCGACATCGGCGGGCACTGGAACACCGACTACGATGCACTGCACCTCATTACCCCGAAGAGCAGCTCCTGCTTCGATGGCTTTCCCATGCCTGCTGACTACCCGGTGTATCCAAGCCGGGATCAGGTCAAGGCGTACATGAATGCGTACACCGACACGTTCGGCCTGCGCGAGAAAATCACCTTCAACACCGAGGTGCGCAGCCTGCTGCCCCTGGGCGAAAAAGGCGAAGCCGGCTGGGAAGTCACCCTGGGCGACGGCACCATCAAGCGCTATGCGGGTGTACTGGTTGCCAACGGCCACCTTTGGGACTGCAAAGTGCCTGAGGTGGTCAAGGGTTTCACAGGAATCTCGATCCACTCCGGCGAGTACCGCAACGTCAAGCAGGTCGAGGGAAAGGTACTGGTCGTCGGTTTCGGCAACTCCGGTTGCGATCTTGCGGTTGACGCCGCTCAGGCTCGCCTGGACACCACGATCGTCATCCGTCGTGGCCAGCTGTTCCAGCCCAAGACCATTTTCGGCGTACCGCGTGGCGAGCTGCCTTTCCTGGGGCAACTGCCGCCCGAGCAGCAGAACATGGTGATGAACATGCTCATCATGGCAACCGTGGGTTCCCACAAGAACTATCCCGGACTGCCTGCGCCTGAATCCTACGATCTGGACGAGCAACCGCCTGTGGTCAACACGTTGCTGCTGTATTGGATTCAGCACGGCCGGATCAAGGTCGCCCCAGGCATCGAACGCATCGCGGGCAAGACCGTTACGTTCAGCGACGGCAGCCAGGGTGACTACGACACCATCGTCTGGGCCACGGGTTTCCACACGCGCTTCCCGTTCCTGGACGAAAGCCTGCTGGAGTGGCGTGAAGGTGCTCCGCTACGCACGGCGGCAATGACCTTGCCCACCAGCCTGGAAGGCCTGTTCTACATCGGCATGGGCGCGCCGCGCGGTCCGCAATGGCCGGTCTACTGCGATCAGACCCGGCTGGTGATGCGCTTCCTGAAACTGCGCGCCAGCGGCATGAAAGGCCTGGCTGCGAAGTTCGCCAGACTGCAGCCAGCAGAATCGCGGATCGACATCATCAAGCGTGAATGGCTGGCCAACTACCAGGAGACCCAGAGTCAACTGGATGTGCTGGAACTCGCGCTGCAACCTGCCACCCCGATTGCTCAACTGGCCTGACTGGAATACTCACCATGAACAACGCACCCCACTCAAGCGTCATCATCACCGGCACCTCATCGGGTATGGGCCAAGCCGTCGCTCAGCGCTTTCAGGATGAAGGCTGGCATGTCGTCGCCGTAGACCTGACCCCCAGCAAACAGGCTGGCAGTGCGCTCTTCACCCCGGTCGTTGGCGACATCACTCGCGAAGGCGAGCTGACCAGTGCCGTTGATGCCGCACTGGATGGCAAAGCCCCCCTGCGTGCAATCATCAACGCGGCCGGCATTTTCCCGACGTCATCGCTGGAGAGCTACAGCGAGGGGCTTTACCGCAAGATTTTCGATATCAACGTGTTGGGTTCGCTGAACATAGCCCGCATCGGCACCCGCCACTTGAAAGCGGCCGGCGGTGGCGCGATTGTATTCTTCGCCTCGGTTGACGCCTTCACCGTTTCCAAGAATCAGCTGCTGTACAGCGCCTCGAAAGCGGCAGTGATTTCCATCACCCGCTCGCTGGCGATCGAACTGGCGGACGACAACATCGTGGTCAACGCCCTCGCGCCTGGCTGGGTAGACACCGAGGGGACCCGGGCCGGTGGCCGTATTGATGCGGCAATTGCGTCGATTCCGCTGAAGCGCGCAGCACGCGTTGAAGAGATCGCTGACTGGGTCTGGCAACTGAGCGCCAAGCCGTCCTATGTGACGGGCGAGTCGTTGTGTATCGCTGGCGGCGTTTTCATGCGCTAGTGCGCGCCGACATCCGCTAAATCGCCTGACCAAGGCCCGGGCCGGCCGGATCTATAGCCCATGAGTGAAAGATTCAGCCAGCCACTCCTTCCTCTAAAGAGATTCGACATGACCAGCAAAACAGCAGCACGCCAAAACATCTCTTCCGGCGGTCAGTACGAAGCCGTGTTCGGTTATTCGCGCGCCGTGCGCGTCGGCAACCATTTGCACATTTCGGGCACTTGCGCGTCACCGGATTACGAACACAGCAACGCCTTTGAACAAGCCCAGGCCATTCTCGTCACCGTGAAAAAAGTGCTGGTCGAAGCCGGCATGAGTGTCGAAGACGTAGTCCGCACCGTGGTCTACCTGCGGGATATCAACGACGCATCCACGGTTGCCAAGGCCCACAGCGAAGTATTCGACGGCATTCGTCCCGCCAGCAGCCTGATCCAGGTCGACTCGATGCTGCGCCCATGGCAGAAGGTCGAGATCGAAACCTATGCGATCGTTGCCGACTGACCCTTGTTCTCCCTCGGCCGCGAGTTAGTCGCGGCTTTTTTTTGCGCACGCTCTTGCGTCCCGACATCCGCCCTCGGGGCCTTCTGTGCGGCATGCCAACAGTAAGAAAAAGTGCAGTTTGCGCTGCCTTCGTCCTTATCCAGCGAGCACTGAAGCGCAACGCTGGCAGTGTTCGCACATTGTGCGTTGAGTGATTCACCCACCTTTCGGAGATCTACAATGACAACGACCGACTCACTGTTAACCCCTACTCATGACTGGCTCGGCCTGAAGGGCAAGGTCTGCGTCGTGAACGGCGCAGCCAGCGGAATTGGCGCGTCGATCGCCACCGCTCTGGCTCAGGTGGGGGCTCATGTCGCGTTGCTTGATCGCAACGTTCAAGGCTGCGAAATGCTGCAAGAGACGCTGGCCCACCTGCCAGGCCGACGTCTGAGCCTGACGTGTGACATCTCCGACGAAGCCCAGGTAAAAGCCGCCGCGCAAGCCGTGGCCCTTGAACTCGGGAGCACAGACTGCCTCATCAATGCCGCCGGCATCCTTCGTTCAGTGAACCTGGCCGAGATCGAGTTGGCCGACTGGAATGCGCTGCTGGCGGTCAACCTCAACGGCTATCTGTTGTGCGCACGCGAGTTCGGCCGTCAGATGCGCACCGCAGGTGCAGGCAGCATCGTGCACATCAGCTCCATCGCAGCCCACAACCCACAGCCCTACAGTGGCGCGTACACGCCTAGCAAAGCTGCGGTATCGGCGTTGTCGCAGCAGATCGCAGTGGAATGGGGACCGCACGGCGTGCGCAGCAACTGCGTTGCGCCGGGGATGATCCTGACCGCCCTAACTGCGCCTTACTACGATCATCCCGGTATCACCGAAGCCCGCGAAGCGTTCACCGCGACTCGCCGCATCGGCAAGCCAGAGGACATTGCCAACGCGGTGCTGTTTCTCCTCAGTGAACGCGCTTCCTATGTCACCGGCAGCGAGATCGAAGTCAACGGAGGCCTTTCGTGCATGCTGATGGGCAAGATCCCTCGCCCGGGTTTCGCTGCAACCCCCGCCACTTGAGTCTCAGACCAGCCCCAGGCTCTTGCGGGCCTGGGCAATGTTCGCCGGCGTGATACCGGCGAACAGGCCGGCACTGCTCTTGGCCACGCCAGTGCATTGCGCGACACCCACCATGGCCTCCAGATACTTGAGCGCCACCGTCGACGAATCCATCACCGGCACCTGCGTCCCCTGAACAAGGCGATAGCCTGCGCGGCGCAACAATGGACCGTAATAAGCACACCCCACCAGGATGACGTCGGCCCCATCGGCGATGCACTCATGTGCCACCGCCTCGAGCCTTGGAATCAGACGCTCCGCTGGCGCGTGAACGGCCTCAAGCAGCAGGCCTGCGTCCGAAAAGGGCTGAATCGTGCGGACCGGACGAGCAATGCAGCGGTCGCCCAAGCCATAGCCAATGATGTCGCGCTCGATTGCCCCGGCGGTTTTGTCTGACACCGTAATCACTGCAAAACGCTGCCCGATCGCCAAGGCCGCGAGCATCGATTGCTCTCCTACCGAAGCGACCGGGATGTTGAGCATTTCCCGTGCTTCCCATAGCGGGTCATTCCAACAACCGAGGTACACGCCGTCGTAGCCGTCGGCTTCAGCCTTGAGGGCCGCCTCGACCATCAAAACCGAATTCAAGTGTTCGGCATACAGCGAACGGGTGAAACCACCACTGCCTTCAAGGAAGCGGAAGTCCAATTGCACCTCCTTCGCGACCGAAGCGCTGACAGTTTGGTGAATGGTCTGCCACAAGGGTTCAAGCGCGGGATTACGCGCCGTAGGATGAATCCAGCACAGTTTCATGATCGGGTTCCTGTCAGGCAAAGAAAAGCCGGCAATTCGCCGGCTTGGGGTGATAAGTCGTTTGATCAAGGCATCGGTTTGCCCGTACGGTCCTCGACCAGCATGATCGCAACCAGACCGACCACAGCGGCAGTGATCAGGTAATAGGCCGGGATCATGGTGTTTCCGGTTTCTCCAATCAGCCAGGTGTTGATCAGCGGTGCAGTCCCGCCGAACAGCGAAACCGACAGGTTATAGCTCAAGGCAAGCGCGCTGAAACGAACCGGCGCCTTGAACAGCGAGACCAGCGTGGCACCCATTGCGCCCTCGAAGATCAGCTGGGCCACCAGCAGGCCCAATACCGCCGTGTACACCAACACTGTGTTATGCGTCTGGAGCATCTTGAAAGCAGGGATAGCAAAGGCGATCAGCAGGATGCAGCCGAATGCGATCAGGCGCTTGCGGCCAACGCGATCCGCGAGCAGTCCCGAGAACGGCACCAGGACCAACATGCACAGCGTGCCGATCATGCCCAAGGTGCTGCCGAAGCTAGCGCTATAACCCAGTTCGTTGGTGAGATAGCCGGGGATATAGCCCAACACCACGTAGTAGCAGACGTTGTAAATCGCAACCAGACCCAGGCTCTTCACCAGTTGTGGCCATTCCTCGACGAGCATCGACATGAGGCTGCGTTTGTTGGCCATCTGCGTACGTTCGTTTTCCTGCATCTCTTTGAAGATCGGGGTTTCTTGAAGGTTCAAGCGCAGGTACAAGGCGATCACGCCGAGTAAGCCGCCGATCACGAACGGAACGCGCCAGCCCCAGGCACGCATGGTTTCCTCACCCAGGCCCAGCATCAAGGCACTGACCACAGCACCGCCGAGCAGGAACCCGGAAAGAATCCCAACCTCCAGCCAGCTCGTCAGGAAGCTGCGACTTTTATCGGGCGCATGCTCAGCAATAAAAATGACTGAACCGCCATATTCGCCCCCTGTCGACAGCCCCTGGAGCATCCGCATGCAGACCAGAAGAACGGGCGCCAGGATACCAATGCTCTCGTAAGAAGGGATCAAGGCAATGCAGAACGTGGCGATCGCCATCAAGGCGATGCTCAATGTCAGGGCAGCGCGGCGGCCGAACCGATCCCCAATGGGACCAAAAACCAGGCTGCCCAGAGGCCGCATGAGAAAGCCCGCTGCGAAGGTCGCATAGATGGCAATCAACTGAGTCGTGCGGCTTTCGCTGTGGAAGAAGATGTCGCCGATCAACACTGCCATTGACGAGTACAAGGCGAAGTCGAACCACTCCACCATGTTGCCCAGCGTCACGCCGAGAACCGCTTTATTCAGCGGCTTGGTCCGGTTGCCACTGATGTGATCGGCATGGGGCGCGCTGGACCCTGGAGCATTTATAACGTCGGGTGTAGCTGTAGAAGTACCGTTCATAGTGCACGCCTCTGAAATTATTGTAGTACGTGGCAGTGTGAGGAGCGGGTGCTAGTCAAACTATGCATCCGTGCGGTCGAAACGGCGGGATCGAGTCGTGGCTGCGATCTTCCGCGGGATATTTCGATCCGATGAAGCAAGTGCTATCGGAGGACCCGATCGCGCATTGTTGCGCTGTTCTTGCAAAGGGATGAACGCCGTGTGGCCATTGCCATGCATAGGACGAGCCTATACCTGGCCTCCCGATCAGCTCCCGATCGGCTCTCAGATATGAGATTGTTCTGAAGAGCAGACAGTGCGTCCGCGATGGGGTGCCCAAGCAGAAAGGAAGTGCCCCATGCATGACCTGATCGACCTATCTATCGCGGCTCACGGCGGGTTCGAGCGTTGGGATCGGATATGCCAGATATCGGCAACTTTTGCCCCAAGTGGTCTGGGGCTGAGGCAGCGGGGGCAAGAAGCTTTTGCACTGATGCCAGCCCGGGTAACGGTGAACACCGGTGTGCAAAAAACCATCTCGAGCCGTTCCTGGCGTAAGGGCGGTGTGGGGTATTCGTGTAACGTGCGTTAGCGCCTACGGCGACACGTTATTCAATTGCCGTTTGCTACCTGGTAGTGAGAGCGCAAATGCCGTGAAATGGCCGATGGCGAAAGGCAGCCTTCGGCCAATTTCTGCCATACTTGACCGGCAGCTTTGGGTCGATTGCAGCCGGTCCTGATTATCAGGATCTCATCCCCCTCCGAGCTTGAAAACCCAAGACTTTTCTAGACGTCGCGCTAGCAGCCGAACCGTCAGCACGTAGTAATACTGCGTTGCCTGACTGTGTTCGCTCAAGCAATTCTCAAGAAACCACACCACATGCTTCTTTTGCCAATTCCAAGGGTTTTCCCGGTGCCAGCGCTCTGCGATTGCAGCCTGAATGATTTTTGCCTGGCGCACATGACGTTGTCGCGTTGCTTGCGAACCGATCAGCACACCAGCCAGGAACAGTTCCATATCGAATGACTTGCTCACGTCCGTCCTCCGATGTAGGCAGCGACCACATCGATCCGACCGTGCCCTAGCTCATAGCTGACTTGCTTCCGCGCTTCACGATCGAGGCGCGGATTCAGCTGGTAACATTCACCACCGTTAATAGGTGCGCGATGTTGGGTGATCTGCTCGTAGCGCTCACACGCGTATGCGGCTCGTAGCTCATGGAAGCCTTTGAGGTTGTGTGCATGAATGGTGTCGCGTGCAGGACGGACGATTTCCTGCAGAATGGTCGCGTAGCTTTCGTTCGGAACAATCAGGTTGCGGCTACCAGCAGGCGACACTAGCCTCGCAAACTCAAGCGCGCCACGAATATGGTCGTCCACCGTTATCCAGCGATGTGCTGATGCACCGGCGCGACCGCCTTTGGTGCCATCCTGAATGTTGATCTTGGCTAAGTTTTCAGCCTCGCGGCTCAACCGTGGCAGGTCAGCCAAGATGGCCTCACGCAAACGCATACCGGTGGCTCGTGCCAGCTGCACGATCGCCGCGGCCCTTAGATGTTGGCGGCTGCAAAGTGCCTTGACTATTCGCTGTATGTGTTCGCGATCTTGGCCCTGCGGCACCGATCGACGAACCCCGGTTCGTTGCATACCCAACGCCATGTTCGGGCTTGGCACTTTCACATACTGATCACCGCGAAGCGCTGCCATTGTCCTATTAACGCTGGATAGCCGGTTTTGCGCAGTGCTGATAGCTAGGTTGCCGTGCTCAACCTGGCCACGAAGGTATGCGGCATAGTTGGACAACACCTTGCGATCAATCTGTCGCGCATCATTGACCCCAGGTCCCGCTTCAGACCGACACCACTTTACGAATGCCAGCCACCGATCACTGTGCGCTTTGACCGTGCCGTAGTGGCCACCGCCGAACATGTCTTTGAGCGCCTGCGGTCCTGCATAGCTCAATTGCCTGCCGTAGCCGAAATTGCGGCCATTGCGCCTACCTACTAATGCCATGTCGCTCACCTCCTACCCGTTTCTCCCAGTTCTCGCCCCACGTCATCCCGCCAAGAATGTTGAGTGTTATCAGGGATCAAGGCCCCTGCGGCCTGTGGGGATGTCCTTAACGCTGGACTGGCGGCTCCTTACGACCGGGAGCATGGGCATCTCATGATCTGGCCTCCTGAGCACCGTTACCGGTGGGCGGGTGTAGGCTGCGTTGTCTGACGAAACCAGCGCCGCGAGATCCTGAGTCGGGTGAAGGCAGCTATGCGATGACAGGGGCATGCCTGGCTGTCAGCCAGTTGCAGTCCATTCCATGGTCTGCGGCACCATCATCGACATCGCTGTTGCTGGTGACTTCGGTGTTTGTCACGCCGATTGTCACGAGGAGGATTGCGGCAAAGCCCCGTTCTATATGGGCTGCAGCAGTGGTTTGAGCGCCCGTCTCTTTCCCGGAGAAAGAGACGGGCAAAGGGTTGGCGCACGCGAAATGGCCAAGCGGGTAGGTTGCTGCTGGGCAGAAGGGTAGGGTGGTTGCCGCAGTGGCAACGATGTTGAGTAGGCATCCATCACATGGGTAGTGACCGTACGAGCTACCGGACGCGAATCGTACTTGGGATGAACCGCCTCACGAGGGGCGTGACCTTTCAGGTTTCTGGCCACATTTTGCTGCTTCGGCAGCGCTTGCAATTTCTGGTTTACGCCTGTGGACAAAAGTCGTCAAGCGGCCTGAATTCAGATAATTAGCGCCTGTGGATAAAACTATCCCCCGGTGGACAATGTTGGTTTTCCACAGACGCTAAGCTGTGCCAGCTGTTTTTCTCTACGGTTCGGTCCTTTTAAACGGGGCGGCTTTGCAGCCCCGTTTAAAAGGACCCGCGCGGAGGAGCTTCATGCGGCGCGGCGTGTAACTTCACAGCGGGTTTGTGGCGGTGGGGCGGCGGGCTACTCGGCCCACCTGGCACTGCGAATGTGCGTGACGTTCTCACCCGACTGCTTGGCAAATTCATGCGGCGTCACATGGTCCGCGCGGTTCGCCTCCAGAAACCGGCTCCACCAAGTCATGATCATCCGGCGCTCCTCAAGGAACTCGGCCTTGTGGATATACGCGGCGCGCACGTTGTTGCGTTCCTTGTGGCTCATCTGCCGCTCGATAGCCGTCTCCGACCACAACCCGGACTCGATCAGTGCGCTACACGCCATGGCGCGAAAGCCGTGGCCGCAGATGTCCGCCCTGGTGTCATAGCCCATCGTCCTCAACGCAGCATTCACCGTGTTTTCGGACATCGGTTTCCACGGCTTGGCGTCGCCGGCAAACACCAGGTCGAATTGGCCGGTGATCTTGTGGATCTGCTCCAGCAAAGTCACCGCTTGCGGGGATAAGGGTACAAGGTGAATGTCTCCAGCCATTTTTGTACCCCGTGTGGAAAAGGGTACGCCGTCCAGCGCTGGGCGGGTGTCGGGGATCTCCCAAATGCTTCGCTTGAGGTCAAATTCGTTCCAGCGAGCGAAGCGCAATTCACTGGAGCGCACGAACACGTGCAAGGAGAGCATCACCGTCAGTCGCGTGAGGGCCCTGCCGCGATAAGTGTCTATCAGTTCCAGCAGTTCTGGCAGGCGAGCCAGTGGCAGTGCTGGCCTATGTTTCACGCGGGGGGCCTTTATTGACCCTTCGAGATCGTGCGCTGGGTTCTGGGTGATCAGCCGGAGCCGTTTGGCTTCCCGCATGATGCTCTGGAGGTAGTTTTGTACCCTTAAGGCAACGTCGATCGTGCCGCGCTTCTTGATGACCTCAAGCGGCGTCATCAAGTCATGGGTATCCAGTTCGACGATGGCTCGGGCGCCAATCAAGGGGAAGACGTGAGTCTTGAGCCGGCTCAGTACGGTTTTGGAGTGCCCGGGCGCCCACTTGGCAGACATTTCCTTGTGCCAGTCCAACGCTACGTCTTCGAATGTGCGGCCGTTGATAGCAGCCGTGGTCTTGGCGTCACGCTTTGACTCAATGGGATCAATGCCATTCGCCAGCTGCCTTTTCGCCTCAAGCCGTTTCCGTCGTGCATCGGCGAGGGTTATCACAGGGTAGTTGCCGAAAGAGGTCAGGCCCTCTCGCCCGTCAGGCTTCACATAGCGAAAACGCCAGCCCTTGCGGCCATTCGGTTGAACGAGGAGGTAGAGCCCGTCGCCATCGAAGAGCTTGTAGGCGCGGTCTGTAGGCTTTGCCGAGCGGCAAGCGGTGTCGGTAAGAGGTGCGGTTGTACGCGACATAAGGGTACTCCTTATTATCGAATTGAAATCTACCCTAATCTTTACCCTTAAAAGCGCTGGCTGCCACCGGAATCCGACGGAACGCCAAAACGAAAAAACCCGCCAGAAGGCGGGTTTTTCAAGGGTTCCAGAGATTTTGAAAGCCTTCTCTGGAACCTCAAATGGTGCCGGCACCAGGAGTCGAACCCGGGACCTACTGATTACAAGTCAGGGAGTCAGGTGTAACTCGACCAGTTTTCTTCAAGCCAAGTCACGACATTTACCTGTGACCTTGTAGTTGAAGGAAGGCCGGTATGAATCATCCTCTCTGCCTTCTGAGCGTTGGCAAGATCAAGATTGTGTTTTTGCGCAAACTTGTTCAAAAGATAAAGCATCTCGTGCTTCTCATTCCTATTGAACAGGCTGTGATCTGGGTCGCCGGTGAGCTTAGGATCGTCTCCCGCAGTCGTACCAGCATGGTATGTGTATGTAAGGCCACTAGCGCTTATTACAGCCATGATTACAGTCCTTTGTTAGGTTGGGATTCAATAGCGTAGCCGCTGTTTAGAATCTGTCAAAAGGGCGGAGCAAATGTGTGTATCTTTGATATCGCTTTGCTGGAAGCCCTTCTTGCAAAGGCCTCACCGGGCTCAGGATTCTTAATAGTATTGCGCTTCTGAGCATCAGCTATGGATTCGCAGCGTGTTTCAACGGCGCGCCAATCAGTCACCCGAGGGGGGAGGGTGCCCTAATTGCATGAAATAAAGTTGCTCCGTGCATAGCATTGAGCCCTCTGGAGAAGCGGCGTGGGGGAAAAGTGCTCGGTTTCAATCAGCTCATTGGGGATTTGAAGGCCTTTGCGGCGGGTGCGGAACACAGATTTGGCTCCCCAAACAGGCGTTGGCGCATCTAGCTGGCATTCCGAAGCTGACCGACTTATTTCGTTGCTGTGGTAGGGCAGGCATGAATGCTCCACCAGCCGCGGCTTAGGGCTGGACCGCTAGTTTCTTGGAACGTCTTTGCGTACAAAAGGCTCCTAGGAATGAGGCCCCAGTTGAAGTATCGTAGCGCGGCTGTTGAGTCAGTCGAGGCTTGATGGTGTCAGACGAAGGCCAAGGACAGGCAGCGTAACCCTGCTGATCCTAACGGACTCTCGCTTCACAGGGAAAAAATCCGAGCCGGGATTGCCAGTAGGGGATGGAACAATGAAGAGAGAACGCTTGGATGTAATGATGCCGCCGATTCGCGATGACGAGTCTGGTTATAAGTATCTCAGCAAGCTTTCACATGAAATACTGTCGAATCCTCAGCATTCTTATTACTTTGATTTCTCAAAGTGTTCAACTATAAGTCACAACGGGTTGGTAGTAATCGGCGGAATTTGCGATTACCTAAAGCAATATGAAGCTAAAACTAAAATGTTCAAAGGCCTAGGTCTGCCCAGCTTCTTCTCTACACAGAAAGTCGCCTTTAAGCTTGATGGCATTAACCTAGTATTGATGGACAGGTTGCGGGAGCTAGGATTTTGGCATTATGTTAGTCCTGATCATGGTGTAATTACTACGTCTGACTACATCGGATATCGCCAGCATGAGACAGTTCTAGAAGATGTTGAGATAATAAATCATCTCCGTGATAACTGGCTCGAAAAATTATCCGTTTCGGAGATTCTAAAAGCAGAGATTGTGAGTAGTATATACGAGATATTTGTCAATGCTTATGGACATGGATTGAAAGAGAATCCGAATAATCAAAGTGTAATATCGTGCGGATATTATGATTCGAAGGACAAAACCTTATCTCTATCAGTTTTGGACTTTGGTGGTGGTATTGTCGAGTCTGTGCAGCGGCATATACCAGGCTTAGAAGGGTCAGCTGCTTTTAAATGGGCTCTAGAAATCGGAAACTCGACTAGAACAGATAGCGCGCCCGATCTTCCACGGGGTTTGGGCTTTGGGATTCTGCGTGACTTTGTACAGGTGAATGGCGGGGTGTTGCGGGTCTGTAGTGATGCTTATATGGCAACTGTAGGGGCGGACGGAACCTACGTAACGAAGTCGACACCAGGTAGGTTTGCGGGAACTCTAATCAGTATTACAGTAAACTGCGATAAAAAACATTATCGGTTGAAATCAGAGATTAGCGAGCATACGCCAGCTTATTTTTGAGGAGATATAGATGAAGGTTATAACAGTTAAAGACATTGTTGGCGCAAATGCTATTTCAATGAACTCCGGCGGCAAGCTTAAGGCCGCTATAACCCGCCTTTGGGAATTAGAGGAAAAGATCGAACTCGATTTTAATGGTGTCGATATCTTTGCCTCTCCATTCTTCAATGCTAGTATCGGTGCCTTACTCAAAGACAAGGACATAAAAGATCTTCAACAGAAGCTTGTGTTTGAAGGGATTTCAGATCATGGTCGGAGATTGCTTAATTTAGTTATTGGAAATGCACTAAGGTTTTATTCGGATACTGGGGGGAAAACCGGGTTGGGCCTCGATGCTGCTAGGAAGGATGACTAATATGTTTTTGGATATAAGGAATAACGAGCCTAGCAAGGATGCAGTATATTTTGTTGATACTAACGTATGGTATTGGACAACTTATGCTGCATCTAAGAAGTTTCTTGGTAACGCGCCGCAAGATTATCAAATTGAATTTTATCCCGGTTTTATCGAAAAGGCGCTGGCCCATAACGCAACTCTTCATTACACATCCCTCACTCTTGTCGAGCTCACCAGCTTAATCGAGCGCTCTGAGTTTGAAATATTCAAAGCCTTTAACGGTGATCCTAAGTATAAAATTAAGCAGTTCAGAAAAGATAACGCCCAGCGCAAAGCCGTACTAGCGGAGATTGACTCGGCTTGGGAACAAATTCAGGCGATGGCCTCAGAGCTCCCTACGTCGCTCCCTAACGGTAGCTCTGCCGAGCTAATCAGTATAATTAACGCTCATCCTGTAGATGGTTACGATGCATTGTATGTAAAGATTATGAGCGACCATAAAATCGCCAACATCATAACGGATGATAAAGATTTTCGAGCCGTGACCGGGTTGAACTTGTATGGTTGTTACCCGAATTAATTTTTTCGTAAGCTGCCAATTATTTTGCGGGAGGGTACTGCTTTCCGAAAGTTGCTGAAATAAGCCTTTGAAGTACGGCGAGCAAATAAGTTTGTAATGTCTTTTTGTAGTGTGAATGCGGGTGTTTCTAGAACTGCTCACAACGCGTCGCCAGCCCTAATATATTAAAATGGGTGTGATACATTCACTGAATTCAATGACGAGCCCCTTAAACTTGTCGTACGCGTTAGGCGCCACAGCCTTTATAAATGCCCACCTCTATGAATAGGGGGCGATTTTTCGCTACATCTGAGGTGATGGCGATCTGTACTGCGCCTACGGCAGCTGTGTTGGATCAGACCGGAGTTTGAGCAGGGTCACCGCTTTGGCCCCATTCGTAAGCGTGAGAATGACCTGTAGACCGTACTGCAGCGTTTCCTCAACCGCAGGCTGGTTAGGGCTTCGCGATCGTTGGAAAAGCTCTTGGGAGTGACGAAGCCCGCGACTACAGCTCCCGACCTCATGCGTAGTCGTAGAATATCCGTTCCGAAACTCAACTGCCGCCCCTCGGAGAATACGTTCTGTAGCCTAATGGTTTCAAAAAAGTATGGGAACGCCAATCGCCACTGCACGGGCGGCCCGCTTGATTTCTCGTAACCCTCTTCAAAACCGCCGGGGGGCGCGGGGGAATTTTGGGGGAATGAGTCCCCCGAATGCTGTGGAACCATGTTGTGTTATGCTTTACTGAAAGCCCCGCAGTTCAAGGGATATAGCGCCTGTCCCTAATATCCAGTGAGGTTATAAACGGATTCGAAATCCGTTGTACTGGCGACAGTACCTAGGGTTCAAATCCCTATCTCTCCGCCATTATTTGAAAAGCCCCAGAAGCTATGCTTCTGGGGCTTTTTCGTTTCTGGCGTTTGGAAAGAGATACGGAGGGTGACGCTCATACCGCCTCGGGCTTTGCGTCACTGCTGAGATGTAAGCGGTTTGCATTGCTCTCGCCCTCGATAAAACCTCGGCCATTGCTTGGTAGCGAATGATTTTGCGCGCCGGCGCCGGCGCCTGCGCTTGCGCTAGAGATGTTTATGCTTGAGGGCGACCTGTGGGCACCTTCTGATTCGTACGCTGAATGCGGTTTGAAGGCTGGTACACGGGTAATAACGTAGGTAAGGTTTCATTTCTGACGTTTTGAAAAGCAGGGAGCTTTTATGTCATTTGATGCGTTTATGAAGGTTGATGGGGTTGAGGGTGAGTCGCTGGACAATGGGCACAAAGGCTGGATCGAGCTGCTTTCCTATCACTACGATGCCATGCAGTCCATCAGTCAGTCTGCCAGTTCCAATGGTGGCGCATCTGCTGGGGGCGTGTCGCTTGGTGATTTTCAGATCAGCAAATACATTGATCGAGCTACCCCAAAGCTTTTTGAGCTTTGCTGCCGAGGCTCACACATTTCGACAGTCACTATCCGAATTCACCGTGCAGGGACTGAGAAATTCAAGTATCTAGACATCGTGCTTGAAGAGGTTCTTATTTCGACTGTAAGCGGCCAAAGTGCAGGACAATCAGGATTCCCTATAGAAATAGTTACACTCAATTACGGACGTATCAAATTTGAATATACGCAGCAAAGACGCGCAGATGGGGGCAGTGCCGGTATTGTGTCTGGAGGTTGGGACAGGACTGCTAATAAGCCCTTTGCGTGAAGGAAGTGCAACATGTTTGACTTTGATGATGGAGATTTTCGCGTAGCCCTTAGCTTCGCACAGATGTCGGCCATCTTAACGCAAGAGTCGCTTTCGCCCGCTGAGATCATGTCAAATCGCATCTTTGGAAGTCTTCGGTTGGTAGGCGGAATTATTGAGCTTGCTGGTTCTGGTGTTTTGTGTGCGTTACCAGAGCCAACGATGATTTCAAAAGTAGGTTGCGTTGCAATGGGCGTCCACGCTTCCGATCAATTGGCAGCTGCGTCAAACCAAATTGTGACGGGGCAAGAAACTAACTCTTACGCCTTCAAAGCAGGAGCCAATACTGCTGAGGCTTTGGGCGCGTCTCGCAGCACTGGGCAGGTTATAGGTTTAGCTACAGAGTTCGCAGTTCCACTTACTACTGCTTCGCTTTATAACGCTTTCAGGGTTTCGTCTGTCCGTGCGGGTCGGATATCTGTCGCGACAAGCGAAAAGCCACTGCAAGCCTCAAAAAAACTTGGCGGTGGACATACAATATTTAAACACGTTGGAAAAGATATAGAGTATTTAAAAACACGGTTTGTTTCTAAGAAAGTTGTAGTTTCATCTACGTTTTATGATTTTGAAACAGCGGAGTGGGTAGTCAGTCAAGCGATTAAAAAAAATAGGCTTAGGATTTTAATGCAATCCAAAGCCAGGCTTGTTCTTAAAGAAAAACAATATGATATTTTTGCTACTCTAGAAAAGCCTATTGGTTGGGGAGTGAGAAGAGAAGCGCCTAACGTTGCGATTGAGATGTCTAAAGTAACAGTGAGAATTAAATTTGTTGAATATAACCATATGCCTTATTTCATAATAACTGCTTTCCCAACGTTATGAGGTTTTAATTGTGGCGTACAGATTAATAACTGAGTTCATTTACGAAGTGGGAGAAGGTGTAGGCGAATTTCTTACCGATGATGAGAAGGCGCTGTTCAAACGAATAGAATTAGATGAGATAGTTAGGAGATACATAGATGATCGAAATTTGTTGAACGTATTTTTTTTAAAAAGACAGATAAAAAGCTATATTGCAAACCATATGACCCCAGAGGGTCTAGAATATGTAGATCCTCCGTTTGGACAGGAAACTTCTTTCGTTGAGGATTATTTCGAAGGTGATTTATATTTTTTTCTGAAAAATGTTTTGAGCTTGCTTGATAAAGAGTTCAAAAATCGCCTGCGTAATAAATTATTAAGGAATGCCGGTGGCTAGTGGGCTGAATGGGCAGTTAGTCAGGTCTTAAAGGCTAATAGACTAAAAATCCAAATGTTGTCCAAAGTTAGATTTTTACTTAAAGAGCAGCGCCTTGTTTTGGTAATGGATCTAAACGAAATAATTGGCAGCGTTGTCCTGCGTTCAGCTCCAGAAAAATTAGTCAGCATGAGCAAAGTGAGGGTTGTTATTCAATACGAAGAATATAACTTTATGCCTGCTTATATTGTCACTGCTTTTCCCATTCCGTGAGGATAAATGAGACAATATAACAGTCTTATCAAATTTCTGCTTGAGCTTGGTACAGCTATTCAGGATTACCTTCCTGAAGATCAGCGTACCAGCCCTATGTCGCTGACGGAGTTTCTTGAATGTTGGACGGACAAGAAGTCTTGCTACGAAGTCGGTGTATTACGAAGTGATATTAAATCATATCTTCGTAAGCATGCTCAGGGGGATTACTCGGTTGATGAGTTGTTCTTTTACTACGACATCGGTTTCGTAGAAGAGCGATTCGGTTGTGAGGATCCAGAATTGTTAGCTCAAATTCTGGGCATGCTCGACGTGCATATTGAATTGAGAAGAAAAAAAGCTTAAAAAAAATATTTCGGTTGGTTTGGTTTTAAATAAGAAGGGGCATGAAGATTTGGGCGTCTGCGAAAGGTTCTGACGGTAATGGCACTCTTGAGGACGGTCGGCTAAAATTTTTCTTCGTCTGGCAAGTCCTGAAGATGACGCGAGAAAACCTCTCTGAATTATGCGCTCTGACCGTCTTCAGTGCCCATTCCCCCGCTGATTGCCTTGGTGATTGGGCAGGGTTCGGAACAGTCTGGCTTCCCAGTTGAAGTGGTCACCCTGAATTACTGTCGTATCAATTTCGAGTACTCACAACAGCGGCATGCAGACGGTGGCAGTGCGGATACCGTTTCTGGTGGTTGGGACAGGACCGCTAACAAGCCATTTGCGTAAGGAGCGCGCCCTATGTCGGACAATGGGTCGTTTTCAGGTAGCTTGAAATCTGAGAACCTCAGTCGAAGGCTCCGGCCCTGAATACAGTGTCACTTATTCGCAACCCCTAGAGGTATCCATGCGCGGCTATATGGAACTCATCGACTTCATGAAGCATCTGGCTGACGGGATACTCGATTATCTGCCTGAGGATCAGAGGGTAGGACAGCTCACAGTGGATCAGGTAATAGAGGAATGGATGCAAGGGAAGTCGTATTTTGCAGCACGTTCCCTCAGGAATGATCTCAAAAGCTATATAAGTCTTTATAAGTCCGGAGACTATTCCGTAGATGAAATATTGTCGTGGTACGATCTTTCCTTCATCCCAGAAAGGTTTGGCTGTGAAGAGTGGGAATTGTTCACGAGCATATTGTGTTCAATCGATTCTCATATTGAAAGAAAACGAAAACACTTCCTGGCCAAGCGCTTTGGCTGGCTAGGTCACCGCTAGGTCAAGTCAGCGCGGGGATGTGGCAACTACCGCGCAAACGTACCCGGCACTTTACTTTTCCCAACCCCCGCCTACTATCGATCTCACGCCCACTAGCGGTACAAGATCGCTCCACGCCCCATCCCCCAATCCCTTCATCCTTCCAGCAATCAGAGAAGCCATGATCACCATCCGAGAGCTCAACGATTTCATCAGCAACCCTGAACTCAATGACTCGATCGCCCAGATCTGGACGTTGATCGGCAAGCATTTCGAGCAGGCGCAGGGCACGTTACCGGCTGAGCGGGCGATGCCGCGCAAGGAGTTGTCGTTTCATGATCATGTGCGGCTGTTGGGTTACCTGGCGCTTCTGGTCGAAGGCATTCCGGGCGACGTGGTCGAGATTGGTGTCTGGAAGGGCAAGTCGCTGGTGCTGATGAATGAAGTCTGCAACCGCGAGCGCCGCATTATCGGGATTGATCCCTTTGAACTGCCCAATCAGTTTGAAGAGTTCAGTTATTACCAGGAGAACCTGTTCTCGAACGCCCTGGTGCTGAGGGGCTATTCGGAGTTGTGCGCCGAGCGTTTCTACAATCTGTCACCGAAGGTGGCGCTGTTGCACATTGATGGCGGCCACGCCGGGCGCAATGTACTGCTGGATTTTCTGCTCTATTCGCCAAGCGTCGTAGCAGGTGGGTTTATCGTGTTCGACGACTACGGGGACTTTCAGCACTCACCGGAGGTAGGTCCGGCGGTCGATTTGCTTCGCGCGACTGGCTATTTCAAAGGATTTAACGTGATCGGGTGTGTGCATGGCTTTGAGGCGAGCTATGTGATTCAGCGAGCGGGATAGCGCCAAACGCCTTCAGTAAAAAAGGCAGCGGGCGTATCGGCCTGGGGGGCAAGCAATCAGGCCCACTCCGCCCAATGCACCGCCGTCAATCCATACCGCCTGGCATGGGCGATGAGCGCGATCAGCTCTTCCCGGGTCTTGGACAGATTGTGCAGTACGCCGATGCCTGCGTGCAGGCAGGCGTAGTACCAGGCATCGGCTTCGTTCAGCGTTGAATCGGGTTGGAGGAATACTCGGTGCTCGCCCAGAAAGCGGTAGTGGATGCGAAATGTGCGCTGGCCTGACATTAATATCTCCGGTTTGATATCAATGTGACTGCAATGGCTCATCGCCAGTTCAATGTGTAAGGCTTTTAGTATCTTGACCTGAGGTGACCACGGCCCAAATGCCAATGCTCAAAACGGGCAATCCGCTGGACCGTCGTTTTCACTGTGACCCGTCGGGCCCTGACTGTTCCTGATGCAGGGCCATTTCCTGACCGGTCCGACGACTTCCGGCCATCATTTCGCAATCGATGGGCGACAAAATGTCGCAATCGTTTTCAGGCGAGTAAGATAGGCACCCTGTTTTTACCCCCCTATTTCTTCGGACGGATCCTGCGTTGAGCGTCGTGTACATCGACCTCCGGGGCATCGTTTCGACAACGTATTGATAGAGCAAACAGAGAAAAGGCGATCACTGCAAATGACCAAGACCTCGCGACCTTTATATATTTCCTATGCCGGCCCTTCGTTGCTGGAGATGCCGCTGCTCAACAAGGGCAGTGCGTTCACACCGCAAGAGCGCATCGATTTCAACCTGGTCGGCCTGTTGCCGCAGAATGTCGAAACCATCGAAGAGCAGGTCACCCGCGTTTACAACCAGTACCGGCAATGTGCGAGCGACCTGGATAAACACATTTATCTGCGCTCGATTCAGGACAACAACGAAACCCTGTTCTTCCGCCTGCTGGATTCGCACCTCGACGAGATGCTGCCGATCATCTACACCCCGACCGTGGGTCAGGCGTGTCAGGAATTCTCGAAAATCTACCGCACCCATCGCGGGCTGTTCATCTCCTACCCCGAGCGCGATCGCATCGACGATATCCTGCGCAGCGCGACGAAAGATCGCATCAAAATCATCGTGGTGACTGACAGCGAGCGCATCCTCGGCCTGGGCGACCAAGGCATTGGCGGCATGGGCATTCCGATCGGCAAGCTGTCGCTCTACACCGCCTGTGGCGGCATCAGCCCGGCCTACACCTTGCCGATCGTGCTCGATGTGGGCACCAACAACAAAGAG
Organism: Pseudomonas sp. W2-17; assembly: GCF_041060445.1. NCBI lineage: Bacteria > Pseudomonadati > Pseudomonadota > Gammaproteobacteria > Pseudomonadales > Pseudomonadaceae > Pseudomonas > Pseudomonas sp. W2-17. Next base: position 187,585 of record NZ_JAUFNS010000004.1, on the reverse strand, counting down.
CTGCTGGACGACCCGATGTACATGGGCTGGCGCCACGAGCGCGTCACCGGCAAGGAGTACGACGACTTCATTGCGCTGTTCATCGAGGCGGTGCAGAGTCGCTGGCCGGACGTGCTGTTGCAGTTCGAGGATTTCGCCCAGACCAACGCCATGCCGTTGCTGGAGAAGTATCGCGATGAATTGTGCTGCTTCAACGATGACATTCAGGGCACCGCGTCGGTTGCCGTGGGTACCTTGCTGGCGGCGTGCAAGGCCAAGCACGAAACCCTGGGCCAGCAGCGGGTGGTGTTCCTGGGCGCGGGTTCGGCCGGTTGCGGGATCGCCGAGCACATCATTGCCGCCATGGTCATCGAAGGCCTGAGCGAAGCCGAAGCGCGCAAGCGCGTGATGATGGTCGACCGCTTCGGGTTGCTGACCGACAGCATGGACAACCTGCTGGACTTCCAGAAGAACCTCGCGCAGAAGTCCGCCGACGTGGCGGGCTGGTCGAGCGGCGAGGGTTCGCCCGAATTGCTGGACGTGGTCGCCAATGGCAAGCCGACGGTACTGATCGGCGTGTCCGGCCAGCGCGGTCTGTTCACCGAGCAGGTCATCCGCGAGATGCACAGGCACTGCGCCAAGCCCTTGGTCATGCCGCTGTCCAACCCGACCTCTAAGGTCGAAGTCACGCCGCAGGAAGTGCTGACCTGGACAAACGGCGACGCGCTGGTCGCGACCGGCAGCCCGTTTGCCCCGGTCACCGTAGGCGATCGTACGTTCCATATCGCGCAGTGCAACAACTCCTACATCTTCCCGGGCATCGGTCTGGGTGTTGTGGCGTCGAAAGCCACGCGCATCACCGACAAAATGCTGATGGCAGCTTCCAATGCGCTGGCGGAATGCTCGCCGATGGTGACGGGCAAAGGTGACGCTGTCCTGCCGCCGCTGAAAGAGATTCAACAGGTGAGCAAGAAGATCGCATTGGCCGTCGCCAGGCAGGCCCAGGCTGAAGGCGTGGCCCTGGAAACCACCGAAGAAATGCTCGTCGAAGCCATCGAGCGTAACTTCTGGATGCCGAACTACCGCAGCTACCGTCGCAGCGCGGTGTAAATACTCCCGTCACTGACGGCAAGCGCTTCAAACCGGACCGCCCCATGGAAACATGCGGCGGTCTTTTGTTTTGTGGCGAAAAACTTCAGGATGGGCCCTGCATAAAAACAAAAAATATCAGCGAGGGATGCATGCAAACGGACGTTAGTCTCCATGACTACATCATCGTCGGCGCAGGCCCGGCGGGCTGCCTGCTGGCCAATCGGCTGTCGCAGAATCCTGCTCACCGGGTCCTGTTGCTCGAAGCCGGCGGTCAGGACAATTACCCCTGGATTCATGTGCCGGTGGGCTACCTCTACTGCATCGGCAATCCGCGCACCGACTGGTGCTTCAAAACCGAAGCGGAGCCCGGCCTCGGCGGACGCGCCCTCAACTACCCTCGCGGCAAAGTACTGGGCGGGTGCTCGTCCATCAACGGCATGATCTACATGCGCGGCCAGTCACGGGACTACGACGGGTGGGCGGAGCAGGGCAACACGGGCTGGGGCTGGAAAGACGTCCTGCCGATCTTCAAGCGCTCGGAAAACCACTACGCCGGCGACTCGGAACTTCACAGCGCGAAAGGTGAATGGCGCGTCGAGCAGCAGCGTCTTTCATGGACGTTGCTGGATGCGTTCCGTGAGGCGGCGGCGCAAACCGGAATCCCGTCGATCCCCGACTTCAATGGCGGCGACAACGAAGGGTGCAGCTATTTTCAAGTCAATCAGCGGCGCGGTGTGCGCTGGAACGCTTCCAAGGCATTTCTCCGGCCGGCGTTGAAACGCCCGAACCTGACGGTGATTACAGGCGCGGAAGTGTCGCGCGTGGCGTTCGAAAACAGTCGCGCCAGCGGGGTGATTGCTCGCGTCAATGGGCAGGAACAGACGCTTCGCGCCCGGCGGGAAATCATCCTCTGCTGCGGCGCCATCGGATCGCCCATGGTCCTGCAACGCTCAGGCATCGGGCCGCGGCCATTGCTCGAAAAGCTCGGTATCGGCGTTCGGCATGAGCTGCCCGGCGTCGGCGAGAATTTGCAGGATCACCTGCAGTTGCGCCTGATCTACAAGGTCAGAAACGGCCAGACGCTGAATCAAATGGCCGGCAGTGTGTGGGGCAAGATGAACATGGGCCTGCGTTACGCCCTCAATCGCAGCGGTCCGTTGGCGATGGCGCCGAGTCAGTTGGGTGCTTTTGCGCGCTCGGGGCCGGAGCAGGCAAGCGCCAATCTCGAATACCACGTGCAGCCCTTGTCCCTTGAGCGCTTCGGCGAACCGCTTCACGGGTTTCCCGCATTCACTGCGTCCGTGTGTGATTTGCGCCCGCAGAGCCGTGGCACGGTGGAAATCCGTTCGGCGCTGGCCGATGCCGCGCCGATCATCAGGCCGAATTACCTGAGTCACGAGACCGACCTCAAAGTGGCTGCGGACGCGATTCGCCTGACCCGTCGCATCGCCGCCGCGCCTGCGCTGGCTCGCTTCGAGCCGGTTGAGTACCTGCCCGGCGCGAGCCTGCAAACCGAGGAAGAACTGCGCGAGGCGGCCAGCGTCGTCGGCACCACGATCTTTCACCCGGTCGGCACCTGCAAGATGGGGCAGGGCCGCGACGCCGTAGTCGACGAACGCCTACGGGTGCACGGCATCACCGGCCTGCGCGTGGTGGACGCGTCGATCATGCCGAGCATCACCTCCGGCAACACCTGCTCGCCGACCGTGATGATCGCCGAGAAGGCGGCGCAGATGATTATTGAGGATGCAGCGGAGCAGACCCGTTCGGCATAAAGCTTGACCGGCTACTGAAGGCCTGGCTGATTTCCTGCGGCTTGCACCGCAGGAGCCTATTCAACAAGCGACAATCCCACCCCACCAATCGTTCTCATCCTTTTCACAAAAAATTGATGGCCCGATGCCTAAAGTTCGCGGCATCGGCGGGGTTCCTCCCGCGTTTATATTCTCATTTCCAGCCAAGCAGACTTTTATGCTGAACGTCAAAGCAGTTCGTCCCGAGCTTGTGACATTGCTTGCCAGTGCCTTTTTGTTGATCGGGTTTAACCTGACCCTCTGGCAGCACGTATTTGCAATTACCGATTCTGACGGTAAGGGCCTGTTGTTGCGCGGTGCTTTTGCGCTGATGGTGTTCTGTGTATTTAATATTTTTTTCACGCTGTTAGCGTTCAAGCGTGTATTGAAACCGGTGTTGATCGTTATCTTTTTTGTCAGCGCCGGTGTGGCTTATTTCATGAGCCAGTATGGCGTGATGATTGATTCGGGTATGTTCCGAAACTTCGCTGAAACCAATGTCACCGAAGTGCGCGATCTGCTCTCTTTGAAGTTGCTCGGTTATTTATTCTTTTTGGGTGTCGTGCCTTCGGTGATTCTTTTCAAAACACCGATTGCCTATCGCCGCTGGCCCCGTGAGTTGCTCAGCAAGGCGCTGGTATCTATCGTGTGCGCTGTCGCCATTGGCGGTGTGGCGCTGTTGAATTACCAGGGGCTGTCGTCGCTGTTTCGCAATCATCACGAGTTGCGCCTGATGGTGGTGCCGAGCAATTACCTGGCGGCGTCCGTGGGTTACTTGAGCGAGCAGGTCAAGTCTGCGCAGCGGCCGTTCGTGAGTATTGGTCAAGACGCCAAACTTGCCAGCGACTGGCAGCAGCACAAGCGCAAGTCGCTGACCGTGCTGGTCGTGGGCGAAAGTGCGCGGGCCGAGAACTTCGGCATCCTGGGCTATAACCGCGACACCACGCCACAGCTGAGCAAGGAGCGTGGCTTGCTCACGTTTACTGACGTGCATTCCTGCGGCACGGAGACGGCGGTGTCGGTGCCGTGCATGTTTTCCAACATGGGCCGCAAGGATTACAACGCGACGACCGCGCGCAATGAAGAAGGCGTGCTCGATGTGCTGAAACGCGCCGGGCTCGATGTCATCTGGCGGGACAACCAATCGGGCTGCAAAGGCACCTGCGACCGGGTGACGATGCAGGACGTCAGCAACTTCAAGGATCCGGCGTTGTGTGCCAACAACGAGTGCCGCGATGAAATCCTGCTGCAGGGGCTGCAGCACTTCATCGACACACTGGACAAAGACACCGTGCTGGTATTGCATCAGATGGGCAGTCATGGGCCTGAGTACTTCAAGCGTTATCCCAAAGAATTCGAGAAGTTCACCCCGGTGTGCGAAAGCAATGCCCTGAATAATTGCTCACGGGAAAGTATCGTCAACGGTTACGACAACACGTTGCTGTACACCGATCATGTGCTGGCGTCGCTGATTGATATTCTGCGCAGCAATCAGGGCAAAGTAGACACGGCCATGGTTTATCTCTCCGACCACGGCGAGTCGTTGGGTGAATACAACCTGTTCCTGCACGGCACGCCTTATATGCTGGCGCCCGATCAACAGAAACATGTCCCGATGATTGCCTGGTTTTCCGATAGCTACCAGCAGTCGTTTGCCGTGGATACCCACTGTCTGCAAAAAGAGCGGAACGCGCCGCTCAGTCAGGACAACTTGTTCCATTCGATGCTGGGCCTGTTGCAAGTGCGGACAAGCGTCTATAACCCGGCGCTGGACATGTTCGCGGGCTGTCGGGGGATTTATACGGACGGGGTACTGGCCAATGAGTGAGCCCCTCAGCAAAAAGGTTCACGTCGAAGAATACGTGCGCCAGCATGAACATACCCTCAGCCGACGCCTGAGTCTGTGGCGCGATGCGCAGCTGGCGCGCAAAGCGTTGCGGGATGCGGGCGAGCCCGGACTGGTGCTGGACTTGCCGTCGGGATCCGGGCGTTTCTGGCCGGTGCTGGCCGAACATGCCAATCGGGTGATCCTCGCGGCCGATCCTTCAACCGACAGGCTGGCGTTCGCCGAGGCACAGTCATCCAGCGAGGTGCGCAAGCGCATCCGCACGTTCCAGAGTTCGGCGTTCTCCATCGGCCTGTCCGCCAACGCGGTGGACTGCATCTTCTGCATGCGGTTGTTCCATCACCTGGGCGACAGCGAAAAACGCGGTGCAATTCTCGACGAGTTTCATCGAGTGACCCGCGACACGGCCATCGTCGCGCTGTGGGTCGACGGCAATGTGAAATCGTGGCGTCGCAAACGTCAGCAAGGTCGATTGGAGGTTGGTGTGTCCGCCCCCCGTAATCGATTCGTGGTGTGCCGCAGCGACATCGAATCCGAGTTCGCGCGGGCGGGTTTCAGGATCGTCGATCATCACGACTTTCTCCCCGGCTACGCCATGTGGCGCGTGTATGTGCTGCGCAAGGCCGGCCAGTGATCAGTGATCGGATGGACGGTCGTCGCCACGGCGGCTATTTGCGCGCTTCAAAGATGAAGTTGTTCGAGACTTGCAGGACGGATGCCCGGTAACCGCTTGTAGCGATATATACTGCGCGCCATTCTTCGAGGGAGAGCCGTGTGGCCATCGATATTCACTGGATTCGCGACGACCATAGCCTCGCCGAACATTGCGCACAGTGGCAGACACTGCCCTACGTCGCGCTCGACACCGAATTCATGCGGGTCGACACCTTCTATCCCATCGCCGCGCTGTTGCAGATCGGCGATGGTTCAAGCGCCTACCTGATCGACCCGTTGCTGATCAGCGACTGGAAGCCTCTGGCCGCGCTGCTGGAAAACCCTGACCTCATCAAAGTCGTTCACGCCTGCAGCGAGGACCTCGAGGTGCTGCTGCGCCTGACCGGCAGCCTCCCGGCGCCGCTGTTCGACACGCAACTGGCGGCGGCCTATCTGAACCTCGGGTTCTCGATGGGTTATTCGCGTCTGGTCCAGGAAGTGCTGAACATCGATCTGCCCAAAGGCGAGACGCGTTCGGACTGGCTGCAGCGTCCACTTTCGGAAACCCAGATCAGCTACGCCGCCGAAGACGCCGTGCACCTGGCCGAGGTGTACAACCTGCTGCGTCCGCGTCTGTCCGATGAAAAGTACGCGTGGGTGCTGGAGGACGGTGCTGAACTGGTCGCCAATCTGCGCCGCGAAACCGATCCTTATGACGCTTACCGCGATGCCAAGCTGGCGTGGAAGCTGTCCCGTGCGCAACTCGCCGTGCTGCGTGAGCTCTGCGCCTGGCGCGAGCAGCAGGCGCGCCTGCGTAATCAGCCACGCAACCGCATCCTGCGCGAACATTCGCTCTGGCCGCTGGCAAAGTCCCAGCCAGACAACCTCGCCGCGCTGGCGAAAATCGACGACATGCACCCCAAGACCGTGCGTCAGGACGGCGAGTTTTTGCTCGACCTGATCAAGAAAGCCGGCAGCGTGTCGCCGGATCTGTGGCCGCCCGCGTTGCCGGAGCCGCTGCCGATCGAGGCCTCTAACGTGCTCAAGAGCTTGCGTGTCATTGGCCAGCAGCAAGCCGAGGGCCTCGACATGGCCCCGGAATTGATGCTGCGCAAAAAGACCCTCGAAGCCCTGCTCAAGACCGGTTACCCAGACGGTCCCTATAAACTGCCCGATTCGCTGCGTGGCTGGCGCCGCGAATTGATGGGCCAGATGCTGCTCGACAGCCTGGCCAACGCCGGAGAACAGCCTTGAAACGTATTTGCTCCATCTACCGCAGCCCGCGCAGGAACGAAATGTACCTGTATGTCCTCAAGAGCGACGCCCTGGAGCGTGTGCCCGAGGAATTGCTGACCGCGTTCGGCAAGCCGCAGCACGCCTTCAATCTGGTCCTGTCGCCGGAACGCGCCCTGGCCCGTGAAGACATTCATGCGGTGCTCGCCAATCTGGACAAGCAGGGTTACCACCTGCAGATGCCACCGGCTGAAGACGATTACATCGAGCACTTGCCCGAAGAGCTGCTGCGCCGCAACGATCCGATGTGATCGATTTCTGACCCTGCAATCCACCGCAGGGGTACACCGGACCGTTGCACGCGTCAGACCTGACCGGCTCAACCGAGCGCGGTCCGGCACGCTGCGCGGTCGCATGCCCCGTTTATTCGAGTTTTGAATCCATGCGCGTTCTGATCGCCGAACACGATTACCCCGTTTACACCGAACTGCTCCGCCAGACGGCTCCCGAGATCGAAGTGCTGAGCAGCGGTAACTCCGCCGAACTGTCGAAAATGGCCGCCGAGGCGCCGATCTGGCTCGGTCAGCCCGACCTGCTGGCGAATCTGCTGCGCCAGGGCCACAAACCGAAATGGCTGCAATCGACCTGGGCCGGCATCACGCCGCTGCTGGCTGACGGGCTATACCGCGATTATCAACTGACCCGCGCCGTCGGCATCTTCGGTCAGGTGATGGCCGAGTTCGTGCTGACCTACATGTTGGTACACGAGCGTGAAGTGCTGGCGCGGTTGGTCAGTCAGGTCGAGCGCAAGTGGGACAACCGCATGGGCCGCAGCCTCTCGGGGCGCAAAGCGCTGATCGTCGGGACGGGCGACATTGGCCGGCACGTCGCCCAGTGCCTCGTGCCGTTTGGCGTCGAGCTGTATGGCGTTGCGTCAAGCGCGCGGACTGAAGCGCCGTTCCTTGAAGTGGCTGCGCTGGAGGACTTGCCGCGTCTGGTGGCCGAGGTCGATTTCGTCATCAACCTGCTGCCCAACACGCCGCAGACCCACGACCTCTACAACGCCAAACTGTTTGCCTGTTTCAAGCCCTCGGCGCTGTTCATCAACGTCGGTCGGGGTACGGCGGTGGTTGATGCGGATCTGGTCGAGGCGCTGAAAGAAGGGCATCTGGCGGGGGCGGTCATTGACGTCTGCCGGCAAGAGCCACTGCCCCAGCGTCACCCGTTCTGGACGGCGTGGGGCCTTTTGCTCACCGGTCACAGCTCGGCACCCACTTCGCCGCCGGCGATGACCCAGCTGTTTGTGGACAACCTCAAGGCCTATGCGGCCGGCGAGGCGTTGCGCGGAGAAGTGGATTTCGCGAAGGGGTATTGAGCACTTCCCGGCTAACGCCGGACCCGCTGACACAGTGCGTACTTAGTGGGACCGGCTTCAGCCGGGAAGGGGCCAGTGTGTACGCCATCCATTTTGTGGAGTGGCCCCCGACGCCTTCCCGGCTAAGGCCGGTCCCACTCAAACAGCGCGCTTATTCCTGCCCTTACAAACTGAAATCCCCCTCGGCCGCCAATTCAGTCAGCGGCCGACGCGGGCTCGGCGTTTCCCGGGCCTGAAGGTATTCAGCCAGCGTCGATTTATCCCCCAGCTTGCCGACCGCCACGGCCGCATGCACCGCGTAATTCTCTGGAATCTTCAGTGTGTTGCGAGTCAGTTCCTGATCGAAACCGGCCATGCCGTGGGTGTGCCAGCCGCTGATGCTCGCCTGCAGCGCCAGATATCCCCACGCCGAACCCGTGTCGAAGGTGTGCCACAGCGCCGGGGTTTCTTCGGTCGCGCCGGGGGCGGTGAAGGTGGTTTTGGAAATAATGATCACCAGCGCCGAGGCATGCTGCGCCCAGCCGCGATTGAATTCATTCAGCAGGCCGAGGAAGCGCTCCCAGTTTGGCGTGTCACGGCGAGCGTAGAGAAAACGCCATGGCTGTGAGTTGTAGGCCGAAGGCGCCCAGCGCGCGGCTTCAAAAAAGCTCAGCAGGGTTTCCTGCGGGATGCTCTCGCCGCTGAAAGCGCGTGGCGACCAGCGCTCGATGAATTGCGGGTCGATGGCGTACTCGGCAACACGGGGATTGGCGCTCATGGATTTGATCCTGAAAGAGAGATAAACCGCTCGCCTGTAGCAGACGGCGTGATCATTCAGATGGGCCGTTGACGGCAGGCATCGTCGCAAGGGGGGTTGGTCAGCGCGGGCAATGGCAGACCTGCCCGCGAGGGCCTAACGCTACTGCGCCGCTTCGTTGCTGGCAAGCCTGCGCATTGCGTGGTTGAAGCCGCTTCCATCTGCCGCGCGCATTGACCGACAGTCGCCCGTGCTTGGCCCAACTCACTTGTACCTCTAGACTGGCGGCCTTTCATTGCCCCACAGCTGTTTGCGCGAGAACCATGGCCGCCATCGTAGAACCCTTCTGGATACGCAAAACCCTTGAGCAGCTCGATGCAGTCGAGTGGGAGTCGCTGTGTGACGGCTGCGGTTTGTGCTGCCTGCAAAAGCTCGAGGACGAGGATGACGGCAGCGTTTACTACACGCGCATCGCCTGCAAGCTGCTGGACCTGAACACCTGCGCCTGCACCGATTACCCGAATCGCCGGGCCCAGGTCCCGGACTGCATTCAGCTGACACCCGGACAGGCCGATGAATTCAAGTGGTTGCCGCCCACCTGCGGCTATCGGCTGGTCAGCGAGGGCAAGGACTTGCCGCTCTGGCACCATTTGGTGTGCGGGGACCGGAAACAGGTGCACAAGCAGCGTATTTCTCAGTCCGGCCGAATGCTCGGCGAAGGCAGCGTGCCCGAGGACGACTGGGAGGATTATCTGATTTTTCGCGCGGGCTAACGCAAAAAGCTCGTGAGGCTGTCGGTTCAGCCGTCACGAGCTTGCTTGCGATGCAGCGTCGATCAGACGCCTTTCGGACCTTTCAACGCGTCGACGCCAGTGTCGACAGCGTCTTCTACAGCGACTTCAGCCTTGGTTTTCAGCTTGCTCAGTTCGGCGCCTGCTTCTTCGATGCGCGAACGGGCTACGTCCATTTCGCTGCGGCTTTTGTCGATGAGCGCCTTGGCCGAGCAGTGGCCAGTGATGCCACGGGCCAGTACGGCGCCGCCGATTGCCAATTCCACCAGACCAAAGATCCCGCCGCGGCGCAGGCCTTTACCCATCATCAGTACACCACCTGCCAGCGAGCCGATGCGCTCCCAGCCCTGTACGTTCTGCTGCGGGTAATCGTGCAAAGGTCGTTCGATGCGTTCAATGATCGGGGTGTCGCTCATGATGCGTTCTCCGTGGAAGATAGGGTCCTTAAAGCTGACTGTCACAAGCGCAAACTGTTCAATGCGTTTTGTCAGCGCGCGGACGTCAGCTGCGATCGGTTTCCCGTCCGAACTGCGGGCCAGAGCGGGTGTTGATGCCTTTGGCCATGCGGTCGTAAAGCACGACGTTGACCGTCGCCGCGAGGTTCATGCAGCCCGTCGTGGGGATGTACACCACGTCTTCGCACCAATCGCGGATCTCTTTATCCAGCGAACCGTCTTCCGGCCCGAAGATATAGATGGCCCGATCAGGGTGGGTGTACTCCGGCAACGCACGTGCGCCCTCGACCAACTCAACGGCCACCGGCACGCAGCCCAGCGGGATGATCTTTCTCAGGTCATCGATGCCGATCAGCGGGATGTCCTGGTGGATCTTCTTGGTGTCGGTAACGAAATCGCGGGCACGCTCGTAGCGCTTGCCGGTGTAGAACACCGACGCCACGCCATAACAGCCTGCTGCGCGCATCACCGAACCGACGTTTTCCGGGGACTTGGGATTGAACAAGCCGATGCAGGCATAGCGTTTGTTGGCCACGGGGGAGGGTGCTCATCAGAGAAAGCGCGGGATTATAGGGGAAAGAGGCAGCTTTAAGCTTTAAGCGGCAAGCCACAAGCCACAAGCCTGGCAAGCGGTGATCGCTTAAGCGCCGCCGTGCCCTTGCTTGCAGCTTGCCGCTTAAAACTTGCAGCTCAACGCCTCAATCCTTCTTCATCAACCCGGCCAGCGCGGCGAACGGGTTGTGAGTCGCCTTGGCGGTTTTCGGGCTGCTGGTCGAGCTTTCCGAAAAGTATTGCTGGTCGGTGTAGCGCGAGTGTTCGTTGTCGTGGCAGTACAGGCACAGCAGCTCCCAGTTGGAGCCGTCCTGGGGATTGTTGTCGTGGTTGTGGTCGCGGTGGTGAACGGTCAACTCGCTGAGGCGTTTGCCGGCAAATTCCCGGGCGCAGCGGCCGCAGACATGGGGGTACATGCGCAGGGCTTTGTCGCGGTAACCCATTTCGCGGTCACGCTGGTTGTCGGCGAGGATGCGGTCCAGTTTGGAAGTATTGGTTGGCGTGTTGGCCGAACTCATGGCGTCACCTGTTTCGTGTTCTGTTGGCGATGGAGAGCAATGCAGGCAAGTCTAGCGCTTTGCCCGTCGATCAGCCCTTGAGTTTTTCAGCGATCCAGATGGTATGTCGTGTGCCCTTGTTGCCATGGGCGTAGACCTTGACCTCTTCGGCCTTGAAACCGGCCTTGCGCAGCTTGTCGCTGAAGGCTGCGTCGGCGCTGGCGGACCACACGGCCAGCACACCTTTGGGGCGCAGTGCGCTGGCGCATGCCGCAAGACCGCCGGCCGAATACAGCCAGCTGTTGGACTTTTGCGTCAGGCCCTCAGGGCCGTTGTCGACGTCCAGCATGATCGCATCAAAGCCCTGAGGCTCGGCTTTCAGCACCTGAGCGACGTCCTGTACCACCACCTTGGCGCGTGGATCCTGCAACGGATTGCCCGATTTCTCACCCAACGCGCCGCGGTTCCACTCGACGACGCCGGGTACCAGCTCGGCGACCACTACTTCGCCGTTCTTGCCCAGGTGCTTGAGTGCCGACGCCAGGGTGAAGCCCATGCCCAGTCCGCCGATCAGCACCCGCGGGTTGAGGCGGGACGCGACCTTCTTGCAGGGGATTTCGGCCAGGGCGTCTTCGGAGCCGTGCATGCGCGTGTTCATCAACTGGCCGCCGTCGCCGCCCTGAATCTTGATGACAAAATCCTCGCCGTACTCGAACAGGCACAAGGCGCCGCCGTTATCGGGGATCGGAGTGGTGTCGAGCAGAACAAAACGTTTCATGGATAACTCGTCAAAAGGGTCGGGCCGCATACAGCGCAATTTGTCAGAGCGCGATGGGTTGCGCAGGAGTAGCCTGAGCGGTAAGTGAAAGATTGGCAGGGGAGGCCAACGATGAAGTGCTCCATTCTACTGACGATTGTCATCACTGTGCTCGGCGTGTCGCAAGCGTCTGCCGAGAGCCTGCAACCTGTTTTGAACACGCCCGAGCCCATGGCGGCGTCCGCCGGTTCGCCCGGCACCGCAACGCCAACGCCGTATCCGCAAGTGGCACCGCCGGGCGTTCCCCATGCAGGCGGGCAGGGCAACCCGCCGCTGCTGCCGAAGATTCCCCAACCAGGTCCGCCAAAGGACGATGAGCCGTTGCCGGGCTTGCAGCCGTCCGCCAAGCCGAATCCCTGAAGGCCGTTCTGCTTAATCCTGCTGGGCGACTACCTGACCGTCCATCATGCGCAGCCGTTTCGACATCGCCACCGCGATCGCGCGGATGATCTTCGCCGCGACCTTCGGCGCTTCGTTGAGCATCTTGTCCAGCGAGTCCTTGCCCAGGTTCAACAGATCGCACGAGGACGCGGCAACGCAGGTAGCCGAGCGGCGTTCGCCGTCCAGCACGGCCATTTCGCCAAACGCCCTGCCACTGCGCAGAATCGCGGTCTCCACCGGATGGCCGTCACTGTTGAGCTTCTGCACCGACACCGTGCCCGAATGAATGATGCACATGAAGGTGCCCGCGTCGCCTTCGTTGAAGATCGCGTCACCTTTTTCAATGTTGCTGATGCTGAAGTATCCCGCAGCCGCGGCAAATTCCGCGGGCGTCAGGGCGATGAACAGACCGCAGTCCATCAGCATGTCGCGGATTTCTTTGTTGAGTAATGTAGACATGGCGAGTTCTTGTTGAGTGTTCAGGGAGATTGCGTGAAGCACTGACTGGCGTGAGAGCCGCCCCGGACTTTACAGCGTCCGGGGCTTGCCATGTGACACACCGCCTGCGCAGATTTCGTCAGGCCAGTTTCAGCACTTTCAGAATAAATCCGTATTCGAGTGCTACGTCACGTAATCCCTGATAACGCCCGCTCATGCCGCCGTGGCCTGCGCCCAGTTCGGTCTTGAGCAACAGCAGGTTGTCGTCGGTTTTCAGATCACGCAGTTTCGCCACCCACTTGGCGGCTTCCCAATACTGCACACGGCTGTCGTTATAGCCCGCGATCACCAGCATGGCCGGATACTGCTGCGCCGTGACATTTTCGTAAGGGGCGTAGGCCTTGATCCGCGCGTGAACATCGGGCTCTTGCGGGTTGCCCCATTCGTCGTACTCGGTGACGGTCAGCGGCAGATCGGGATCGAGCATGGTGTTCAGCACATCAACGAACGGCACTTCAGCGATGGCCGCCTTGAACAGCTCCGGACGCTGATTGACCACTGCGCCAATCAACAGGCCGCCGGCACTGCCGCCACTGATGATCAGTTGCCCGGCAGTGGTGATGTTCTCCGCGATCAAGTGTTCGGCGCAGGCGATGAAGTCGCTGAAGGTGTTCTGCTTGTGCTCCTGCTTGCCGTTGCGGTACCAGGCCTCGCCCAGCTCACCGCCGCCGCGCACGTGAGCGATGGCGAAAGCGATGCCGCGATCAAGCAAACTCAGCCGTGCGTGAGAGAACCACGGGTCCAGGCTTTCGCCGTACGCGCCATAGCCGTACAGATACAGCGGAACGGTCTGACCGGCCAGCTCGCGTTTGACCACCAGGCTGATCGGCACTTGCGTACCGTCGGCGGCTGTCGCCCACAACCGCTGGCTGACGTAGGCATCGGCATCGAACACACCCAGTACGGGCGTTTCCTTGAGTACGATTTGTTCCCCGGTCGCCAGCGACAATTGCCACACCTGCGGCGGACGATTCAGCGACTGATAGCGCAGGCGAATTTTGTCGCTCTCGAACTCAAGGGTGTCCTGCACATACAGGTTGTACGCCGCATCCGGCAGTTGCACGCGATAGGCCGGCAGCCCTTGGGGATGGACTTCGACGATCGGCAAGCCGCCTTCGCGCAGGCTCAAGGTCAGGCCTTTGGCGTTGAGACTGAAGCCGTCGAGCATGACCGTGTCGCTGTGGGCAATCAGGTTCTGCCAGTCGCCACGCTCCGGGATGCCATCGGTTTTTTCAGGTGCGTGGTACAGCGCAAAGTTGATGCCCTCCTGATTGCTGCGGATGACCCAGCTCCATTCGCCCTCAATCAGGCCGTGGTCCACTGAGTATTCGTGACCTTCGCTGCGCAGCGCCATGCACACGAACTTCTGCTGGGGTGTGTCGGCGTCCAGCACCCAGGCCTCGCTGGTGGTTTTGCTGTCCAGCCCCACGATCAACTGCCGCTCCGAGCTGCTGCGGTAGCAATGCAGGAAGAAGCGTCCGTCCGGCTCGCTGAACACCAGCTCGGCGGATGCTTCGCCCAGCTTATGACGGTACAGCTTGTGCGGACGATGGGTATCGTCCAGCTCGCCGAAGAACAGCGTCTGGCTGTCGTTGGCCCAGGTCATGCTGCCGTCGCAGTCTTCGAACGGCAGGCTGCTGACCATGCCGCTGCTCAGCTCTTTGACGTACAGCTGATAAACCTCTTCGCCGCTGGTGTCGAGGCTGTAGGCCAGGCGTTGATGGTCGGGGCTGATGCTGAACGCGCCGAGGGAGAAGAAGCCTCCGCCGGCCAGTTCGTTGGGGTCGAGCAGCAACTCTTCAGCGCTTTCGTCGAGGGTCTGGGAGTCATCGGCCGGACGCGGGCAACGATAGTGACGGGCGTATTCGTCGCCCTCGGTGGTGCGCGTGTAATAAAGATACGGACCCCAGGGGGAGGGCAGTGACAGGTCGGTTTCAAGGATGCGACCCTTGATTTCCTGAAACAGGGTTTCGCGCAATGGCTGCAGGTCGGCGAGCTGCTGTTCCTGCCAGGCGTTCTCGGCCTTGAGGTAATCGAGCACTTCATCGGTGTCGCGGTTTTGCAGCCAGGCGTACGGGTCGGCGCCGTCAGCCTTGCGGGCGACGGGGGCGCTGGAAGTATGTGGGGCGGAAGGCATGCTGGGCTCTCTCACGTGGGCTCATCTGAACGGGATCGGTCGCGCTGCCCGGTACGGGACACGCGGCAGACCGATAACTGAAGCCGGGGAAGCCGGGCTGGTGAAAAGTCGTTATCATAAGCGCCTCTTTACCTGCCTTACCACGGACGTCATGACCGACAACGACTATCTGATTGCCTGGGGCCTCTACGCGTTCGCCGCGTTGGGCTGTCTGTTGGTGTGGTTCAAGCTGACCGGCTGGATGTGGCGCTACCTGCGCGAACCCCTGCGCGTGATCGGCGCCGTGCTGTTGTTCTGCCCGACCATCGTCGATCCGGCCAAGGATCAATACGCCCCGGCGCTGGCGATCAGCGTGCTGGATCTGGCGCTGAAAGTCGGCAACAACGTCTGGCGCGCCGTGCTCGACCTCTCCACCTACGGCGCCATCGCCCTGGGGCTCTACCTCATCTTCGCCTTGATCCGCTTGCCGTTCCTGCGCAAGAAAAAAGCCCGTCTGGCCCACGCCCAAGCGGCCGCTGCTCAGGCTGCCGCCGAGCAAAAGGAACACGACGAGCCTTATGCCGATCAAGGGGCAGGGCGCTTGGCCAGCCAGTCGTCTACTTCAACGCCAGTGGCTGCGTCAACGCCGGGGCCAAGCGGCCGTTATCGCGTCGAACCCAAGCTGTGATCGTGACCAGCGTCTTCCTGGACGCGTGCGTCAACGCACCGAGACCTGATCATGTGTGAACTCCTGGGCATGAGTGCCAATGTCCCGACCGACATCGTGTTCAGCTTCACCGGGCTGATGCAGCGCGGTGGTCGCACCGGTCCGCACCGCGACGGTTGGGGCATCGGCTTCTACGAAGGCCGAGGCTTGCGCCTGTTTCAGGACCCTGCCGCGAGCAGCGAGTCGGAAGTCGCGCAGCTGGTCCAGCGTTACCCGATCAAAAGCGAAGTGGTCATCGGCCACATTCGTCAGGCCAACGTTGGCAAGGTCTGCCTGTCCAACACCCATCCTTTCGTGCGTGAACTGTGGGGGCGCAACTGGTGTTTCGCCCACAACGGTCAGCTCGCGGATTTCAATCCCGGCGCAACGTTTTATCGGCCGGTGGGCGATACCGACAGCGAAGCGGCGTTCTGCGATCTGCTTAACCGGGTGCGCGAAGCGTTCCCCGAGCCGGTCGAGATCGAGCAATTGCTGCCGACCCTGGTCGAGGCCTGCAACGAATACCGCAGCAAAGGCGTGTTCAATGCGCTGCTCAGTGATGGCGACTGGCTGTTTTGCTACTGTTCGACCAAGCTGGTGCACATCACCCGCCGCGCCCCGTTCGGGCCGGCGCGCCTGAAAGACGTCGATGTCATCGTCGATTTTCAGGCGGAAACCACGCCCAACGATGTGGTAACGGTGATTGCCACCGAGCCGCTCACCGAAAACGAGACCTGGAACCGTTACGAGCCGGGTCACTGGAGTCTTTGGCGCCGCGGCGAATGCGTTGCCGAAGGCTCGGCCTGAAAGAGAGGGATCTATGCTGCGCAGCTATATACGACTGGTGTTGTTCACGGCAGGCCTGTTGGTAGGCGTGCAGATTCCAGGCTTCATCAGCGATTACAGCAAGCGCGTCGAAGCGCACATGCTGGAAGCGCAGCAAAGCCTGCGCGGCTATAACGAGACCGCCCTGCGGTTCTTCAATGGCGACGTCCAGGCGTTGATCCAGCACTACCGCACCAGCGACGACCCGGTGTTCCGTACCGACGCCGACAACATCAATAATTTGCTCAGCCGCAATCAGACCCTCGACCGCGAATGGCTGGCCCTGCAAGGCCCGTGGTATGCCCGCGCCTGGCATGTGCTGACCGCCGCCGACACCAACATCCGCACCGAAACCTGGAATGGTTACACCTGGCAGGTGCTGCTGTCGCCGGAAGTCATCGGCTGGGGCCTGATGTGCGCGCTGCTGTTCTCGCTGGTCATCGAAAGTATTGTGGTGTTCATTGATTGGGTGTTCGTCGGTCGACACCATGTGCGACCGGTGGGGCGCGACTGGCGCTGAGGCGGGTTGCCCGGTCACCGCGTTACCAGTGGGACCGGCTTCAGCCGGGAAGGGGCCGTTCCGGTCAGCAAAGATTCCCCGCACCGTTCACTTTTTCTTATCCTGCCCCCGCGCTTTAATTAGTTGGACGCTCGAGCCATTCCCGCCGAAGAATGCTCCCAACGCACAGCCCTGTGTTCCCGCGCTGCCAACCTGACAACCCCGCGCGTACACTCGAGCTTCTCCCCGTTTCAATCGCACAGGAGTCACGCCCTTGAGCCGCCTGTTATTGAATTGTGATATCGGCGAAAGCTACGGCGCCTGGACCATGGGTCTGGACGCCGAGGTCATGCCCTACATCGATTGCGCCAATATCGCCTGCGGCTTTCATGCCGGTGATCCGAGCATCATGCGCAAAACCGTCGCGCTGGCCCTGGCCAACAATGTCACCATTGGCGCGCACCCGGCTTATCAGGATCTGGTGGGTTTCGGCCGTCGCTCGATGGCCTGTTCTGCGCAAGAGATTCAAGACCTGCTGCATTACCAGATCGGCGCACTCGACGGCGTTTGCCGAGCCCAGGGCGGTCACGTCAGCTACGTCAAACCACACGGCGCGATGTACAACGACATGATGGCCAACCCGACGCAGTTGCGCGCGGTCATCGAAGCCATCGCCCGTTACAACCCGGAACTGCCGCTGATGCTGCTGGCCATGCGGGACAACTCGTCAGCGCAGGCCATTGCCGATGAATTCGGCGTCACGCTCTGGTTCGAGGCCTTCGCCGATCGCGCCTACGACAGCGTCGGGCGTCTGGTCTCCCGCAATCTGCCGGGAGCTGTGCATCACGATGCGGAAGTCATCATCGCCCAGGCCATGACCTTGTCCCGAGGCGAAGCGTTGATTGCCAGCGATGGCAGCGAGCTGCGACTGCACCCCCACACCCTGTGCGTGCACGGCGACAACGCCAGCTCCATCGACGCGGTCCAGCGCATTCGTCAGGCGTTGAACAGCGCTGACACCGGACCATCCCCACTGTGAACCTGCGCATTGAAGTCGTCGCCATCGATTGCCTGATGGTCCGCCTGTTCGACGTCATCGACGAGGCCAACATGCCGTGGATGCTCGCCGCGACGTTGCGGTTGCGTGAGGGTTTCGCTGCGCATTTGATTGATCTGGTGCCGTCCTACACCACGCTGATGGTGCATTACGATCTGTTGGCGCTGAGTCCCACACAGGCTCGGGCCATCATTACCGATGCGCTGACTGATCTTGCACCCGACGCCGCCCAAAGCGGTCGGCAGCATGTGTTGCCGGTCTGGTACGACCTCAGCGTCGGGCCCGAGTTAAACCTGCTATCGACGCGCAGCGGGTTGTCGGTCGACGAAGTGATTCGCCGCCACAGCCAGCGAGAGTATCAAGTCTTCGCGCTGGGCTTCGCGCCGGGGTTCGCGTTCATGGGGCTGGTGGAAGAAATCCTCGCCGCGCCGCGTATCAAGACGCCCCGCAAGCGCGTGGCGGCGGGAAGTGTCGGCATCGCCGAACGGCAAACCGCGGCCTATCCGCTGGCGTCGCCCGGGGGCTGGAACATCCTTGGCCGCACCCCCGCCAAACTCTTTGACCGCGAAATCGACGGCTACAGCCTGATGCAGCCCGGCGATACCGTGCGTTTTGCCGCCGTTGATCACGCCGAGTTTATTCGTCTGGGCGGCGACGATACGCCGCTGGAGGGCTTGGCATGAGCGCGTTGACGGTAAAAAGCAGCACGCCGCTGTGCCTGTTGCAGGACGCGGGGCGGTTTGGCGTGAGACACCTCGGCGTCACCCAGGGTGGCGCGCTGGATTGGGTGTCGATGTCGTGGGCCAACAAGCTGCTGAATAACCCGCTGAACGCTGCCGTTATCGAAGTGACGCTGGGCGGCCTGACGCTGCTGGCCGAATCCGACTGCTGCCTGGCGCTGGCGGGTGCGGATCTGGGCGTTATGCTCGACGACCGACCGATTGCGCCGTGGCACAGCTTCTTCGTTCGCAAAGGCCAGCAGCTGCGTTTTACCCGGCCCATCACCGGTGCCCGCGCATATCTCGCTGCCCCCGGCGGATTTGCGGCGGTCGATGTGCTCGGCAGCTGCGCCACCGTCACACGCGAAGGGCTGGGCGGGCTCGAAGGAAGCGGCAAAGCGCTGGCTGAAGGCGATCAACTGACTTATTCAGGGACGTCATTTGCGCTTCACGCGCTTCCCGGTCACCTCATCCCCGACTTTTCCGATCAGCGTCCGCTGGACGTGGTGCTGGGCGCGCAGATCGGGCAGTTCAGCGGCTTGAGCCTGTTCGACGCGTTCAACAGCGAGTGGACCCTCGACAGCCGCGCCGACCGCATGGGCATGCGCCTGCTGGGGCCGGAGCTGGTTTATCAGGGCAAACCGATGATCTCCGAGGGCATCCCGCTCGGCGCTATCCAGGTCCCGCCGGACGGCCAGCCGATCATCCTGCTTAACGACCGTCAGACCATCGGCGGCTATCCAAGGCTCGGCGCGCTGACGCCGCTGTCACTGGCCCGGCTGGCGCAGAAACTGCCGGGGAGTGTGGTGCGGATGAGGGCAGTGGTGCAGGAGGTAGCGCATCGGGAGCAGGTGCGGTTTTTGAAGCTTGTCAGCGGTCTTCTTTAGGAGGTTTCAGTTGTCCAGGCGCCGCGCAATCATGCGGCAAACACCGTCCGTGTGGGAGTGACCGGGGTGGCGCTCCACCTTGCTCACGAAGGCGGCATTTCAGTCGCTAAAGATTCAGTGAATGTACTGGCCTCTTCGCGAGCAAGCTCGCTCCCACAGTCTGCCACCTGCGGGAAGATCCGCGACGTCGCCCTTAGTTGAGATTTCAGCATCACTTCGCCAGATACCGCATGCCTTCCTCCAGCCCGCGCAGCGTCAGCGGGTACATCTGATCTTCGATCAGGTCGCGCACGATGTTGGTGGAGGTGGTGTAGGCCCAGGCGTCTTTTGGGTGAGGATTGATCCAGATGATCTTCTTGAACTTGGCCATGAACCGCTGCATCCAGACGTAGCCCGCTTCTTCGTTCCAATGCTCCACGCTGCCGCCCGGTTGGGTGATTTCGTAGGGCGCCATGGCGGCGTCGCCGATGAAGATCACTTTGTAATCCGCACCGTATTTATGCAGCAGGTCTTGGGTGGCGGTGCGCTCGGAGGTGCGGCGCTGGTTGTTCTTCCACACCGACTCGTAAACGAAGTTGTGGAAGTAGAAATACTCCATGTGCTTGAACTCGGTCTTGCAGGCCGAAAACAGTTCTTCGCAGATCTTCACATGGGCGTCCATCGAGCCGCCGATGTCGAACAGCAGCAACAGCTTGATGGTGTTGCGGCGTTCGGGGCGCATCTGGATGTTCAGCAAGCCGGCGTCGCGAGCGGTGTGGTCGATCGTGCCGTCGATGTCCAGTTCGTCCGCCGCACCCTGACGCGCGAACTTGCGCAGACGCCGAAGGGCCACTTTGATGTTGCGCGTGCCCAGTTCAACCCCGTCATCGAGGTTCTTGTACTCGCGCTGATCCCAGACCTTCGCGGCCTTGCCCTGACGTTGGCCGGCGTCACCCACCCGGATGCCCTCGGGGTTGTAACCGCCTGAACCGAACGGGCTGGTGCCGCCGGTGCCGATCCATTTGTTGCCGCCGGCGTGGCGCTCCTTTTGCTCTTCCAGACGCTTCTTGAACTCTTCGATCAGCTTATCCAGGCCGCCCAAAGACTGGATTTGCGCGCGCTCTTCAGCCGTCAGCGAACGCTCGAACTCCTTGCGCAGCCAGTCTTCGGGGATCAACGCCTGCAGGTGATCGTCGAGCTTTTCCAGGCCATTGAAGTACGCGCCGAACGCCCGGTCGAACTTGTCGAAATGGCGCTCGTCCTTCACCAGAATCGTGCGCGACAGGTAATAGAACTCGTCCATATCAGCGAACGTCACGCGCTGCTTCAGCGCGTTGATGAGGTCGAGCAGTTCACGCAACGAAACCGGCACTTTGGCAGCGCGCATTTCGTTGAACAGGTTGAGCAACATAGTCGGCGTCCCGCGCTTGATCTAAATAAGCTTGACCAAAAAAGGCTCAGCGATTGCCGCGACGGCTCATGAACGCCAGGCGTTCAAGCAGATGCACGTCCTGCTCGTTCTTGACCAGCGCGCCGGCCAACGGCGGGATGGCCTTGGTGGGGTCGCGCTCGCGCAGTACCGCTTCGCCGATGTTGTCGGCCATCAGCAATTTGAGCCAGTCCACCAGTTCGGAGGTCGAGGGTTTTTTCTTCAGGCCCGGGACTTTGCGCACATCGAAGAACACGTCCAGTGCTTCGCTGACCAGGTCCTTCTTGATGTCTGGATAGTGCACGTCGACGATCTTTTGCAGCGTGCTGCGATCGGGAAATGCGATGTAGTGAAAGAAGCAGCGGCGCAGAAAGGCGTCCGGCAGTTCTTTTTCGTTGTTGGACGTAATGATGATGATCGGGCGCTTTTTGGCCTTGATCGTCTCGTCGATCTCGTAAACGTAGAACTCCATTTTGTCGAGTTCTTGCAGCAGGTCGTTGGGGAATTCGATGTCTGCCTTGTCGATCTCGTCGATCAGCAGAATCACCCGCTCTTCGGATTCAAAGGCTTCCCAGAGCTTGCCCTTCTTCAGGTAATTACGCACGTCGTGGACTTTGTCGACGCCCAGTTGCGAGTCGCGCAGGCGGCTGACCGCGTCGTACTCGTAGAGGCCTTGGTGCGCCTTGGTGGTGGACTTGATGTACCAGGTGATCAGCCGCGCACCGAAGGATTCGGCCAGTTGCTCGGCGAGCATGGTCTTGCCGGTGCCGGGCTCGCCCTTGACCAGCAGCGGGCGCTCCAGGGTGATGGCGGCATTGACCGCAAGCTTCAGATCGTCAGTGGCGACGTAGGCGTGGGTGCCTTCGAATTTCATCGGGAAAATCCTCGAACAGCGCGAACAGGCCGTAGGCCTTAACCGCGCAAGATAGGGCGCAAAGAGTGCAGCGACTATACCGCGCACCCCGCGCGACTGTGAACGCAGACGCTTTATTCAGTATCTGAATGGGGCGTCACGACCTGACCGGCTAAAATTTGTAACGACCGTTGAGGTATCGCCAAAATAGCGATACCTTATTTTCCATGTCGACCAAATACAGATTCAGGGACAAATACAGGATTCAACTGCGGGAAAAGGATCACCTGCCGCCCCACGTACACCTGACCGGTGGCGGGCTGAACGTGTTGATCTGTCTGCAGTTGGTTGAACCCATGCTCGGCCACGCCCCGGCCGCCGTACTCAGGGAGGCGCTCGACTGGGTAAGAGCCCACCAAACAGAATTGCTGGAGGAATGGAAACGATGGCATCCATGAAACGTCCGCGCCTCAAAACCGTAGAGGCGCTGGCTCATCAACAATTGGCGCTGACATTCATCAACGACGTGAGATACGTCCTCGACCTGAGCAGCGACATCGCTGCATTTCCGGGGCTGCAACCGCTCAAGGACCCGAACGTGTTCAAGCAGGCGCAGATCGGCGACGACGGCTGGACCGTCGAGTGGGCCGAGCCCGACATCCAGATCGGCGCCGACACCCTGTATCTGGACGCCAAGGCGCAGGCCGCCACCGACGAGAACACGCGGATATTCATCGGCTGGCGTGCGCGCACCGGCTTGCCGCTGGCCATGGCGGCCGAGGCGCTGGGCGTCAGCACCCGCAGCATCACCCGCTACACCAACGGCAGCGAGGCGGCACCGCGCACCTTGGCGCTGGCGTGTCTGGGGTGGGATGCGTTGCAGAATCAGTCAGGCAGCGGCGTGTTGCTGGCCGAGAAGCGTGCGGCTTACGGAGTTGACAAAGGGAGCGGCGTTGACAAGACGAGCGGCGTTGGCAAGGGGGCAGGCGAAGATGGCGAGTAAGCTGACTCGCGAGCGAGGAGTGTCAGCGATCAAGGTCATCGCTGACTAAACGCTTCGCGAGCAAGCTCACTCCTACAGCGCTGTGCCAGTCAAAACGCTACGCTCACTTCGCCTCGTCCTTGCCACTGTCATAGCGCGTATTGAATGCCTTCACGAAGGCGTTACGCAGGATCTGCAAAAACGCTTCGAACGCACTGATGTCCTGTTTGTGAACACTGCCGCTGAGTTCCACGCGGGTGGCGAACTGGTTCTTCCCCTGGTTCTTCAGCACGGTTTCGCTGCCGCCGACCACGGCTTCCCAGATCGAACGGAAGAAGCCTTTGTTCTGGTTCTCCACGTCCTGCTGCCAGTCAAATACATCGACGTTACGCAGCAGGGGCTTGATGTAGCCACTGAGCTGGCCGTTGGTGGCCTGGGCTTCGATGACCACATCGCCGTCGCCCGCGTTGAAGTCGAATTTGCCATACGCCGACGCGAAGTCGTTCAGGCGCTTGAGCTGGATACCGGTCGCGCGCAGCTTGAAGTCGAAGTCCTCCAGGCTGAACGGGTCGAACGTCGCGGTGCTTTCCAGTGGCGCATGGCCCAGCAGCATGGCCTTGCCCTCGAAGCGGGCATCGCGCTTGCCGGCTTTGTCTTCGACGTTGGTCAGGTTGTAGATGCTGGCGTTGATGTTGTCGGCATCGATTTTCACTTTCGGCGTGGAGTTGAAGTTGTTGAAGGTAATCTTGCCGTCCTGGATGCGCATCTCGTTGAGGGTGATGGGCAGCAGCTTGTTCAACTGGGCGCGCCAGTCAGTGCCCGCACCGGTCTGGGACTGGCGCTTGTCCGGGCCACCGTCGACGAAGTTGAGTTCGGGGCTGGCAAACGCGACCTCTGCGACCACGGCATGGTCGTACCAGAGCGAATGCCAACTGACAGCAATGTCGATGACCGGCGCGTTCAGCAGTGGCACCGGCACCTTGCCATCGACCTTGACGATTTTCAGGCCGTTGATCCGGTACGCCCCGCGCCACAGGGCCAGGTCCACATCCGTGACCTGACCGCGGTAGTCGCCCATGTCGGCAAGTTTGTCGTTCAGGTAATTGCGCACCACATACGGCAGCGCGATATGGACTGCGATCAGCAACACCACCAAGCCAACAATTGTCCATAACGGCCAGCTGTAACGACGTTTCATGTTTCAACCCTCCAGTGACGTAGTTTTGTTGACTGCTGGCGATGTGATCGGTTCGCTTCGACTGGACGTTGCACCGGCTCAAGGCATAGGCTTTGAGCTTTTCCAAACCTGCACAAGGACCCGGTCATGAGCCGTATTTACGCAGATAACGCCCATTCCATCGGCAACACGCCACTGGTGCAGATCAACCGAATCGCGCCGCGCGGGGTCACCATCCTGGCCAAGATCGAGGGGCGTAATCCGGGGTATTCCGTCAAGTGCCGGATCGGCGCGAACATGATCTGGGACGCCGAAAGCAGCGGCAAACTCAAGCCCGGCATGACCATTGTCGAACCCACTTCCGGCAACACCGGCATCGGCCTTGCGTTTGTTGCCGCGGCCCGTGGCTACAAGCTGACCCTGACCATGCCGGCCTCCATGAGTATAGAGCGGCGCAAGGTCCTCAAGGCCCTGGGCGCCGAACTGGTGCTGACCGAGCCGGCGCTGGGCATGAAAGGCTCCATCGCCAAGGCCGAGGAACTGCTTGCCA
Organism: Pseudomonas sp. W2-17; assembly: GCF_041060445.1. Taxonomy (NCBI): domain Bacteria; kingdom Pseudomonadati; phylum Pseudomonadota; class Gammaproteobacteria; order Pseudomonadales; family Pseudomonadaceae; genus Pseudomonas; species Pseudomonas sp. W2-17. The sequence continues at coordinate 163,107 of NZ_JAUFNS010000004.1, read as the reverse complement.
GTGATCCCGCCACGTACTTCATGCCGGCGCAGTTCGAGAACCCGGCCAACCCGGCCATTCACGAGAAAACCACCGGCCCGGAAATCTGGAACGACACCGACGGCGCCATCGACGTGCTGGTCGCGGGCGTCGGCACCGGCGGCACGATCACCGGCGTCTCGCGCTACATCAAGAACGCCATGGGCAAGCCAATCATTTCGGTGGCCGTCGAACCGCTGGGCTCGCCGATCATCACCCAGGCGATGGCCGGCGAAGAGATCAAACCCAGCCCGCACAAGATTCAGGGCATTGGCGCGGGTTTCATCCCGAAAAACCTCGACCTCTCGATTGTCGACCGCGTCGAGCTGGTGAGCGATGAAGAAGCCAAGGCCATGGCCCTGCGCCTGATGCAGGAGGAGGGGATTCTCTGCGGTATTTCCTGTGGCGCCGCCATGCACGCAGCGGTGCGGATGGCCGAGAAACCGGAAATGCAGGGCAAGACCATTGTGGTGGTACTGCCGGATTCCGGTGAGCGCTACCTGTCGAGCATGCTTTTTAGCGACCTGTTTACTGAACGCGAGCTGACTCAATAGTCGTGTCCGCGGCCGCTTCGGCTTTTTACCCGGCGGACTAAGGCTTATGATGGCCGCCATTCGAAACCCGCCGGAAGATTGTCCCAGGTCATCCGGCGGCGGTTTCAGCAGCGTAAGCTTCGGGCCGCGCGGTTCGGCCCTGTTCCAAGGAGAGTTTCATGACCCTTTCTTTTGCTGTCAAAGCAGCGATTCTGCTGTTGTTTGTCGGCAGCACGCTGTACGTGCATCTGCGCGGCAAGGCGCGTTTGCCGGTATTGCGCCAGTTCGTGAATCACTCCGCACTGTTCGCCCCGTATAACGCCTTGATGTACCTGTTTTCCAGCGTGCCGTCCAAGCCGTATCTGGACCGCAGCAAGTTTCCCGAGCTCGATGTGCTGCGCGACAACTGGGAAACCATCCGCGATGAAGCCATGCACCTGTTCGACGAAGGCTATATCCGTGCGGCCGCCAAGGACAACGACGCGGGTTTCGGTTCGTTCTTCAAGAAAGGCTGGAAGCGTTTTTACCTGAAGTGGTATGACAAACCGCTGCCGTCCGCCGAGGCGTTGTGCCCCAAGACGGTGGAACTGGTCAGCCGTATTCCCAACGTCAAAGGCGCGATGTTCGCCCTGTTGCCCGGCGGTAGCCACTTGAACCCGCATCGCGACCCGTTCGCCGGCTCCCTGCGTTATCACCTGGGCCTGTCAACGCCGAACTCCGACGATTGCCGCATCTTCGTCGACGGTCAGGTGTACGCCTGGCGCGACGGTGACGACGTGATGTTCGACGAAACCTACGTGCATTGGGTCAAGAACGAAACCGACGTCACCCGCGTGATTCTGTTTTGCGACATCGAGCGGCCGCTGAGCAATCGTTTCATGATCGCCGTCAACCGCCGCGTCAGCGCGTTTCTGGGCCGGGCCACCGCGCCGCAGAACACTGATGACGAACGCGTCGGCGGGATCAATCAGGTCTATGCGTTCAGCAAGCGGTTCAGCAACAGCTTCAGCGGCAAGGTCAAGCAGTTCAAACGCGCCAACCCCAAGGCCTATCGCATCCTGCGTCCGGTGCTGGCGGTGATCGTGCTGACGCTGCTGGGCTACTGGCTGTTCGGCTGAATACCCGCAGTTATCCAGGCGCCGCTGCACCTTGTGCAGCGGCGCTTTTTTGTTTCTGGCGGACGGCCATTCACGGCTAATAGCACGCCCATTCAATCCCGCGAACCACCCTGCGCCGACCATTGATCGCCCCTGGTTGTCGTCATCACGCCTTTTTGCCAGGAACACTTTGAAGAAGGCAGATCCATGGCAAGCCGAATATCCCTGTTGTCCCTCGCGTTACTCTCGTGCTCCAGCAACCTGATGGCGGCCACTGCCGATGAGGAACATGGTTTTCTCGCCGATACCTCGCTGAATGTGCTGGCGCGCAACTTCTTTCTGGATAACGACTACCGCACAGGGCACTCCGGGCAGAGTTACCGCCAAGAGTGGGCGCAGGGGTTCATCGCCAATCTGCAATCGGGGTTCACCCAAGGCACTGTCGGGTTCGGCGTCGATGCGCATGCGTTCTACGGCCTGAAACTCGACAGCGGAAAGGGACGGGCCGGAACCGGACTGTTGCCGCTGGGCGATGACGGGCGAGCTGCCGACGATTATTCCGATGCGGGCGGCGCGCTCAAACTGAGGATTTCAAAGACCACGCTGAAGTTTGGCGAAATGGAAGTGGAAACCCCCGTGCTCGATACCGGCGACAAGCGCCTGCAACCGGAGTACGCCACGGGGTTTTATCTCGACAGCCGCGAAGTCGATGGCCTGAAGCTGGTGGCCGGGCACTTTACCGCCTTCAAGAACGAAAACGCTTCGACAGCCAAGGGCGACTTCGATGGCTACGGTGCCAGCACGCGCGGTTCGTCGCTGAGTCTGGTGGGCGTCGAGACCACTGACGATTCCGCATTCGGCGGCTCGGTGTACGCCTCACAGCTCGCTGACACCTGGCGGCAGTACTACACCAATCTGCATCACTTGAGCGTGCTGTCGGACAACCGTTCGTTTTTGCTGGACGCCAATCTCTACCGCACCCTGGATCAGGGCGACGCAAAGGCAGGCGCGCTGAATAACACCGCTTACAGCCTGCTGGCCAAGTACAGCGTTGGTCCGCAGGGATTCTCCCTTGGTTGGCAGAAAATCGACGGCGACACGCCGTTTGACTTTGTGGGGGGCGACTCGATCTACCTGGCCAATTCGATCAAATACGCCGACTTCAACGGCGCGCACGAGCAGTCGTGGCAAGGGCGCTACGACCTTTCGTTCGCCGCCCTTGGCATTCCCGGCCTCACGTTCATGACCCGCTATGTGCGCGGCAGCGGCATTGATGGCACCCATGCGCCACGGGGCGCGGTGTATCAGCCGTTAGATGACGTCACCGGACGTTATCAGCCGATTCAGGGCAAGGACGGACGTCACTGGGAGCGCGACATCGACCTGAAATACGTCGTTCAGTCGGGACCGGCCAAAAACCTGTCGTTCGACGTGTCCCATGTTTCGCACCGGGGTAACGACGCTCAGGGGGGCGACGATATCGACCGCTTGTATATCGTGATGCAGTATCCGCTGAAGCTGCTGGACTGAGTCGTCCGGTCAAATTGGCCGACGTGCAAAACGCTGTTGCGCGAGACCTCGTCGGCTGTTTATAGTCGGCCTCAGTGTTGCAACATACTGCAACGCTGAGTCATTCCTCCTTGAGAAGACGAGCACGATGCCTGCATCCAGCCCACATTTCGCGTTCCGTGCAACAGCCTGTGCTGTCGCTGAACCGCGCGGTTGCATGCAAATCGCCTTCATCACGCGTTACCCGCCACCCCCACCTGTGAACAGCCCTGTCGTGTGCGCCGTTGCACCGCCAGGGGTCGTTGCGCTCGGCTGATCGACTGCGTCAACGCTGTCGACCGAAGCCTGCAAGCGCTCGCAAAACATCCGTGAATCCGGTTCGTGCCGGGTCCGATTTTGTCTGAATCACAGGTGACTCATGTTCGCTAATAAAGCCTTGGCCTCAATGGCCACGACGACGCTTTTCGTCCTGCTCTGGAGCAGCGGCGCAATTGTTTCCAAGTGGGGCCTGACCCACGCCTCGCCGTTTGCGTTTCTGCTGTTCCGTTTCCTGCTGGCGCTTGTGGCGCTGGCAATCCTGATCCCGGCCTTGGGTTACAAGCTTCCCGCCACCCGCGCGTCGATGGGCTTCGCGTTAATGACAGGCGCCGTGCTACTGGGGGCTTATCAGATCTGCTACCTGCTGGCGCTTGACATGAAAGTCGCGCCCGGCGTCATGGCCACGATCATGGGCGTGCAACCGATACTCACGGCCGTGCTGGTCGAACGCAGTCGCTCGGGGTCCCGCATGTTTGGCCTGAGTCTGGGGCTGGCCGGCCTGGTGCTGGTGGTCTGGCAAGGCATCGGCGACGGCGGATCGCTGGCCGGCATGGCCTTCGGCGTACTGGGCATGTTGAGCATGACCGGCGGCTCGATCATGCAGAAACGCATCACCGAGAACCCCCTCGGCACGTTGCCGGTGCAATACCTCGCGGGGACGGTGGTGTGTGCCGTGTTCGTGCCGTTTCAGCCCTTTCATTTCGAGCACAGCGTCGGCTTCTACGTGCCGGTGCTGTACATGGGGCTGGTGGTGTCGGTGCTGGCGACGTTTCTGCTGTATCGCCTGATCGCCCAGGGCAATCTGGTCAATGTCACCAGCCTGTTTTACCTGGTGCCCGGCGTCACCGCGATCATGGACTACCTGATCTACGGCAACCGGCTCGCGCTGATGAGCTTGCTGGGGATGGTGCTGATTGTGGTGGGGTTGGTGTTTGTGTTCAGGAAGGTTGAATAGAACCGTCCACGGCTGCGGCGAATGCTGCGGGCGATGCGGATGAAAACTGTAGGAGTGAGCTTGCTCGCGATCTGGCACGCAGAGGCAGCAAACCGGTGCATGCCGTGTGTCAGGCATTACCGGGGTGTCGGGTTTCACGACTGCTTCGCAGCCGATCGCGAGCAAGCTCACTCCTACAGTGGATCATCGTTCCCATCGTGACGATACCGGCCAGCCTCAACCCAACCGCACATGCCGGCTCAACAACGCCCGCAGCGCGGCGGGCTTCACCGGTTTGGCCAGATACTCAAGGCCGGCGGCGTGTACCTGGGCGATCAGCTCCGGGCGGCCGTCGGCGCTGATGACCACGCCAGGGACCGGCTCGCCCAGTTGCGTGCGCAGCCAGGCCATCAATTCGGTGCCGATTTCGCCGTGGTCCAGGTGGTAATCCACCAACGCCAAGTGCGGGCGAATGCCGTCATTCAGCAAGGCCTGGCATTCCTCACGATTGCGCGCCGTCCAGACCTGACACCCCCAGCGGCTGAGCAGGCTGTTCATGCCGATCAGAATGCTGTCTTCGTTATCGACGCAGAGAATCTGCGTGCCGTTGAGCGCAGCACGCGAAGGTTCGGTCGGCGCAGCGGCCGGCGTTGGCAACGCAGGCGCCAGCGGCACCGTGACGCTGAACACGCTGCCCTGGCCCGGCCATGAACGCACTTCCAGCGAATGACTAAGCACGCGGCACAGACCATCGGCGATCGCCAGCCCCAAACCCAGGCCCTTTTCGGCGCGGGTCTGATGGCTGTCCAGCCGCTTGAACTCCTCGAAAATCACCTGGCGCTTGTCCTCGGGAATGCCCGGTCCACGGTCCCAGACTTCCAGACTCAGCTGCCCGTTGCGGCGCCGGACCCCCAACAGAATCGGCCCTTTGGCGTAACGAAACGCATTGGTCAGGAAATTCTGCAGCACCCGCCGCAGCAGCTTGGCGTCGCTGGCCACGCGCAACGTGCTGCCGCGCACTCGGAAATCCAGACCCTGCTCCTGGGCGATGGCCTTGAATTCGGCGCCGAGGGTTTCAAACAGGTTGTTCAGCGCGAACGGCGTGATGGTCGGCGTGAACTTGCCGTTCTCCAGCCGCGAAATATCCAGCAGGTCGCTGATCAGGTCTTCGGCCGAACGCAGCGAGCTGTCCAGATGCTGGATCAGCTGTTTCGCTTCCGCCGGCACGTTGTCGTCGTTGTGCAGCAGGGCAGCGGAGAACAAACGCGCGGCGTTCATGGGCTGCATCAGGTCATGGCTGACGGCGGCGAGAAACCGCGTTTTCGACTGATTGGCGGCTTCCGCGTGGGCCTTGGCTTCGCTCAACGCCGTGTTCAGCTGCGACAGCTCCCGCGTGCGTTCAGCTACGCGCTGCTCAAGACTTTCGTTGGCGCCCTTGAGCGCATGCTCGGCCTCGCGGAACGCGGTGATGTCAGTGAAGCTCATGACGAAGCCGCCGCCGGGCATCGGGTTGCCGATCAGCTCGATCACCTGCCCATTGGGAAACAACCGCTCGGACGTATGCGCGCGGCCCTGACGCATCCAGTGCAGGCGCCGGGCGACATGCACTTCGGCCTCGCCGGGGCCGAGCAAACCGCGCTCGGCGTTGTAGCGGATGATGTCGGCGATGGGCCGGCCCACGCTGATCAGGCCTTCGGGGTAATTGAACAGCTCCAGATAGCGCGCGTTCCAGGCCACCAGCCGCAGGGATTGATCCACCACGCTGATGCCCTGAGTAATGTTCTCGATGGCGCCTTGTAGCAGCGCGCGATTGAACTGCAGCACCTCGGAAGCTTCGTCGGCGATGCGCACCACATCTTCGAGCTGCATGTCGCGGCCTTCGATGGCCGCCTTGACCACCGCCCGCGTCGACGACGTGCCCAGCACCCCCGCCAGCAACCGTTCGGTATGGGCGATCCAATCGCCGTTGGCGTTCTGGTTGGGGTTGAAACCTTTGCCCTGCCGGTAGGCGAAACGGATGAAGCTCTGTTGCGCCCGTTCCTCGCCGACGAAACGCGCCGAGAGCTTGAGCAAGTCCTCGATCTGTACCGCCAGCAGCGAGCGATTGTTGGGCCGCGCCTGCAACTCCTGACCGATGAAACGGCCCGCCTGCCAGTGTTCGGACACCCGCGTTCGCGACAGCAGCGAGACCCACACGAACAACGCCAGGTTGCCGAGCATCGACAAAACCACCCCTTGGGTCAGCGGGCTGATCGGCAGATTGAAGGGGTTGCTGTGCAGCCACGCCAGCAGTGGAAAACTGCTCAGCGACCAGCCCATGCTGTGGGCAGTGATCGGCAGCACCAGGGTGTAAAACCAGATGAACACCCCGGCAGCGAGCCCTGCAAACACCCCGCGCCGATTGGCCGGCTTCCAGTACAGCGCGCCGATCATCGCCGGCATCAACTGCGTGATGGCGGCGAAAGCGATCTGGCCGATGGTCGCCAGGCTGGCCGTAGAGCCAAGCAGCCGGTAGCTGACGTAGGCGAGCAACAGAATGACGACGATGCTGACCCGGCGTACCGAGAGCATCCAGTGGCGGAACACCTCGAACGGGCGCTCGGCGGTTTGGCGCCGCAGCAGCCACGGCAGCAGCATGTCGTTGGAGACCATGGTCGACAGCGCGACGCTGGCGACGATCACCATCCCCGTGGCGGCCGAGGCGCCGCCGATGAACGCCAGCATGGCCAGCGCCGGGTGCGCGTGGGCCAATGGCACGCTGATCACGAACGAGTCCGGCAGCACCGAGGCGGGCAGCAGCATCTGCCCGGCCAGCGCAATCGGCACCACGAACACCGCGGCCAGCAGCAGGTACGCCGGGAACACCCACTTGGCCAGGCGCAGGTCCTGAGGCTCGATGTTTTCCACCACGGTGACGTGAAATTGCCGGGGCAGGCAGATGATCGCCATCATGGCGACGCCGGTCTGCACCACCATCGATGGCCAGTTGACCGTTTCTTTCCAGTACTCCTCCAGACGCGGTGCGAGCATGGCCTGGTTGAACAGGTCATCCACGCCGTCGTACAGGCCGAAGGTCACGAACGCGCCGACGGCCATGAAGGCGAACAGCTTGACCAGCGACTCGAACGCAATCGCCAGGACCATGCCCCGGTGGTGCTCGGTGGCGTCGAGGTTGCGCGTACCGAAGACGATGGTGAACAGCGCCAGCACCAGCGACACGATGAGCGCGGTGTCCTGGGCGCGAGTCCCGGTCGCGTCGGCGCCGGCACCGATCAGAATGTTCACCCCCAGCACGATGCCTTTGAGTTGCAGCGCGATGTAGGGCAGCACGCCGATCAGGCAGATCAGCGCGACGACGACGGCGAGGGTTTGCGACTTGCCGTAGCGGGCGGCGATGAAGTCGGCGATTGAAGTGATGTTTTCCTGTTTGCTGATCAGCACCATTTTCTGCAGCACCCACGGCGCCAGCAGCATCAGCAGAATCGGCCCCAGGTAGATCGGCAGGAACGACCACAGTTGTTCAGCGGCCTGGCCGACTGAGCCGAAAAACGTCCAGCTGGTGCAATAAACCGCCAGCGACAGGCTGTACACCCAGGCGCGCAGGCACGGCGGCAGCGGTTTGCTGCGACGGTCACCGTAAAAGGCGATGGCGAACATGATGGCCATATAGGCCAGGGCGACGGCAGCGATCAGCCCGCTGGACAGCGACATGGGAACTCCAGAGACAAACGGCTAGCGGTTTCGGTGGCGATCCCTCGCCGGCCGGACAGTCTCGCACGCCAAGTGGGGTTCGTCTGTTACGACCAAGGTCTGAGCGGCGGGGTGTCGCAGGGCCGACAAGCATCCGCCGGCAAGCGTGTTGTCAAAACACGACAACCCCACAGATGTACTTGCCCACAGCTGCATTGTGGGAGCGACCGGAGTGGCGCTCCACCTTGCTCGCGAACGGGTGGGTACAGCCGCCCTATTTTCAGCGGCTGATATACCGTCTTCGTGAGCAAGCTCACTCCCACAGTGACTGTGTTTCCTGCGTAACAGCGCGGCGTCCGACAACGAGGTAACGCTCGCAAGGCGGTTTATATCGGGGAAATCTATGAGGTATAGCGAAATTACCCGCTTAGTCGATATCAGCTCCCGATCTACTATGGGGACCACCTCACACGAGGACAGGAGCAAGCCATGACCCACGCCATGTTCATCCCGCAAAGACCCTTCAGCCAACTGAGCCATCCACGGGAAGTCATCCGCCAATTCACCCCCAACTGGTTCGCCGCGACCATGGGCACCGGCATTCTTTCGGCCGTGCTGGTGCAGCTTCCGGTGACCATCCCCGGTGTGTTCCAACTGGCCGAAGCCTTGTGGATGCTGAACATCGTGCTGTTCCTGACCTTCAGCGCCCTCTACATCGCCCGCTGGGTGATGTTTTTCGACGAGGCGCGGCGGGTGTTCGGGCATTCAACGGTGTCGATGTTTTTCGGCACGATTCCCATGGGGCTGGCGACGCTCATCAATGGGCTGCTGACTTTCGGCCTGCCACGCTGGGGCGACGCCGTACTGCCGATTGCCGAGCTGTTGTGGTGGCTGGACGTGACGATGTCCCTGGCCTGCGGCGTGGTCATCCCGTTTTTGATGTTCACCCGCCAGGACCACCGTATCGATCAGATGACCGCCGTCTGGCTTCTGCCCCTGGTGGCCTGCGAAGTGGCGGCGGTGAGCGGCGGGCTGCTGGCGCCGCATCTGGCCGACAGCCACAGCCAGTTCAGCGTTCTCATCACCAGCTACGTGTTGTGGGCGATGTCAGTGCCGGTGGCGTTCAGCATCCTGACCATTCTGTTGTTGCGGATGGCCCTGCACAAATTGCCCCACGAAAGCATGGCCGCGTCGAGCTGGCTGGCTCTCGGGCCGATCAGCACCGGCGCATTCGGTTTGATTGTGCTGGGCGCCGATTCACCGCTGATCTTCAACGCCAACGGCCTGCCCGGCGTCGGCGAAATCGCATCGGGCCTTGGCCTGATCGGCGGCGTGATTTTATGGGGTGTCGGCGTGTGGTGGTGCCTGATGGCGCTGCTGATCACCGCGCGTTACCTGCGCAACGGCATCCCCTTCAATCTGGGCTGGTGGGGTTTTACTTTCCCGCTGGGCGTGTTCGCGCTGACGACCCTGAAGCTGGGGGCAGTGCTTCATCTCGGGTTCTTTGCGGTCCTCGGCAGCGTACTGGTCGCCGCGCTGAGTATCCTATGGCTGGTGATCATGAAGCGCACCGTGAGCGGGGCCTATAAAGGCGAGCTGTTCGTTTCGCCCTGCATCGCCGGTTTACGTACGCTCTAACGAGCTATGCGTTCGAGCCTGTGCTCGACTTTGCCGGCGGTGTCGTCTTCAATGTGGCCCGGAACCGCCGTTCGGCGTTCCCATCCGAAAGCCGGCACCGGCGCCTCTCAGGACCAGGGAAGATGAGTCAGTCGCAGTTCAGTTTGTTGGGTAAGCGGCGCTTTTTGCCGTTTTTCGTGACCCAGTCCCTCGGGGCGTTCAACGACAACATCTTCAAGCAGTCGCTGATCCTCGCCATTCTCTACAAGCTGAGCATCGACGGCGACCGCTCTATCTACGTCAACCTCTGTGCGTTGCTGTTCATCCTGCCGTTCTTTCTGTTCTCGGCGCTGGCCGGGCAGTTCGGCGAGAAATACCCCAAGGACAAGCTGATCCGCATGATCAAGGTCCTGGAGATCGTGATCATGGTCGTGGGGGCAACCGGTTTTCTCTTCAATCACCTGTCGCTGATGCTGGCCGCACTGTTCGCCATGGGCACACACTCGGCGTTGTTCGGGCCGGTGAAGTACTCGATCCTGCCCCAGCACCTGCATGAGAACGAACTGGTGGGCGGCAACGGCCTGGTGGAAATGGGCACGTTTCTGGCGATCCTGGCCGGTACCATCGGCGCCGGAGTGATGATGTCGGCGACCCATTACGCGCCGATTGTCGCGGCTGCGATGGTCTCGGTGGCCTGTCTGGGGTATCTGGCCAGCCGGGGCATCCCGCCGGCAGCCGCCGCTTCGCCGGACATGCGCCTGAACTGGAACATCTTCAGCGAATCCTGGGCGACCCTTAAACTTGGCCTGGGGCAGACCAAAGCGGTATCCCGCTCCATCGTCGGCAACTCGTGGTTCTGGTTCGTCGGAGCGATTTATCTGACGCAGATCCCGGCCTACGCGAAGGACTTTCTGTACGGCGATGAAACCGTCGTCACCCTGATTCTGACCGTGTTCTCCATCGGCATCGCCGCCGGTTCCATGCTCTGCGAGCGGCTGTCCGGGCGCAAAGTGGAGATCGGCCTTGTGCCGTTCGGCTCCATGGGCCTGACCGTGTTCGGCTTGTTGTTGTGGTGGCATTCCGGTGACTTCCCGCAGAACGTGCAGGCCAACAACTGGCTGGCGATTCTGGGGTACGGGCAGGCATGGTGGGTGTTGCTGGACATCCTCGGCATCGGCGTCTTCGGCGGGTTTTACATCGTGCCGCTGTATGCGCTGATCCAGTCACGGACGCCGGAGAAGGAGCGCTCGCGGGTCATTGCGTCCAACAACATCCTCAACGCGCTGTTCATGGTGCTCTCGGCGATCGTCTCGATCATCCTGCTAAGCGTGGCGAAGCTGTCGATCCCGCAGCTGTTCCTCGTCGTGTCGTTGATGAACATCGCGGTCAACACCTACATCTTCAAAATCGTGCCCGAGTTCACCATGCGTTTCATGATCTGGCTGCTCAGCCATTCCATGTACCGCGTGGAGCATCGCGACCTCGACCTGATCCCCGATGAGGGCGCGGCGTTGCTGGTCTGCAACCATGTGTCGTTCGTCGATGCGCTGTTGATTGCCGGCTCCGTCCGCCGGCCGATCCGCTTCGTCATGTACTACAAGATCTTCAACCTGCCGGTGCTGAATTTTGTGTTCCGCACGGCGGGCGCGATCCCGATTGCCGGCATCAAGGAGGACAAGGCGGTGTTCGACAAAGCGTTTGAGCGCATCGCCCATTACCTCAAGGAAGGTGAGCTGGTGTGCATCTTTCCGGAAGGAAAGCTGACCACCGACGGCGAGATCGACACCTTCAAAAGCGGCATGACCCGGGTGTTGCAGGAAACTGACGTGCCGGTGATTCCGATGGCATTGCAGGGGTTGTGGGGCAGCTTCTTCAGCCGCGACCCGAACAAGGGCGTGTTCCGTAGGCTTTGGTCGCGAGTGACGTTGGTGGCAGGGCCAGCGTTGACGGGGGAGGAATCGCAACCGGCGCGGGTGCGTGAGCGGGTTGCGGAGTTGCGGGGGGCGGTGCGTTAGTCAGAGGGGCGATCCGTCAGTCAGAATCCAAGATTTCAGACTGCTAAATAGCCTGTAGGAGAGTGCTATCTGACCTGTGACAGAGGACCTGTGGGAGTGAGCTTGCTCACGAAGAGGCCGGTACAGCTGCTAAATCTTCAGCGGCAGGAATACCGTCTTCGCGAGCAAGCTCGCTCCCACAGGGCCGCATTTGATGTGCGACTTGTGACCGATCGGGAGTTTCGTACTTAAGCCAAACCGATCAACCCACCACCGGCTTCTCTTCCGCAACCACCGCATCCGGCGTCATCTTGCGGAAATACGTCGAAAGCAACGCGCCCGAAATGTTGTGCCAGACGCTGAACAGCGCGCTCGGCACCGCCGCCAGTGGCGAAAAGTGCGCGGCGGCCAGGGCGGCGCCGAGGCCTGAGTTCTGCATGCCGACTTCCAGGGACAGCGATTTGCGCTGGGCCAACGGCAGTTTGAACAGCTTGCCGGTGAAGTAACCCAGCAGAAAGCCGAAGCTGTTGTGCAGGATCACCACGGCCATGATCAACAGGCCTGATTCGGCAATCTTCGCCTGACTCGCCGCCACCACCGCGCAGACGATCATCACGATGCTCACCACCGACACCAGCGGCAGCACGTCGACGGCAAAACTCACCTTGGCGCCCAGCAGGCGTTGAGCGACAACGCCGAGCACGATCGGCAGCATCACCAGTTGCAGGATCGACCAGAACATTTCCATGAAGGACACCGGCAGCCACGCTGACGCCAGCAGCCAGATCAGCGCCGGGGTCAGCAGCGGGGCGAGGAGGGTGGTGACGGCGGCGATGGCCACCGACAGCGCCAGGTCGCCTTTCGCCAGCCAGGTCATGACGTTGGACGAGGTGCCGCTCGGGCAGCAGCCGACCAAAATCACGCCCACGGCGATTTCCGGCGGCAGGTGAAACAGCTGGCAAAGCAGCCAGGCCACGCCGGGCATGATCACGAAATGCGCGACCACCCCCAGAGCCACGCGCCAGGGATGGCGCACGACTTCAGAAAAATCATCAAGCTTGAGTGTCAGGCCCATGCCGAACATCACCAGCCCCAACAACGGGACGATGTAAGACTTAAGGCCAATGAACCAGGACGGGAACAGGAACGCCAGCACGGCGAACAGCAGCACCCAGTACGCGAAGGTATTACCGACAAAACGACTCAACGCAGCCAGGGCACGCATGGCCTGCTCCTTCTTATTGGTATGAAGTGGACGCGGAAAATGTAGGAGCCAGCAAGCCGGCTCCTGCGCCGTTAGGCAAAATCAGATCCCTTGGGGAATCTCTTCGCCGCCCAGCGCTTCCATCAGCTCCGGCAGGAACTCGCCGAACGTCAGCATCATCAGGGTGAAGCTGGCGTCCTGCTGACCCAGCGCATCGTCGCCGCCGTTCTGCTCGGCTTCATCCTGCAGCAGGTCTTCGAACTTCAGGCGTTTGATGCCGAGCTTGTCGTCCAGCACGAACGACAGCTTGTCCTGCCACGCCAGCGACAGCTGAGTGACGACTTTGCCGGTGCTCAGGTGCAGCTGGATTTCGTCGCTGGTCAGGTCCTGACGTTTGCATTTCACAATGCCGCCGTCTTCGTGGGTGTCGCGCAGTTCGCACTCGTCCAGCACGAAGAAGTGCTCGGCGGTCTGGCTGGTCTTGACCCATTCGGTCATGACCGCGGTTGGCGCGGTCTTGACGGTGACCGGACGCACCGGCAACGAGCCGACCACTTCACGCAGGGTCGACAGCAGGTCTTCGGCGCGCTTCGGGCTGGAAGCGTTGACCAGAATCACGCCTTGCTTGGGGGCGATGGCGGCGAAAGTGGCCGAGCGGCGGATAAAGGCGCGGGGCAGGAAGGCCTGGATGATTTCATCCTTGAGCTGGTCGCGTTCCTTCTTGTAGACCTTGCGCATCTGCTCGGTCTCGATCTCTTCGACTTTCTCTTTCAATGCATCGTTGACCACGCTGCCGGGCAGGATGCGTTCTTCCTTGCGCGCCGAGATCAGCATGAAATCACCACTGACGTGCACCAGTGGCGCGTCTTCGCCCTTGCCGAACGGGGCGATGAAACCGTAAGTGGTCAACTCCTGGCTGGCACAGGCACGTGCAGGCTTGGTCGCCAACGCGGTTTCCAGCGCCTCGGCGTCAAATGGCAGGTCCTGGGTCAGGCGATAGACAAGCAGGTTTTTGAACCACATGGGGTACATCTCTCCTTTATACAAAGGGGGGCATTATTCGCTGCTGTGACCCTGCGGCCAACCCTGATGTAAGCCTTTGGAAGGATTATAAAATTATTTCAAAAAGTGCTTGCCAGCTTTTTGATCGCTCCGTAGAATGCGCGCCACACCGAAGCGAAGGGTGATTAGCTCAGCTGGGAGAGCGTCTGCCTTACAAGCAGAATGTCGGCGGTTCGATCCCGTCATCACCCACCATTCGTTTCAAGTGTTACGCGCAGCGGTAGTTCAGTCGGTTAGAATACCGGCCTGTCACGCCGGGGGTCGCGGGTTCGAGTCCCGTCCGCTGCGCCATATTGAGTTACGAGGCCCTTGAACTCCTCGTAACGACAAAGAGAGCGACCTTAGGGTCGCTTTTTTTGTGCCTGGGATTTGGTGGGTGCCTACAGGACGCAGAGCGTCCGGGCTGCATTACCACGCGGAGCGTGGGAACGATCGAACGTCAGCGCCTGAGCTGGCCTCTTCCCGGCTAAAGCCGGTCCCACAAAAGCGACGCGTGCACCCCGTCGGATGGGCTCCGACTGTAGGACCGGCTTCAGCCGGGAAGCTTTTGATCTGCTTTTTATTTTCGTACACAAAATGCTCAAACACCGCCAATCGCGACTTGGGTGCAGGCTGAACGCAGGGCCCACGGAGCGAGACCGGAGTGAAGGAACCCCGACGCAGGAGGGGCCCAACCAGGAGCACAAGCCCTTGGTTACTTGGGGCTTTATCAAGTAACTCGCCGAAGGCGAAACAGTCTGCCCCCAAGGCAGACGCTCTTGATCCTCTCACCCCACATTTACTTCCACCACATCCCCCACCAGCCGCACCGGCCAGGTCCGCAGCCGCAACGCTGCATCCTCCAGACACGTGCCGTCCTTGAATCGGTAATGCTGCTTATACAAAGGCGAAGCAATCACAAGATCCCCGCCCAAACTGCCAACCAACCCCCGCCCAATCACATTCACCCCCGTGACCGGATCGCGGTTGTCCACTGCGAACAACTGCGGCGCGCCACCGATAGACGCCACATAAAATAGCGCCACCTGCGCAGTGCCCACCAGCGCCACCACGCCGGAATTCAGCACCAGATCCTCACGCGTACAGACCGCGCGCCACACCTGAGTGTTCGGCAACTCCATCATTGCCGCATTCGCCTGGCTCATCGTGCAACCTCCACTGCGGCAATCAGATTCAACTCTTCAGCGCGCGCCGGACGACGCTGGCTGCGCTCCTTGACGAAATGAATGTCCGGGTCAGCGCCCTTGTCATTGACGAAGGTGCGGAAACGCTTGAGTTTCTCCGGGCTCTTCAGCGCGTTCGCCCACTCGCATTCATAACGGTCGACCACCAACTGCATCTGCGCCTCCAGCTCGGCGGCGAGCCCCAGGCTGTCGTCGATCACCACCGCTTTCAGAAAATCCAGCCCGCCTTCAAGGGACTCGCGCCACACCGACGTTCGCTGCAACTTGTCAGCGGTGCGGATGTAAAACATCAGCACGCGGTCGATGTAGCGAATCAGCGTCTCGTCGTCCAGATCGGTGGCGAACAGCTCGGCATGGCGCGGGCGCATGCCGCCGTTGCCGCACACGTACAGATTCCAGCCGTTCTCCGTGGCAATCACGCCGATGTCCTTGCTCTGGGCCTCAGCGCATTCACGGGTGCAACCGGACACTGCGAACTTCAGCTTGTGCGGCGAGCGCAGGCCTTTGTAGCGGTCCTCGATGTTGAGCGCCATTTGCACGCTGTCCTGAACGCCGTAACGGCACCAGGTGCTGCCGACGCAGGACTTCACCGTCCGCGTCGATTTGCCGTAGGCATGGCCGGTTTCGAACCCGGCGGCGATCAGCTCGGCCCAGATGTCCGGCAGCTCGTGCAACTGCGCGCCGAACAGGTCGATGCGCTGGCCGCCGGTGATCTTGGTGTACAGGTCGTATTTCTTCGCGACCGCGCCAATGGCGATCAGGCCGTCCGCAGTGATTTCCCCCGCCGGTATGCGCGGTACAACGGAGTACGTGCCGTTCTTCTGCATGTTGGCCATGAAGGTGTCGTTGGTGTCCTGCAGCGGCACCAGCGACGGGTCCATGATCGGTCGGTTCCAGCACGAGGCGAGGATCGACCCGACAGTGGGCTTGCAGATGTCGCAACCCAGATGGCCTTTGCCGTGGCGGGCCAGCATCTCGTCGAAGCTTTCGATGTTTTCCACCCGGGCGAAGGCATACAGCTCCTGCCGCGTGAAGGGAAAGTGCTCGCACAGGCTCTTGTCGACGGCGACGCCGCGGCCAATCAATTCGTGCTCGAACACGCTTTTCAGCAGCGCCGTACAGCCGCCACAACCGGTGGCTGCTTTGGTGCAGGCCTTGAGCCCGGCAAGATCGGTGCAACCGCCGTCGATGGCCGAGCAGATCGAGGCTTTGCTGACGTTGTGGCACGAGCAAATGGTTGCCGTGGCGGGCAGGGCATCGGCACCCAACGTCGGCGCGCCGTCGCTGTGGGGCAGGATCAGGCTCGATGGATCGGCGGGCAGCTTGATGCCGTTCTGCGCGTATTGCAGCAGCGTGTCGTAATAGCTGTTGTCACCCACCAGCACCGCGCCGAGCACTTTTTTGCCATCGGCCGACACCACCAGACGGCGATAACTGCCGCTGGCCTCGTCGATAAACCGGTAACTGCGCGCACCCGCCAACGCACCATGGGCATCGCCGATGGAGCCGACGTCGACGCCGAGCAGTTTGAGTTTGGTCGACATGTCGGCGCCGAAGAACGGCTCGGCCGCCAGGTCGCACAATTGCGCCGCGACGTTACGCGCCATTTGATAACCCGGCGCGACGAGGCCGAAAACGCTGCCGTTCCAGGCGGCGCACTCGCCGATAGCGAAAATGTCAGCGTCGCTGGTGCGGCAATGTTCGTCGATGGCGATGCCGCCGCGCGGGCCCAGCGTGAGTTCACACTGGCGGGCGAGGGCGTCTTGGGGGCGAATGCCGGCGGAGAAGACGATCAGGTCGGTTTCGAGGAAGTCATCGCCGGCGAAGTTCATCCGGTAGCGGTATTCCTCCCCCGCGCTGATGGATTGCGTCGCGCGGGACAGATGCACGCCAACACCGAGTGCTTCGATGCGCGCCTTCAGGGCGGCGCCGCCGTGGTCATCCAGCTGCACCGGCATCAACCGCGGCGCGAATTCCACCACATGGGCTTCCAGGCCTAGCGACTTCAGCGCGTTGGCCGCTTCCAGTCCCAATAGCCCGCCGCCGACCACCACGCCGCGTTTCGCCTGACGGGCCGCGGCGCGGATGGTGTCGAGGTCGTTCAGCGTGCGGTAGACCAGCCGTGAATGGCCTTCGGCGCCTTCGATGGGCGGCACAAAAGGGTAGGAGCCCGTCGCCAGCACCAGCTTGTCGTACCCAAAGCTGCCCTTGGCGGTGATCACTTCGCGCCGCGCCCGGTCGATTTCCAGCACCGGCACACCCAGGTGCAGCGCAAGCCCGGTCTGCTCATATAAAGAAGCAGCGCTCATCGCCAGTGACTCGGCGTCGCGACCGCCAAAGTACTCGGACAGATGCACGCGGTCGTAGGCGCGCTGGCCTTCCTCGCCGAACACATGAATGCGGTAGCGCTCAAGGGCGCCGGCGGCGATCAACTGTTCGACGCAGTGGTGACCCACCATGCCGTTGCCGATGACGATCAGGGTTTGGACGTCGTTGAGTGGGGCGACTGTGGTGGTCATATCGAGTCCCGGCCAAGGCCAATCAGGTTTTTCGAAAGCAAAAAAAAGGCGCCCGGAACCTTTCGGTTCCAGGCGCCTTTGCCTGTTCTTTTAGGGGTTGCCGCGCGACCACAGTGTCGACGCCAACCTGGTGAGCCCGATGCCGTGACCGGCTGGCGGTCCGCGTTGACCGGCCAGGGCTGCCAACCGCGTATTCAGGCTGGACTTGATAAAGGACATAGCAATGGATGTGCCAGTGGGGAATATCAAGGCGTCGGACGCGCTTAGCTCCGGTCACATGCTTAGGCTTGTCGGGCCATAAGCGTGATCGTAAGCCGATCTCATCACCCTCTAGAACAGACGGTTCCAGCCCGAAAAGGGTGCGATTTACCCTGGTGCGCCCCACGGTGAAGCTCAGCGTCCAATCATCACATCAGTAAAATCCACTGGAAACCTCCGCTGCACGTCCCTCGGCCAGGCTGGCCTGCCGTTTGCAACACCGTGTCCACAGGCAATCAACGCCGATTGCCATATTCACGACAAAGGCGCCGTGTGCTCTCCGTTTTTTTAAACGGCTGAGAACAGGGCGTCTTTTTTTGCTTTCAGGAAACGGAATATGGCGAGCAACAGCGTAAAGAGCGTGTGTCCTTATTGCGGCGTCGGCTGCGGTATCGTCATGCAGGTCGAGTATAACCGGGTCATCAAGGTCGTCGGCGACAAGACGCACCCGAGCAATTTCGGCCGTCTGTGCACCAAAGGCACCACCTGCGGCCAGGCGATTGCCGAGTCCGGGCGGATGGAGTCGGCGTACGTCCGCCATCAGCGCAGCCACGAGCCGGTGCGGGCGGAAATGGACGCCGCGATCAGCGAAACCGCCCGGCGCTTGCGTGGGGTTCTGGACCGCGACGGCCCCGGCGCGCTGGCGTTTTACGTCTCGGGGCAGATGTCCCTGGAGGCGCAATACCTGGCCAACAAACTCGCCAAAGGCTTCGTGGGCACGGCCAATATCGAGTCCAACTCACGGCTGTGCATGGCCAGCGCGGGCAGCGGCTACAAGCTGTCGTTGGGCGCGGACGGGCCGCCGGGCTCTTACGATGACTTTGACAAAGCCGACCTGTTTTTCGTGATTGGCGCCAACATGGCCGACTGTCACCCGATCCTGTTCCTGCGCATGATGGACCGGGTCAAGGCCGGGGCGAAGCTGATCGTTGTCGATCCCCGACGCAGCGCCACCGCCGACAAGGCCGGGCTGTTCCTGCAAATCAAGCCCGGCACCGACCTCGCGCTGCTCAATGGCCTGTTGCACTTGCTGGTGGAGAACGGCGACACCGACGCCGAGTTCATCGCCTCCTTCACCCAGGGCTGGGAGGTCATGCCCGACTTCCTCGCCGCGTACACGCCCGCTCATGTCGCGCAGATCACCGGCCTGGCTGAAGCCGACATCCGTCAGGCGGCGCGGATGATCGGCGCGGCGCCCGAGTGGATGAGTTGCTGGACCATGGGCCTGAACCAGAGCACCCACGGCACCTGGAACACCAATGCGTTGTGCAACCTGCACTTGGCAACCGGGGCGATTTGTCGGCCCGGCAGTGGTCCGTTTTCCCTGACCGGCCAGCCGAATGCCATGGGCGGAAGGGAAATGGGCTACATGGGCCCGGGACTTCCCGGACAGCGCTCGGTGCTGGTGGACGCTGACCGCCGCTTCATCGAAGACCTTTGGAACATCCCCCAGGGCAGCATCCCCCACCAGCCCGGCGGCGGCACCATCGACCTGTTCGAACAGATGCGTGACGGCGTGATCAAGGCCTGCTGGATCATCTGCACCAACCCGGTGGCCAGCGTGGCCAACCGCACTTCGGTCATCGACGCCCTGAAGACTGCCGAACTGGTCATCACCCAAGACGCCTTCCTCGACACCGAAACCAATCGCTACGCCGACATCCTGTTGCCGGGCGCGCTCTGGGCCGAGGCGGAAGGGGTGATGATCAACTCCGAACGCACCCTCAACCTGACGCAGAAAGCCGTTGATGCGCCGGGGCAAGCGTTGCCGGACTGGCAGATCATCGCCAGGGTTGCTTGTGAAATGGGCTTCGCCGAGGCCTTCAGTTACGCCTCGGCAGAGGAGGTGTTCGAAGAAATCAAACAGGCGTGGAACCCCGCCACGGGCTACGACATTCGCGGCGCCAGCTATGCGCGGCTGCGGGATCAACCGGTGCAGTGGCCGTGCGCGCCCGATGACGAGCGCACACGCAACCCGATCCGTTACCTCAGCGATACCGACGCACGACCCGTTGACGCAGCGACACGTCCCGCGATCCTTTTTCCCACCGTAAACGGCAAAGCGGTATTTTTCCCACGCCCGCACATGCCGCCGGCTGAACTGCCCAACGATACATTTCCCATGGTGCTCAACACCGGCCGCCTGCAACACCAGTGGCACACACTGACCAAGACCGGGAAAGTGCCGACACTGAACGCCCTCAATGCGCTGCCGTTCGTCGAGCTGCACCCTGACGATGCTCGTGCGCTGGGCATCCGCGAAGGCGATGGCGTGGAAATCCGTTCCGCCCGGGGGCTGGCGGTGTTGCCCGGGATGATCAGCGACCGCGTGCTGCCGGGCAACTGCTTCGCGCCCTTTCACTGGAACGACGTGTACGGCGACAAGCTGGCGATCAACGCGGTGACCAACGACGCCGTCGACCCGATTTCCCGCCAGCCCGAATTCAAGTGCTGTGCTGTCGTCTTGCGCAAGGTCGAACTGATCGGCCATCGTTTTCTCGACCTGCCCAAAGCGGACACCCAGACGCAAGCCTCCCCTGACCATGCGCCGCTGTTGACGCTGCTCTGGGCATCACAGACCGGAAATGCCGAAGCGCTGGCCCGGCAATTCGGCGACCGGTTGAAGACTGCCGGCGTACCGGTTCAGGTGGCGGCGATGGACAGTTTCCCGCCGGAGCGTCTCGACCATCTGCAGAACGTCGCGCTGATCAGCAGCACCTTCGGCGACGGCGAATCCCCCGACAACGGGCGACGATTCTGGCAGTCACTGGCTGGCCGGCAAGCGCGTTTCGAGTCCCTGCGCTACGCCGTTCTGGCGCTCGGTGATTCAAGTTACGACCGCTTTTGCCAGCACGGCAAGAATCTCGACCAGCGCCTGCAACACTTGGGCGCTTCGTCACTGCTCCCCAGAGTCGAGTGCGACGGCGAATACCAGGCCCACGCAGACAACTGGTTCACCGGGTTGCAGCAGGCCCTGTCGCTGAATCTTCCTACTCCTCCAATCGTCGGCACCGCACCGGTTTTTGGAAATCAGCCGTCACGGACGCAGCCCCATCACGCGCGTTTGTCCCTCAATCGGCGGCTGAACGCAGACGGTGCTGCCAAGGACACGCGGCAACTGGCGCTGACCCTTGAAGGCTCGGGCATGACCTATGAAGCCGGCGACGCCTTGGGGGTCTGGCCGCGCAATTGCCCTGAGTTGGTGAACGAGTGGCTCGAACTCACCGGACTCAACGCCGAGCAACCGGTGCGTGGCGTAAAGACGAGCGACGTGCCGCTGCGTCAGGCGCTGGCCGAGCAATTCGAGATAGCACGCCCGAGCGCAGACACCCTGGCATTCATCGCCGAACGCAACGGCAGCAATGACCTGAAAACACTCCTGACCGAGCCGTTCAAAAGCGAGCTGAAGGACTGGCTGTGGGGCCGGCAGTTGGCCGACGTCTTGCGCGAGTTCCCCATCGCCTGCTCTGTGCAGGAATGGCTTGACCACCTCAAGCCGCTGCAGCCGCGGCTTTATTCCATCGCTTCGAGCGCAAAGGCGCATCCCGATGACGTTCACCTGACGGTTTCGGCCGTGCGCTACGGAAACCGCAAAGGCGTTTCATCGACCTTTCTGGCCGATCGGGCGGGGGAGTGTGAGGTGCCCATTTTCCTGCAACCCACGCGGCATTTTCGCCCGCCGGTCGATGGCGATGTGCCGATGATCATGATCGGCCCGGGCACCGGGGTGGCGCCGTTTCGGGCGTTTCTGCAGGAGCGGCGCGCCCGGGGCGATCGGGGCCGTAACTGGCTGTTCTTTGGCGAGCAGCATCAGGCCACCGACTTTTACTACCGCGAGGAGCTGCAAGGCATGCAGCAAGACGGCCTGCTGACCCGGCTGAGCCTGGCGTTTTCCCGGGATCAGGCAGAGAAGATCTACGTCCAGCAGCTCATACAGGAACAGGGCGCCGAACTCTGGCGCTGGCTGGAGGAGGGCGCGCACCTGTATATCTGCGGCGATGCCTCGCGGATGGCGCAGGATGTCGATCAAGCGCTGCGTCGTGTGATCAGCGAACAGGGCGGCATGAGCCTGGAAAAAGCCGCCGAGCAGTTGCGCTGTCTGACCGAGCAAAAGCGCTATGTGCGGGACGTGTATTAGCCGCGTTCGCTCACCCTGTGGCTGGCCGCTGAACCCCAACTGAACGGATTTCTCGATCAAACAAGAAAACCTTTGGATACCTGAACTTATCTGCCTTTTCTCCCTCTCATGCCGGTAGCCATTGATCGCGGCAGCCTGATAAGCTCGCGGCTTTACTCGTTTGCCCTATTGGCGCATGAACAAGGAAACAGAATGAAACAGCATCGGTTGGCAGCGGCGATTGCCCTGGTCGGTCTGGTACTCGCGGGCTGTGACAAGCAAGCCAGCACCGTTGAGCTGAAAACCCCGGCCCAGAAAGCCTCTTACGGTATCGGCCTGAACATGGGCAAAAGCCTGGCTCAGGAAGGCATGGACGATCTGGATTCCAAAGCGGTAGCGCTGGGTATCGAAGACGCCGTTGGCAAGAAAGAGCAGAAGCTCAAAGACGAAGAGTTGGTTGCAGCGTTTGGCGACCTGCAAAAACGCGCTGAAGAGCGCATGGCCAAGATGAGCGAAGAGTCGGCATCCGCTGGCAAAAAGTTCCTCGAAGAAAACGGCAAGCGTAAGGAAGTCACCACTACCGCTTCCGGCCTGCAGTACGAAATCATCAAGAAGGCCGACGGTCCAGTACCGAAGCCGACTGATGTCGTAACCGTTCACTACGAAGGCAAGCTGACTGACGGCAAAGTGTTCGACAGCTCTGTTGAACGCGGCAGCCCGATCGATCTGCCGGTCAGCGGCGTGATCCCGGGTTGGGTCGAAGGTCTGCAGCTGATGCACGTCGGCGAGAAGGTCAAACTCTACATCCCTAGCGAATTGGCCTACGGCGCACAAAGCCCTAGCCCGATGATTCCGGCGAACTCGGTTCTGGTCTTCGACCTGGAACTGCTGGGCATCAAGGACCCTGCAGCTGCAGGCGCCAATGATGCTGCTGCCGGTGCTGATGAAGAAGAAGAGGCTGCCCCGGCAGCCGAACCGGCCAAGCCAGCCGCCAAGAAGTAATCGTTCGAAAGACTGATTACCGCTTGAAAGAAATGCCCCGTCTCGACGGGGCATTTTCATTTCCGGGCCGATTTGATCGAACCGGCTTCGACGGCCAGAGTCCCATGTCGGTCAGTCAGCGTGCTTTAAGCCGGGATTTGTCGGAGGCTGCGGGGCGTTCACTGGGGCGTTGATTCGTCCTTGGCTAGCGCCACAGGTCCGTTGAGTCAACGGTTTTCGCGGGTTTTTATGTGTGTAAAAAACGCGCGATCTAAGTCCGGACCCGGCAGGACGGGCGTTACGGCCCCGAAAAACGGGTCTGTTCACAAGGTTATCCACAATTTGTGTGGATAACCTTTGGGCGCGGAATCGGCCTACGCCTTGGTAGGCTGCCGCGACAGACGCAGTCAGCCAGCAGGCCGATTTTTATCGGTAATCGTGGAGTGGATATGAAAGCACCCTGGAATCTCATTCGTTATCTGCCCATGGCCAAGCGCTTGATGGCGGCAGGTCGCTTGCCCGCATTGCTGTTTGCCGTTGCAGGCAAAACGGCCAGTGAGGGCGGTCGGCTGGGCAAGATCAAGGACGATTTGAAACTGCTTCAAGCGTTGTGCCTGGCCTACTGGCGCGGGGAATATCGCGCCATCAGCGGCAAGGCGATTCTCTCGATCGTGGCCGGCCTGATGTATTTCCTCAGCCCTCTGGATGCGATTCCTGACTGGATTCCGGGCTTGGGGATGCTGGACGATATCGCCGTGCTGGCGTGGGTGATGAAGCACCTTGAAGCGGAACTCAGCGCATTCCGTGCCTGGCGCGCGTTGCAGAGCCCGGAAAAGCTCGCGGTGGTTGAGCGTTTGCCGGCGACGCCTGTGTTGCTGGAGCACGAGAAAAAGATTTGAAGGCGGATTTGTGCGGCTCTTCCATGACGCCGCCAGCGCTCCAGTGATTCCACACACGCAAGTCGTAGCCAACCGCTGTTAAGATGCCGCCCATACTTAGAAAAAGACTACGTAAAAGCTTGTTTTAGTCCTACAGGGGGGTGGTATGGATCTTCAGGTTATTTCGCGCGATGGAGAGCCGGAATATGCGGTGGTCCCATGGGCGCAGTATCAGGCCCTGTTGCGCGCAGCGGGTGTTGCGCGTGGTCCGGAGTCCGGGGCGGCGATCCACACCGAGACCGAGTCTGAACAGTCCTCGTCCGCTGCCGCTGCAGACCTTCCTTCTTTATCTCAGCTGGGTGCATTGCGCGAGGCCAAGGGCCTGGAAGTGGCGCAACTGGCGCGCACGGTCGGCATCAGCCCCTCTTACCTGGACCTGATTGAAAGCGGCGCCCGTGAGCCGGACGCGGCCATTCGCCGGAGTCTGGCGTGGGAGCTGGGTGTTGCTGGCTGGCGGGGTGAAGCATGAGCGTGCGCATCAGTCGCCAGCACTGGGACGGGTTGCTCGCCGAACTGGACCTGGCCCGCCGCCAACGTCATCTGGTGACGTATCGCGCGTTGCTGGAGCGCTTGCAGTTACCCACCCCCGCCATGCAAACCCTGACCGCGGCCCTTGAACACCTCGCCGCCCTCGACGCCCGTGCCGAGCAGCCGTTGCGCAGCTCGTTGGTGATCAGTCAGGGCGCCAGCCGTCTGCCCCGCACTGGATTCTTTGAATGCGTCGAACGTTTGGGCCGTTTCTCTGGCCCCTCAGACGGCATCGCTGCTGCCTCTTGGCACGCCTCGGAAGTCGCCCGGGTGTTTGAGTTCGAGTACCCGCAGCCGTCAAAGCCTGAGTAGAGCAGGCGTCTGATTCCCGGTTCGCCGGGCTATCGCCTTCGCGAGCAAGCTCGCTCCCACATGATCTGTGTCGCACTTGGTATTTCAGACTGATCTCGGACCTGTGGGAGTGATCCGCCCACCCTCGGGTTTCCGGGCTGAACGCGGGCCTGTGGGAGTGAGCTTGCTCACGAAGAGGCCGGGACATCCACCGAATATTCAGCGGCTGAAATGCAGTCTTCGCGAGCAAGCTCGCTCCCACAGGATCAGTGTCGAACCCGGGATTCGAGATTGCCCCCAAACCCCTCCTGTAATGCCGGCATCTCACCCCAACACCGCCTGATTCAACACCGCCATAACCTCCGCCTCCCGCGTGTCAATCACATGCACACTCGCACCTATCACCTCTTTGGCGTGGTGCTTGGCCTGGGAGGCGAGTTCGGCAAGCTGGCTGGCATTGAGGGTCGTGCAGACTTCAGGATGCAGGTGCACGACGCCGATGGACAACGACAGCAACGGAAATTCCTGACGCTGGCCCTGGCGGTTGAGTGCGACGAAGCAGCCGGCTTCCAGATGCTCGGCGCGGTAGAAGCGTCGGCACTGGTTCTGGAAATCTTCCAGCAACAGGTTCAGGCGTTTGCGCCAGTCGTCCGAGCCCAGCACCATCAGAAAGTCATCGCCGCCGATGTGGCCGACGAAGTCGCGGCTCGGGTCAATTCGGTCATTCAGGCATTGCGCCAGACACAGCAGAACCTCGTCGCCGCGCCCGTAGCCATAGATGTCGTTGAAGGGTTTGAAGCTGTCGATGTCCACGTAGCAGATCATCGACTCGCGGCCCTGCTGCAACAACCGGGTCAGGCACTGCTGGATCGGCACGTTGCCCGGCAGCAGGGTCAGCGGGTTGGCGTAGCGCGCCTGCTGGATCTTCACCTCGGTGATCAGCTTCAGTACATCGATCACCCGGCCCAGCCCAAGGTAGGCGCCGTTCTGCATGATGATGAAATCTTCTTCGATGCGTTGCCGTGCGCGGCTGGTAATCAGCCGGCTGACCTGCTGCAGCGACTGGCTCAGCTCGACCGCCAGGAAGTCATCGCTCATCAACCGGCTGATCGGCTTGCGCGCGTACAGCTCGGTGGCGAACGGCTGCAGCAGCACGTCCGACAGCGAGTGGCGATGGACGATGCCGATGGGCTGATGCTGCTCGTCCAGCACCGCCAGCGAGTTGAGATTGGCCTGCTTGCGAAACGCTTCCAGCACCGTCGCGGTGGGCGTGGTCTGCACCACCGCCGGCTGCTCGTTGAGCAGGGCGCTAAGGTCACTGGTTTCTTCGGTGAGGGTCGCGGCAGCCGGATCGATTTTCGGCAGCAGCGCACGGGCGTCACGGGGCGGAAACTCCTGCGGCCGACACAGCAAATAGCCCTGAACCAGCTCGACGCCCATGTCGATCAAGACCGCCAGCTCTTCCTGCAACTCGATGCCTTCAGCGATCACCAACGCTCGCGACGCCTTGGCCATCTGCAGCATTGAGCCGACGAACTCGCGCTTGACCGCGTCCTGATGAATGCCATCAATGAAATGCCGGTCGATCTTCACGTAATCCGGGCGCAGTTCGGACCACAGCCGCAGGCTGGAATACCCCGCGCCCAAGTCATCGAGGGCGATGGAAAAGCCCATGTCCCGGTAGTGATAAAGCGCGTTGTACAACAGGCCGAAGTCATCCGTCGGCGTCTGCTCGGTCAGCTCGATGACCACGCGGCTGGGCGGTATGCCGTAGCGCTGCAACAGCTGCAAGGTGCGGCCCGGCGGGTGCGAGGCTTCCAGCAGGGACTCTGGCGAGATGTTGAGAAACAGCTTGCCCTCCAGCTTCTGTTGGCTGAAGCGACGGCAAGCCGACTCGCGGCAGGCGAGTTCCAGTTCGCTCAGGCGCCCGGCCTGGCGGGCCACGGCAAACAGGCTGAGGGGGGAATGCAGCGCGCTGTTGGAAGGACCGCGAGTCAGGGCTTCGTAGCCGAGAATGCGCCGATCCGATAGCGACACAATCGGTTGGAACAGGCTGTGCAAGTCGCCGTGAGTCAGGATCGAACTCAGAGCGCTCAGCTGTTCAGTCACGGTCATGGCAATCTCGGGGCAAGAAAAAGGGGCTGGACGCTTGTGGCGTCGAGCCCCGCTATTTCACGACAGATTCATGACTGTTTGATGACTATTTGCCATCATTTCGTCACGTTTCATGCTGTTTTACTTTTTCGCCACCGAACCGCTCAAGCCCAGATAATCGAGCAGGATGCGCCCGGTTTCAGCCAGGTAGGCGTCGTCCTCTGGCTTGGTCTTGTCGTCATCCGAAGGCAGCGCGTCTTCGTCTTCTTTCTTAAGCTCTTTCAGCGGCTCTTCGCCTTTGGCCTTGCGACGCACGTTCTCCATCGCCAGCTGCTGGCTCTCAATGTCGGCGTGTTGCTTGCGGCGCTCGGCTTCGTTAAGGCTGACGGTTTTTTCGCTCATCAGCTTCTTCGCCAGCGCGAGTTTTTCTTCGATGAAGACAAACTCGGCGTCCTTGGCTGAACGCACGTCGTGACGCGATTGCAGCTGGGCGAGGAACGGTTTGAACGGATCCACCGCAGGCTTGATCGCCGGCTTGATGGTGTCGTAGGTCATTGCCTCAGGCAGCGCGCTTTCGCCGATTTCCTTGGTGTCGATAATCGACGGATAACCGATGTCCGGCAGCACGCCCTGATGCTGGGTGCTCTGACCGGAAACCCGGTAGAACTTCGCCAGCGTCAGTTTCAGTTCGCCATGGTTCAGCGGCTGAATGGTCTGCACGGTGCCCTTGCCGAAGGTCTGGCCACCGATGATCAGCGCGCGGTGATAATCCTGCATGGCGCCGGCAAAAATCTCCGAAGCCGAGGCCGAGAGGCGGTTGACCAGCAACGCCATCGGGCCTTTGTAGAACGCACCGCTGTTCTCGTCTTCCAGCACATCGACCTTGCCGTCGGCGTTACGCACCAGAACGGTCGGGCCCTTGTCGATGAACAGACTGGTCAGCTCGGTGGCTTCCTGCAGCGAACCACCGCCGTTGTTACGCAGGTCGATGACCACGCCGTCGACTTTCTCCGACTGCAATTCGGTGAGCAGCTTTTTGACGTCGCGTGTCGTGCTCTTGTACTCGGGATCGCCGGCGCGGTAGGCCTTGAAGTCCAGATAGAAAGCAGGAATCTCGATGACGCCCAGCTTGTAATCCTTGCCGTCCTGATTCAGGTGCAGGATCGACTTCTTCGCCGCTTGCTCTTCGAGCTTCACGGCTTCGCGAGTGATCGAGACGATCTTGGTGGTCTGGTCGCTTGGGGCATTGCTGGCCGGGACGATTTCCAGACGCACGACCGACCCTTTCGGACCGCGAATCAGTTTGACCACTTCATCCAGACGCCAGCCAATCACGTCGACCATCTCTTTGTCGCCTTGGGCGACGCCGATGATCTTGTCGGCAGTTGCCACTTGCTTGGTCTTGGCGGCAGGGCCGGCCGGAACCAGGCGGACGATCTTGACGTTGTCGTTGTCGCTCTGCAGGACAGCGCCGATCCCTTCAAGAGAAAGGCTCATGTTGATGTCGAAGTTTTCCGCGCTGTCAGGTGACAGATAGTTGGTGTGCGGATCGTAGGACATCGCGAAGGTGTTGAGGTATGCCTGGAACACGTCCTCGCTGCGGGTCTGGCCCAGACGCGCGAGTTGGTTCTTGTAGCGCTTGGTCAGGGTTTCCTGAATCTTCGCCGGGTCTTTGCCGGCGATCTTCAAGCGCAGAACCTCGTCCTTGACGCGCTTGCGCCACAGGTCGTCGAGTTCGGCTTCGTTCTTGGCCCATGGCGCATCCTTGCGATCAACCAGCAAGGTTTCCTGGGTGTTCAGGTCGATCTTGTCGACGCCCTTGCTCAGCTGCGCCAGGGCGAAATCCAGACGCGACTTGATGCGGTCCAGATAACGCTTATAGATGGTGAAGCCTGGGGCCAGGTCGCCGCTTTTAAGAAAGTCGTCGAACTGGAAACGCCACTTGTCGAACTCGGCGATGTCGCTGGCGAGGAAGTAGCTGCGCGCAGGATCGAGGAGTTTTAGGTAGCTCTGATAGATGATTTCCGAACGCTTGTCGTCCAGCGGCGGCTTGCTGTAGTGGTGGCGCTTGAGCAGCTCCACGACATTCAGACTGGCGATGACTTCATCGCGATCAGGTTGAAGATTATCCCAGCTGTTGGCGGCAAACGAACTGGCCGACATTGGCAGGACAGTCAGGCCAATGAGTAATGCAAGGGTGGTGCTGGGTAAAAAATGCTTCATGCTGATTCGACGCGGGGACAATTGATAACGCATATTAGGCCGTCTTTGGAGGTCGCCGGTTCGGTCAGAACACGGTCGCATAATGCAAAAAGCCCAATGGCCGTGAGGCACATCGGGCTCAGTCAAGACTCACTATGGAGGCACCGTGAAAGCATTGCAAGGCGTTGAAGGTCGTGTGGAATGGGTTGAAGAGCCATCGCCTACTCTGGATGTAGGACAAGTCCGCATCAAGGTCGCAGCCGCCGGACTCAATCGTGCGGATTTGCTGCAACGCTCGGGGCATTACCCGCCGCCGCCGGGTGTCACGGAAATCCTCGGGATGGAATGTTCAGGGGTGATTGCCGAGGTCGGCCCGGGCACCGCCTGGGAAGTCGGCGACCGCGTATGTGCGCTGGTTGCAGGCGGGGCGATGGCCGAAGAAGTGGTGGTCGATGCGCGGCATGTGCTGCCGGTGCCCGAGGGGATTTCGCTGCACGAAGCGGCGGCGATTCCTGAGGTGTACGCCACGGCCTGGCTAAACCTGTTCCAGCTGGCCGGCCTCCAGCCCGGCGAAAAAGTGTTGCTGCACGCCGGGGCAAGTGGAGTTGGTTCAGCTGCCATTCAGCTATGCAAGGCCTTCGGCAACCCGGTCTGGGTCACCGTCGGCTCGGCGGAGCGGCTGGCGTACTGCGAATCCCTCGGCGCCCAGGGCGGTGTGCTGCGCAACGAGAACCTCGATGCGCTGAACGACTTTGCGCCGTTCAACGTCATCCTTGACCCAGTGGGCGCCAATTACGCGGCGCTGAACCTCAAGGTGCTCGGCGTTGACGGTCGTCTGGTGCTGATTGGTTTGATGGGAGGACGCAAGTCCGAGCTGGACTTCGCTCAGGTGCTGGGCAAGCGCATTCATATTCTGGGTTCGACCCTGCGCAGCCGCGACGACCAGTTCAAGGCCGACCTGCTTAGCGATTTGGGCCAACACGTCATGCCGCTGTTCACCGAAGGCCGCTTGAAGCCCCAGCTGGCCCGCAGCTTTCCGATCAGCGAAGCGGAAGCGGCCTACGCCGAGCTGGCGACCAATCAGGTGTCGGGCAAGGTCGTGTTGGTGATCGACGAAAGCCTGGTGTGACCCTGCTTTTAGCCTTTTGATGTTCGGTATAGCCGTGCCTCGTCAACCGACCGGCGGTGCCCCGAACTGTCATTTCTGACAGTAGTCAACCTGGCCCATTCGGTTCTCAATAAAGCCTCGTTGCGTTGCTTGGTCGGCGAGTGCCGGCTGAGAACGCTTCATCGGACGAGGTGAGGACGGGATGGCCAGGGATCGGAAAGCGCAGTCGATAACACGACGGACAGGGGATGGGTCGAAGGCACTGCTGGCAATGCCTGTAGTGCCGGCAATCATTGATCCAAACGATCCCGAAGGCTTGGTTTCCACTGGAACCCAAAGCAATGATCTAGAGGTGCGGGTGCCGCTTTGGCCGTTGCCGGCCGAGTTGGGAGATACCGACCGGCTGGACCTGTTCTGGAGCGGTGTGAGCAGCGGTACACCTGTGGCCACTGCGGATTTTATTGGACCGGTCGATCCCGCAACATTTCCTTTTTCTCTGAGGATGGACAAGCAGTTTCTGCAGGCGGACGGTCAGTACCAGCTCTGGTACACGGTCACTACTGAATCGGGTGACACGGCGCCTTCCGAGCGCCGTACCGTCACCCTCGACACCCGCCCGCCGAGCTATAACCAGCAATTGATGCCCTTGTTGTTGCCAGATGATCTGGTGGGCGGGGTGATCAACGAAGCGTACCTGGCCAGTCATGGCGATCAGGTAGAGCTGCGTCTGCCGAGCCCGGTGTACCTGGACGCGAAAGAAGGCGATGTCGTTGACCTGTACTGGTCACAGGACAACCCACCCACGACATCGGTTGTGGCCAGTGTGACGGTAACCCAGGTGCAGATCGACGCTGATGATATTCGCATCGTCCTGCCCGGCAGCGCCGTGCGTGCGCCTGATCGGGATAGCATTTTCTACGCGACGTACAAAGTGCGGGACCGGGCCGGTAACGAGACCGACTCGTTTTCTCGCGAAACCCCTGCCACCGTCGCACTCAAGCCATTGCCAGGGGGCGATTTGCCCGAGCCGGAGTTCCCGGAGGCAGACATCTACGGCTACATCAATTGCGACGACGCGCCTTGGAACGGGATCGGGGTGCGCATCGCTTTCGACCGCAATCTGTTCGAGTACCAGGACCAGATCACGCTGTATTGGCAGGGTTATCACACGTTCAACGGCGTGGATCCGATTCCCGGTACCGAAGGCGTGTTTACCCGGACGGTCAGTGCACAGAACCTGACTGACGGTTACATGGACGTTTTGATCGAGCCTTTCATTCCCTACATCGAACCCATCATCGAAGGATCGGCGCTGGCCAGTTACCGGTTGACGAAAGTCAACGGGCAGTCGGGCGCCTCGGCTGAGGGGCTGGTGAAGATCAATCGCAAGTTGCCCGGCGGCGAGATTTGCGGCCCGGTGATGCAGGCCGCGCGGTCTGGCTCGCCAATGGCGGGCGGATGCAAGGTGTGTCGCTTATTCAGTCGATTCATCGCCCGCGTGTTGCAGACGCTCGGGCGTGGTGGCAAAGGGCAGTAACGCTGGAAACCCAGGACGCGCCAGGCGGGATCGGCGCGAGTCAACTCAAGGAGAAAAGACATGAGCAACTTATCAAGCAAGCAGACCCGTGTGCTGGCCAGTGCACTGGCGCGTGCCGTCAACCAGCAGGACCAGGCCAGTAAGAAACGCCTGTCTACACGAGCGAACCTGAGTGCGCCGATTGCGCCGGTCTGGTGGGACGGCGATCCTGACTTCGCTGGCCTGGTGCCTCGGGATGAGCAGGAAAAGGACATGCCTATCAAGATTCCCCAGTGGCCCGAAGGCGCAAAACTGGGTGAGAGCGACTACCTTCAGTTCGAGTGGAGACTGTCAAGCTCGGAGACGTGGCAGAGTGCCCAGCCCCAAATCGAGATTCCAGGTCCGTTGCTACCCGGTGACTTCCCCATAGAGCTGAAGTTGAACAAATCCAACTTTGCTGATCCAGGCACCTTCGACTTGCGCTACACCGTCTCGAACGAGGCGGGCAATACCGCCCCATCGGATATTACCCAATTCATCATTGACAAGGTCGCACCCAATTATGGTCAGCCGCCAACGCAGGCGACGTTCGTAGACGCTGTCGTCATCACCGACGGCATTACACAGGCTTACCTGGATGCCAATGGCGGTCTGGCTCTGGTCATCCCGACCTATCTAGACGAACAGCCGGGCGATAGCCTGGAAATTTACGTTTATAAAGAAACGGCGAATCCGACCATTCCGTCGTTTAAGGGTGAGCTGGATTCGAACCGGGAGATCACGGTGCCGGCTGCTGTTTTCGCCGATTTGCCGGATGGCCTGATCTATGTGACCTATCGACTGGTGGACAAGGTGGGTAACAGAGGTGATAGCGCTGATAACGTGGCAGCGGGCCTCTTTCTCAATCCGCTTCCGACGCTTCCACTGGCCGCACCCCGCGTACCTAAGATCGCGGATGACAGCACGCTCCAACTTGTCGACACTGACTTGACAAATACAGGCCTGGTTGAAATTGATGCGTACCCGAACGCGCTTGAAAACGATCTTGTAACGCTCACTTGGGGTACTGCGCCAATTCCGGTCACTCACAGGATCACGGACCCGGCGGCCACGATCTTGCTCAATGTTCCCTACAAGACCATTTTGCAGCCTGCCTATGGCGCGGCGACCGGAGTGCTGCCGACCCAGGTGAGCTACGTCGTCCAGCGTGGCACCAAGACGTTCGACTCGAACCCAGCCACCATCAATGTGGATTTCTTCGTCCCTGGGCCCGTGAACCCGGACCGGCCGAATCCGGTAAACCCCAACCTGCCGAGAGTAACGGTAAAGGGCGCGGCTTCCCAAGTCGATAACGTGCTGACGTCTGCCGATGTCGACGGCGACGTTACGGTAGCGCTCAAGCTGTACGCCCCTATCGGCACGAACGAGGAGATGGTCCTGTATTGGGGTGACCTCACGAAAGAGGTCAAAAGGTTCAGCCCTGTAACGGGGACGGCGGGTGATGACTATGCATTCGTTCTGAAGTGGGACCAGATCAAGGACCTGCCCAGCAGCACGGCAGTGCCGGTGTTCTATACCGTTGGGCGAATCACCGGAGGTACTACCCCCCCAGGCAACATTGAGTCCTGCGTGCCGACGCTGGTAGATGTCAGCGCAGCCCTGCCGATCAAGCTCGCCAACCCCGACTTTCCCCTCGCGGTCCCGGCGCCGGACGGAACGCCCGTTCTCAACTGCAGTACGCACTTCGGCCCTAATCAGTTGGTTCGTGTGCTCATCCCTGCAAATCCTAACCTGAAGGGTGGTGAAACGCTTGACTTCACTTGGCAGTGCTACACCGACAGAGCAGGGACACAACCGGCGGCCCCAGCGTCGACATTCTCGAAGCCCATCACTGCGGATCAGGCCGCTGAAGGTTTTACATTCGATCAAGGGCCGTTTAATGAGTACGTCCTGCCAACCGGCCTGAACGGGTCGATCAGAGTGACATATGTGTCTGATACCACGACGCCGATGAAGGGGGAGACGCTGATCAGAGCATCGGGTCAGAACGCAGCGGGCACTTGTCCGCCTAATACCCTTCGTGCATTTGGGGCGGGTGGATGCAACTGCTAAGTGAGTAAGCTCAACTTGAGATTGAATGTACAGATGCTTTAGTTGGGGTAATAAAAGACAAGGCCGCGCCAAACGGCCTTGTCGTTTTTCAGGCTTATTGCCGCATTTTTACGATGAGCGGTAGTAAATACGAATTGTAAGAAACTACGCTCAATACGTTAGGAAACTTCCTACACGAATGCCAATTTGAAGAATGTAGTCTTCGCGCCTTTGTCCTGCGGAGCTTCTTTGTACTCCGTGGGAATGGCGATATTCCCAAGGAGCTAAATATGGCTGCGTCGCGTTTCACACCCTCCCGTTATTTCAACCCCTCAACCTTTATTTCCCTCGCGCTGTGCATAAGCGCCGCCGCCCAGGGCCGCACACTGTCGCCTGACGAATCTGCGGTGGTTAACCAGGGCGACACGCCCGAAGCCTGGACGTTGGCGTCCGGTTCCTCGCTGACGGTGAGCAGCGGCGCCCAAGCCCTGACGATTTTCGGCGGTGGCGCAGGCGCCGTGGTCAATTTCAATGAGGGCAGCTCAACCACAGGCATCAATCTCAGCGCGGCGGGCGCCGTGGCGAACGTCAACGGTGCCAGCGTTAATGCCGCCGGCAACTCGACCGCCTTGATGCTCGGTGACAGCCAGGCAGTCCTGACGAACGCTACCATTACCAGCGAGACCGGCCTCGGTCTCAGTGGCACACAGTTTCAGGGCGGCACTGGCAGCGCGTTCCAGATCAATGGGGGCACCATCAGCGGTGGGGCGGGGGGCGCGACGCTTTCCTCCCGCAGTACGCTGGACGCGACGGGCGCCGTGATCACCGGCACCGGCGCAAACAGCTACGGGGTCCGCGGTTTCGGCTCGGACATTTCCCTGCGCGGCAGTACCGTCACCGGCGGCTTGAACGGCCTCGTCTATCGGGTGGATACGGCCAATGTGCGCGAGGGTACGGTCAATATCGAAGGCTCACATATAGAAGGCACCACGGGTGCCGCGATTCTGGTCAATGGCCAGGGCGGCGGTCTGGTCGCCAACCTCAATCTGCTCAATGGCACAACCCTTACCGGTGGCAACGGCAACGCGCTGGAAATTACCAACGCGGCGATGGCGAATGTGCTGCTGCAGAGCAGTGAAGTGACCGGCAACTTCGCCCTCTCCAACGGCAGCAGTGCCAGCCTGACCTTCGATCAGGGCCGGTTGATCGGTAACGTTTCGGCGGATGCCACCAGCAGCGGCACCCTGGCGCTGAACAATAACTCGGCGCTCACGGGCGATGTCACCGGTATTGATACGGTTAATCTGAATGCGAGTTCCATTACCGGAAACGTGACCTCGGCCAGCAACGCAGGCGTGGTTTCGCTGGCTAACGGCTCACTGCTGGAAGGTAACGTAACCAGTGACAACGTCAGCCTGAATGCCAGTCAGATGAAGGGCGACATCACTTCGATTGGCAGTGCAGGCGTCGTATCGCTCGTCGGCAATTCGGCCCTGGAAGGTAATGTCATCAGCGACAACGTGAGCCTGAGCGGCAGTCGGATGACCGGCGACATCACGTCGATGAGCAGCGCGGGCGCGGTATCGCTGGTGGAGGGATCGGCGCTGCAAGGCAATATCAGCAGCGATAACGTCAGCCTGAACGCCAGTTCAATGAAGGGTGATATCACGTCGGCCAGCAACGCCGGTGTTGTATCGCTGGTCGGGGGGACGGTAGTGGAAGGCACGGTCATCGGCGACAACGTCAATCTCGACGCCAGCTCGATTACCGGCGATGTCACTTCGGCCAGCGGAGCAGGTGCCGTCAAACTGGTTCGCCGCTCTGTGGTGAGAGGCAATGTGAACAGCAACAACGTCAGCCTCGACGCCAGCTCGATAGCGGGTAACGTCACCTCGACCGGTAACGCAGGCGTCGTGTCCCTGGCGGCGGGCTCTGTGCTGGAAGGTAATGTCAGCAGTGACAACGTCAGCCTTGATGCCAGTTCTATGGTCGGCAATGTCACGTCGACCGGCGGCGCAGGTGTGCTGAGATTGCTGGGCGGCTCAACGCTGAAAGGCGATGTGAGCAGCGGTAACGTCAGCCTGGATGCCAGTTCGATGTCCGGCGATATCACCTCCAGTGCCGGCGTTGTTTCGCTGACCAACAACTCAGTGTTCACCGGCAACTTGATCAACGTCGACAGCGCCACCCTCGCAGGGTCTTCCACCTGGGATATGGTGGGTTCCAACACCCTCAACTCACTTGCAGTGAATGACAGTACGGTGCGGTTTGGCGCGACCAACGCGTTCTATCAGCTCAACGTTGGCACGCTGTCGGGTAACGGCACCTTCATCATGGACGCCGATTACCTCACCAACGAGCATGACCTGCTCAACGTTACCGGTTCTGCAACGGGCAGCCATACCTTGCTGATTGCAGGCTCCGGCGTCGACCCGACTTCACCACAGCCCTTGACCGTTGTGCAAACCGCGGGCGGTAACGCGACCTTTGCCCTGGCGGGTGATCGTGCGGTGGACGTGGGGACCTATTCCTATCAACTGGCGTCGGCCAGCAATGGGGCAGGCGGAACCGACTGGTTTCTGGACCCGAATACCGCGACGATCAGCCCCGGCACGCGCTCGGTGCTGGCGCTGTTCAACACCGCGCCAACGGTCTGGTACGGCGAGCTGACGTCGCTGCGCAGTCGCATGGGCGAGCTGCGCTTCAACGGCGGCAAGGCGGGCGGATGGGTGCGCACGTACGGCAACAAATACAACGTCGATGAAGCGTCCGGGGTCGGCTATCAGCAGACACAGCAAGGCTTTTCGCTGGGCGCCGATGCACCGCTGCCGATGGGCGACGGGCAGTGGCTGGTGGGCGTACTGGCCGGGCACAGCAAATCCGATCTTGACCTGAATCGCGGGACGTCGGGCACGGTTAACAGTTATTACGCCGGGATTTACACGACCTGGATGGATCAGGCCAGCGGCTACTATTTCGACGGGGTGTTGAAGTTCAACCGTTTCCGCAACGACTCGAAGGTCAGCATCAGCGATGGCACCCGTGCCAAGGGTGATTACGACAACTCGGGCGCAGGTGGCTCGGTGGAGTTTGGCCGACACATCAAGCTGAACGACGGCTATTTCATCGAACCGTACAGCCAGTTGTCCGCCGTGGTGATTCAGGGCAAGGATTACGAGCTGAACAACGACATGCGTGCCGAAGGCGACCGCACCCGTTCGCTGCTGGGCAAGGTAGGCATGACGGCAGGTCGCAACTTCGAGATGAGTGACGGCAAAGTGGTGCAACCCTATGTGCGGGTGGCGGGCGTACACGAGTTCGCGAAGAACAATGAAGTGCAGGTCAACAACAACACCTTCAATAATGACCTTTCCGGTTCACGCGGTGAGCTGGGTGCCGGTGTAGCGGTGGCGTTCTCTGACAGCCTGCAGGTGCATGCTGATTTCGATTACTCCAACGGTGAGAACATTGAGCAGCCGTTTGGGGCGAATGTGGGATTGCGTTATAGCTGGTGATCAAAAAGGGGGAGAGCCTGAATGGCTCTCCCCCTTTTCTCATATCGCCATCACGAAGCAGTAACCGCCGGGCACTGTCGTACGAGCTGTACCTTCACCGCCAGTAAACAGGTCCTTCGTTCTATTCATGAACAGCCCTGCAGAGTCGGTGGACCAACATGGATGACTCCCCATTGGGAAGTTGCTGCCATACAGATTGTAGATTTGCCGCAACTGGTCCATGTTCATCATCCTCCGTCCGGCACCCGAAGCCGTATTATTTGCATCTGGCCAGTTTCGATTGCCCATTCCATGCACCAGAATCACATTTGAAACTGTCACGGTGTAACTGCCTTGGCGACCCTCCTTATCCCGCACCGTGATTGTTGCCGTGCCGTTCGAAGTCGAATAGATACTGCCATTTTGATCGACGCGTACCGTTGAGTCATTACTGGACGAGTACGTGTAAGGCGGGACACCGCTGGTAGGTGTTTTCACTATCGTGGTACCGGCCGGCCAACTCAGGGGGAGCGTGCCGGGATAATCAGCAAATGCGTAGAATCCGCCATTCAGCGACACGGACGACGGATCGAGCACAAACGGCGGTATCGCAGGAATCACTGAAAACTGGCGAACAGGCGATGTAGGGTTTTCAGCGTATTGCCCCACGGCTTTGAGACTGTGGGCGCCCAGTGCCACCCCCACAGACAAGCTCCAGCCACCGTTACCCGCTACTGCGGTCTTCCCTTTGGAGGTGTTCACGTCGAAGACCTCTACTTGCTCGTTCGGCGCAGCCGTGCCCGACGCCGTCACCGTGGTCTCCGTGGTGGTACCTCCCTGACTGATCTCGCCTTTTGAGTCGCGTACGCTCAGGGTTGGCGCCGTTGCAGCCTGGACATTGAACGTCCACGGTGAGGACACCGGATTACTTGCGTACAGCGCCTTGGCAGTCAGGCTATGGGCGCTGACCGAAAGGCCACCGACCGACCGCGACCAGTCACCGTTGCTGTCCACCCCGACAGTGCCTTTGGAGGTCGTGCCGTCGAACACCTCCACGGACTGACCGATCGATGCCTTGCCCGACGCGGTGACCGTATTGGCGTAGGTTGAACCGCCATTGGTCACCGCCGTTCCATCGGGTTCTACAACCCTGGTGATGGTCGGGGTCACCAAGGCTGTGATGGTGAAGCTACGCACCGGTGATTCCGGGTAGCTTGCGTAGTCGGCTTTGGCTTTCATCTTATGGATGGCCGCGTTCAGGCCGGTCAGTGGCAATGTCCATTGTCCGGCCGCGTTGGCGCTGACTTTGCCGAGGCTCGCCATACCGTCGAAAATCTCGACCTGCAGGTTCGCACTGGCACTTCCCGTCAGCACTACATCGGTGGCCACGGTAAATCCGTCGGGCGGAATCTCGACGTTTTTCGAGTCTTTGATGCTGGTGATTGTTGGGGTAACGGCAGCCGCGACGATCACTGTCCAGATCGCTGACTCAGGCAGTGTTCCATACAACGCTTTAGCTTTGAGTGGATGCGAGGCCACCGCGAGGCCGGAAAGGGTCAACGACCAGGTGCCCGCGCTGTTTGTACGCGCCGTGCCTTTGGAGGTCTGGCCGTCGAACAGTTCGATCTGCTGATCGGGACTGCCTTGGCCGGACACCGTGACGCTGGTCTCGACGGTCGATCCGCCGTTGCTGATCGGCCCGTTGGAGCCCAGCACCTGAGTAATGGTCGGTGTCAGGTTGGCCACCACCTGAAAGCCACGGGGCGGTGAAACCATTCCGCTTCCATCCAGCGCGTTGGCCT
Organism: Pseudomonas sp. W2-17; assembly: GCF_041060445.1. Lineage (NCBI taxonomy): Bacteria > Pseudomonadati > Pseudomonadota > Gammaproteobacteria > Pseudomonadales > Pseudomonadaceae > Pseudomonas > Pseudomonas sp. W2-17. Next base: position 124,008 of record NZ_JAUFNS010000004.1, on the reverse strand, counting down.
TCAGGCTATAGTTTTTCACGGTCAATCCCGGCAGGGATCCGCTCCAGGCGCCGCTGCTGTTGGCTTTGACTGTCACCAAACGATTGCTGCCATCCAGGATATCCAGCTCGGTTTCGACGGTGGAGGTGCCGTTGATGCTCAGCGTGGTATCGAACGTGATGCCCCCGTCAGCCACCTCACCCTTGCTGTCCCTGATACTGACAATGTGTGGGCTGACCCAGTCATGGTGCAGCTTGAAGGTGTAAGCCGTTCGCGGAAACTGCACGGCAGTGCTCTCGCTGGCCACGCCGTCGAAGGCCACGTTGCAGACCACGGTCAGGCGGGTGTCCTGGCCGAGTTTCTCGAGCTCGGTTCGCGGGACGGAGATAGACAGTCCGGCGGAGGCTTGAGCGACCGTGAGCGCGACGCCGTCCAGGAGCGTGATCGTGTAGGAGCCACCGGTGCCGGTTTCCCCCTCAAGGCGCAGCCACACACGCTGGCCGTCGAGGATGAAGGGCCATTTGGCAACGGTTGCGGTGCCATTGCCGGTGAAGGTTGCCAGGTTAAGCGTCAATGTCTGGCTGTCGGCCTGAGTGATGGCGGGATGCGGCAGGTCCTTGTCTGGGTCGGCAAAGGGCAGTACAGGGAGCAGCAAGGCGTCGGACTGCTTTTCTGAGGTGTAACGTTTGACACGATAGGACACGCTGACATCACGGCCAATATTCGCACCGACCACCGTGGCGGGTACCGTGAAATCAACTTGCCCACTCACGGCGCCGGGCTTCTCCTGATCAGCAGGTGAGCCAATGCCCGGACTGCCCAGCCACATCAGAGTGATGAGGTCCTGCGGTTCCATGCTGGCGTAGTTCACCCGTACGGTCGCGCCGGCCAGCGCGTTGAGCGGGTCAAGCACCCCGGCTCCGGCCTCCAGCACAGTAGGGGCGGGCAGTTCACCGATGAGTTTGCCGATCACCAGATTCAGCGTTGCCGAGTATTGAAACGTGCCGGTGGCGCCGCGCTCGAGGGTGTACAGCACCCTCACTTCATCGTTGATGTTGAGCTCGACCAACGACCGGGGAATGGTGAAATCGAGCGGTTTGCCGGCAATGGCAGTGGTGATGGGGATCCAGTCGCTGCCGCTGCCCTCCAGCGGATGGCCGAGCCAATACCAGGTCAGCGTATCGCCGGCGACGGTACCGGGGTAATTGACCCGTAGCGTGACATCACCGCGGTTCACCTCGGGGTCAAGCACGCCGTTCACGGCTTCAACGATGATCGGCGCGGGCAGCTCCGCCACATGCTGGCCGACTCTGACGAGCAAGTGCTCCGATACCCGCACATCCAATACGTGCCAGGCGTCGTTGGATACCCGATAGCTGACGTCGAGTGTGCCGTTTTCAAGCAAGGCGATGTGTTCGCCCATTACAGGGATATACACGACGTTGCCTACGTCGTTGGTTGTCACGATGTGTTGGGTTTCATACAGATAAGGCGCGTTATCCACGCGGGTGCCCAGCCAGGCCAGATCAATCAGATCGCCGTTGGCCATGCCGGCGTAGACCGGGATTTCTACATGGGCGCGTTCTTCAAGTGGGTCGAGTACATCGCCGATCAGTTCCAGAATGCGCGGGATCTGCAGCGGTGCCACGCCGGTAATCCGCACGGCTGCCCGTTTCGACGACTGTGACGGGGCATGGTTGAATTTGGTCAGGACATAAGATGCCTGAGCGGTCCCGTTGATCATCTGTCGCACGATTACATTCGGCACGGTGGTGTCATAGATTGCCGGGCTCGTTATGGTGACCGATTGGGTGTGCTCCACCTTGGCGCCTGCCGCCGTGGTGCCGAGCCAGGTCATGGTCACTGTGTCGCCGCGCTCGAACGGGTCTCCGTCGACAGGGATTTTCACCGTGACGTCCGCGCTGCCCAGAGTGCCCAGGTCGATCTCGCCGTTGAAAGCCTCCTGAATGATCGGTGCCGGCAGCTTCCAGCCGCCGGCGTCTACCGGCACGAAGGTCTGCAGCGACCATTCTTCGGAGAAATTCCAGACCTCGTCGTACACCTGATAGTGAACCAGCAGGTTCGTAGAGTCGCCTGCCGCGAGTATGGCGGCCTGGTCAACCGTGATGACGACGGGGTCATCGCCTGCTGCCTCCAGCTCGGTGATAAGCCGACTGATCGACACCACGCCCCAGCGCAACTCGACGGTGTCGCGCGCGGCGCGCCCCGGGTAGGTGGCGATGGTCACCGGGACGCCTTTTTTCGCCCATTCGGCATCCACGCCGTTGGTGACGACGTCCTGAGGCAGTTGCGGCGCCGCGAGTTCCGAGTGGCCAGGCAGATGCGGATCGCGATCCTTGCCTCCCGGCCGGTCGAGCTTGACCCGCAGGCGCAACGGCACGGAGTCGTCCGTCTCGCCCGAGCTGGCGTGGGTCAGGCTGTAAAAGACTTTTTCAGCCCAGTCGGGCTGGATCAGATCAGTTGGCAGATAGAAAAACATGCGTTCGTTGACGTCGGCGGCAACGACCTCGCGCCCTTCTGCGAACACGTCGCCCCAATAGATGTCGACACGGTCGCCGATCTCCATGTGCGGCCAGGGGTCAACGAGCGTAAACATACCCTCCGGGTTGTCCTCGACCATGCTGATGTTGACCCCGCCGTCGCCGCCTACGACGGGGGTAACCAGACCGCTGATCAGCAAAGGGCGCAAAGCCAGCGTTGAGTAGTTGTGGTCCAGTGGGGGAAAGAGGGTGCGTGAGTAACGTTTCATGGTGAGCTTCCTTGTTCAGGGGGATGCTGACCGGGGATTTCCAGCGAAGCGTTTGTTCCTGCTGCCGTCGACTCCCCAGCCGGAGGTTTAACCTGGAGCTCGATTCACAGGGTCGGCCTTGGGCTGGCCTTACCTGTGTCGCGCTTCAGATTGATAAGCACTTTCGGGTTAAAGGTTTCATTGCGGCGTGAGCCCCATGCCCGCGCCGCACTCTCTTTTCATCTCAAGGTGAAATAGCGGACGCGGGATGGCGCCCCATTGCCCAGGATCCATACTTGATGCGAAGTGCGTTCAGGAACGGCGAGCTTTGATTCCCACTGGCCGTCAGCATTCGTCAACGCAGTACCGATCAATTCGCCGCCTCCACTATCGGTAGCGGCGTCGTAGATTTTCACCTCCGAGTTTGGATAAGACGTGCCAGCAAAGGTCAATGCTCGGTCGGAGGTATTGCCGTGATCGGGTATTTCATTTCCCATTGAGTCTTTGATACTGATAATGACCGGATAGGCGGAATTGACCATGACGTTGACGGTCCATGCCGCCGACTCTGCTTGATCGCCATACAGTGCTTTGGCTTTTATTGCGTGGGATGAAACAGTCAGCCCACCGATGCCCAAACTCCACTGTCCACTTGGGTTAGCCGTGGCATTGCCTTTGGAGTCATCGCCGTCAAACACTTCGACGCCCTGGCTGACTGCCGCGGTGCCACTCAGGGTTACGCTGGTATCAAACGTGGAACCGTTGTTGGCAATCTCCTGCCCTTTTGAGTCCCTGACACTGCTGATCACGGGAGGGTCAAGCACCACCGGCTGGCCGACACTGAACGCCAGCACATCGGAGTCGCTGCGAATTCCGCTCGCACGCATCACCCAGTACGAGGCCTCAACGGTGCCACCGTCGTTGGCTGAAATGTTTTTGGAAGCAATCTCGAACACCACGGGTCTGTTCAGGGTCAATGAGTTGATCGTCAGCGAGTCCTCCACATTGCCGCCGACGCTGCCATGCCACAGGTAATGCACGTCATCGCGTATGGCCATTTCCATGTAAACCGGTACGGTCAGTGTCGTTGCTCCATGATCCGGGTCGATTACCCCTTCTACTACGCCATCGACCAACGGCTTTGTCAGCTCGGCACGGGGCTCGCCGATGTTCAGCGTTGTGGCGCGGGCAGATTCGCGGTTGACGATCGTGCCGCCCACGTCTTTGGCGAGGATGAAATACAGCTCGAGGGTGCCGCCCTCAATCGGTTTGAGGTGCATCCCCGGGACCGTGAAATTGATCGGATCCTTGCGGGTCGCTTCCCCCTGGGAGATGTTGTGCGCCGTCAATTCCGGGTCGTAAATGGAGAAGTTAGACCGGGTGCCGAGCCATTTAAGAGTCAGTTGATCCCCCGCCGCCATGCTGTCATCCCACGGGATCTGCACAACGGTGCTTGGCAGGGCTGGATCGATCGCACCCTGCTGGGCATCAAGGGCGACGGGCGCGGCCATGCGCACAGTTTCACCGATGACGTTGATGAATGCGCCCTTGGACACGGCTTTCGACGCCCCTGATGAGTCCTTCAACGTGTAGGCAAATACTGCCTGGGTTTTGGCCAGTTGCCTGATCTGCGCATTGGGCATCGATATGTCGAAGACATGTCCCAGGCGGTCGATCGTCACCGGCTCCGCTTCGTACCGAAGGGCGTCGCCGTCTGCCGTGTTTCCCGTCAATGTCACGAAAATCTGGTCGCCCACCGCGAAGTCGGCTTTGAGGGGGGCAAGACCTTTGAGCGCGCCCTTGCCCAGGGAGGCTTCCAGCTGTGCGGTCAGTTTCTTGCCCAGCAAAGCGCTGAATTGCGCCATAAATTGCAAGCGACTCCCAACCGCGACCTGAACGGTCACCGCGTTGTTGCCCAGCGTGTCGAGGTCGAGCACATTGTCGATGGCCTCATTGATAAAGGGAGCGTCCAGACGTGAGTTGCCGGTGTCCACCACAATACGGGTCTCTGCGGCCCAGTCTTCAGAGCGGTTATCCACCACGTCGTAGACCTCAAACGTCACGGCCAGGCCATTTGGGCCTGAGTCTCCCCCCGCGAGAATGACCGCTTCTTCGACCGTGATCTCGATCGATTGGCCCACGTCGTCCGCGGTCACCTTGTGGTGCACAAACTCCCCGCCCCAGGAAAGCTTGATATCGTCCCCTTCAACCATGTTCGGATAAGGCTTAATGGTGACCGGCACGCCAAGTTCGGCGATGTCTTTATCTACACCATTGTCGATAATGTCCTGAGGCAGCGTGAATGTGAGTGCCGAGTGACCAGGGGTTTCACCGTTCTGATCCTGTCCGCCGGGACGAGCGAGTTTGACCAGTACCTCGGTGTCCGCGGACGACTCAGGAACCTGGCCTATCCGCGCCACGCGGTACTGGAGCGTGTGCTTGCCCTCAGTGAGGCGCACTGCGTCGACAAAGGCAGTCACCCGCTGATTGACCTCGGCCGGGTCGTCGATGACCGCCGTCGTCACCGCAGTGTCCTCGAGCAACACGGACACGCTGTCACCCATAAGCATGTTGGACCATGCCGGGATGTACAGTTGGAGGCCACGTTGCGGGAAGTTATCCAGGGCGGCGCCGTGGTTGATGCCCCATAACGTCTCGCCGGGCGCAGCCGGTGGCTCGGGGAGAGGACCAACGCGACCGGGGATTTCCAGCTCGATCAGCGAGTTGGGGGCACTGGAAGTGAGGGACGGATCTTGCGGGGATAAGGCCATGGCTGTTGACTCCTGTCGATGGGTTCCAGGAGTCATTGAGCGCCGGATCGGGTGGATTGACTACTGTCAGAAATGACAGGTCTGATCAAAAAACGATCAATCTCGGGGGCCGCTCATCGGATGCTGAGGCGCAGCTATTTGACCGCGTGATTGGGGGAGTGCAGGACTAAATTGTCATGAAGGCAGTATCGGATTGGCACTTGAGAATTGCGGTTGAAGAAATAGGAAGCAGAAAATTTCACGTGAGATGGGATTTGGCTAGATCAAGGGCTAACAAAAGCTTCCTCACTTTCGACATCTGTCGCAAGTGAGGAAGTTTGTGAGCGCACTGTATGCCTAATGGCTCTTAGTGAAAGGGTTATATATAGTAAAAGAAATGGCGAATCTCCGACTCCTGGGTCTCGTTTCGGCAATAGATGCCATTCTCTGTCTCTGTAGGAGAAAGGTAGTAAATTACCGCCCACCTGCTATTAGCGTCAGTCCCGACATCCGCAATTACAATACTTTTATTAAGCACAGTAAGCTTCTCTCCCGCATGAGTTCCAAAGCCAGTAATGGTTACCTTGGGATGGTTCGTGATGCCGCCCTCAGGAATTTCGCTTCCATATACGTCCGTGATGCTGGAGATGGTCGGTATCACAGTCGCATTGACGGTGAAAGTCCATACCGCCGATTCGGCATCGCTGCCATCGAGCGCTTTGGCTTTCATTGCATGCGTGGTGAGGCTCAGATTCGAGACCGTCAAGGTCCATTTCCCGCTTGCATCCACGGAGGCGCTACCTTGCGAGACGCTACCATCAAAAAGCTGGACATTCTTACCAGGCGACGCTGTACCGCTCAGAGTTACGCTGGTATCAAACGTTGAACCGTTGTTAGCAATTTCCTGCCCTTTCGAATCCCTGACACTGCTGATAACGGGAGGGTCAAGCACCACCGGCTGGCCGACACTGAACGCCAGCACATCGGAGTCGCTGCGAATTCCGCTCGCACGCATCACCCAGTACGAGGCCTCAACGGTGCCACCGTCGTTGGCTGAAATGTTTTTGGAAGCAATCTCGAACACCACGGGTCTGTTCAGGGTCAATGAGTTGATCGTCAGCGAGTCCTCCACATTGCCGCCGACGCTGCCATGCCACAGGTAATGCACGTCATCGCCTATGGCCATTCCTGGGTAGACTGGAGCGGTCAGGGTGGTGCCCGCCAGATCCGGGTCCATTACGCCTTCCACCACGCCATCGACCAATGGGGCTTGCAGCTCGGCACGGGGCTCGCCGATGTTCAGCGTTGTGGCGCGGGCAGATTCACGGTTGACGATCGTGCCGCCTACGTCTTTGGCGAGGATGAAATACAGCTCGAGGGTACCGCCCTCAATCGCTTTGAGGTGGGTACCCGATACGGTGAAATTGATCGGATCCTTGCGGGTCGCTTCCCCCTGGGAGATGTTGTGTGCCGTCAATTGCGGGTCGTAAATGGAGAAGTCAGACCGGGTGCCAATCCATTTCAGGGTCAGTTGATCGCCCGCCGCCATGCTGTCATCCCACGGGATCTGCACGGTGGTCTGCGGCAGGGCTGGATCGATCGCACCCTGCTGGGCATCAAGGGCGACGGGCGCGGCCATGCGCACAGTTTCACCGATGACGTTGATGAATGCGCCCTTGGACACGGCTTTCGACGCCCCTGATGAGTCCTTCAACGTGTAGGCAAATACTGCCTGGGTTTTGGCCAGTTGCCTGATCTGCGCATTGGGCATCGATATGTCGAAGACATGTCCCAGGCGGTCGATCGTCACCGGCTCCGCTTCGTACCGAAGGGCGTCGCCGTCTGCCGTGTTTCCCGTCAATGTCACGAAAATCTGGTCGCCCACCGCGAAGTCGGCTTTGAGGGGGGCAAGACCTTTGAGTGCGCCCTTGCCCAGGGAGGCTTCCAGCTGTGCGGTCAGTTTCCTGCCCAGCAAAGCGCTGAATTGCGCCATAAATTGCAAGCGACTCCCAACCGCGACCTGAACGGTCACCGCGTTGTTGCCCAGCGTGTTGAGGTCGAGCACATTGTCGATAGCCTCATCGATAAAGGGAGCGTCCAGACGTGAGTTGCCGGTGTCCACCACAATACGGGTCTCGGCGGCCCAGTCTTCGGAGCGGTTATCCACCACGTCGTAGACCTCAAACGTCACGGCCAGGCCATTTGGGCCTGAGTCTCCCCCCGCAAGAATGACGTCTTCATCGACGCTGATTACGATCTGTTGACCCACATCCCCAGCGGTCACCTTGTGGTGCACAAACTCCCCGCCCCAGGAAAGCTTGATATCGTCCCCTTCACCCATGTTCGGATAAGGGTCAATGGTGATCGGCACGCCATTGCTGGCAGCATCGGCATCCACACCATTGTTGATAATGTCCTGAGGCAGCGTCAGTCTGAGTGCTGAATGGCCGGGGATGTCACCGTTCTGATCCTGTCCGCCGGGACGGTCGAGTTTGACCAGTACGTCGGTGTCAGCGGACGGCTCGGCATTCTGGCCCGGCCGCGTCACGCGGTACTGGAGCGTGTGCTTGCCCTCAGTGAGGCGCACTGCGTCGACAAAGGCAGTCACCCGCTGATTGACCTTCGCCGGGTCGTCGATGACCGCCGTCGTGACCGCAGTGCCCTCGAGCCACACGGACACGCTGTCACCCATAAGCATGTTGGACCATGCCGGGATGTACAGCTGCAGGCCCCGTTGCGGAAAGTTATCCAGGGCGGCGCCGTGGTTGATGCCCCATAACGTCTCCCCGGGTTCAGCCGGTGGTTCGGGGAGAGGGCCCACGGCACCGGGGATTTGCAGTTCGATCAGCGCGTTGGGGGCAGCGGAAGCGAGGGACGGATCTTGCGGGGATGAGGCCATGGCGGTTGACTCCTGTCGGGGAAATTCCAGGAGTCATTGAGCGCCGGATCGGGTGGATTGACTACTGTCAGAAATGACAGGTTTTGCCGCCTTTGGTCGGCTTTAACGGCGTGCCAGAAAGTCAGCTGTCACAAACGTGGTCTGGCCCTCTGCGGGGTGCTATTTCCAGCTGTGGATGGGCCATCCGGCGTTTTCTGCCGCTTCTCGCAGCACGGGGTCCGGATTCACTGCATGGGGGAAATCCACTTGCTCCAGCAGTGGCAGATCATTGCGCGAATCCGAATAGAAACTCGCCCCCTCAAGGTTCTCGCCCTCCTGATCCAGCCATGCCATCAAGCGGGTGATCTTGCCTTCGCGGTAGGTGAGCACGCCGGTGGTCTTGCCGGTGTAAACGCCGTGGGCGACTTCCAGGTCAATGGCCAGCACTTCATCGACGCCGATGCGCTCGGCAATCGGCTTGACCAGGTGCACGCCCGACGCCGAGATGATCAGGATGCGATCCCCGGCCGCGCGGTGCTCGGCGATGGCCTTGGTGGCGTCACTGAAAATGATTGGCTCGATGTAATCCTCGACCCAGGGGCCCACCAGAAAATCCACTTCCTCCGGCGTGCGCCCGACCATCGGGTCCAGGCTGAACGCCATGTAATCTTCCATGGCCAGTTCGCCCTTGCCGTAGGCTTCCATTAGTTCGTGATCTTTTTTCATGAACCACTCGGGATCGACCCAGCCCAGCCGCCCCATTTGCTCGCTCCACAAACTGGAACAGTCACCGTGGATCAGGGTTTCGTCCAGATCGAAAATTGCTAAAGGCACCGCGCCCTCCATTAATCAGTGTTGGTTCTGTTGGTGTCCGGCGCGCAGCGGCAAGTTCCGAGCCGCAAGCTGCAAGAAAAAGCTGGATCACCGCCGCGCCCTCTTGCAGCTTTTAGCTTGAAGCTTGCGGCTGCTTCAAACGGCACACAACGCCGACGCTTCGATGTGCAGGGTGACGCGCTGGCCTTTCGCGTGCAAGTCGCTGGCCGAACGGTTGAGCACGTCGACCACCAGTTCCACGCCCCGGGCCTCGACGCGATAGCGAATCACGTTGCCCAACAGGCTGTGGCTGCGCACTTCGCCTTCCAGTGAACCGGTCAGGCTTAATTGAATGGCTTCCGGGCGAATCGCTACGCGACTGTTGATCGGGCGTTGCATCAGGCGGCTGGCGGCGTCCGCCTCCAGCAGGTTGTAGTTGCCGATAAAGCCGGCGGCGAACGCATCGACCGGTGCGGTGTACAGGGTTTCGGCGTCGCCGCTCTGCACGATCCGGCCCTGATTCATCAGGAAAATCCGGTCGGACATGGTCAGCGCTTCTTCCTGATCGTGGGTCACGAAAATCGTCGTCAGGCCCAGCTCCTGCTGAATCGCGCGGATCTGCTCGCGCAGGTGTTTGCGGATGCGCGCATCGAGGGCCGACAGCGGTTCATCGAGCAGCAGCAGGCGAGGGCGGGTCACCAGCGATCGCGCCAATGCCACACGTTGACACTGCCCACCCGAGAGCTGATGCGGATAGCGGGCGGCGAACTCGTTCAGCTCCACCAGCTTGAGCACCTCGGCCACCCGCTGCTTCATTTCATCCGTGCTGACTTTCTGCATGCGCAGGCCGAACGCGACGTTTTGCTCCACGTTCATGTTGGGAAACAGCGCGTAGCTCTGGAACACCATGCCGATGCCGCGCTTCTGTGGCGACACCGGCACCAGGTCCTTGCCGTCGAGGAAGATCCTGCCGCTGGTCACCGACGTCAGCCCGGCGATGCAGCGCAGCAGGGTGGACTTGCCGCAACCGGACGGGCCGAGCAGGGTGACGAACTCGCCTCTGCGGATTTCGCAATTGATGTCGCTGAAGACCGCCGTGCTGCCGTAATTCTTCTGCAGGTTTTCGACACTGACGAAGCTCATATCAGTCGTTGTCCTTGTTCAGTCGGTTGGCCGCCCACGTCAGCAGCAGTACGAAAAAGAAGTAGGAAATCACCAGCGCGCTGTTGAAGTGGCCGCTGCTGTTGCGCATGTTATTGAGGTACACCTGCAAGGTCTCGTAACGGGTGCCGACCAGCAGATTGGCGAACACGAACTCGCCGAACAGGAACGAGAACGACAGCAGCAGGGCGATCATCAGGCCCTTGCGCAGGTTCGGCAGCACCACCAGAAACGCGGCCTGAAAGGTATTGGCGCCAAGCAATTGAGCCGCGTCCATCAGGTCCACCAGATTGATCGCCTGCAGGTTGTTGGTGATCGCCCGGTACATGAACGGCAGTGCCACGGTGAAGTAGCAGCCGATCAGAATCCACGGCGTACCGACCATCGCCAGCGGCCCCGAGCCGTAGAGCTGCAACAGACCCACCGACGACACCACCGGCGGCACCGCGAAGGGCAGCAGGATGAGGATGTTCATCAGCGCGTCGAGCTTGGGGAAGTGGTAATGCACAACGAACAGCAGCGGCAGAATCAGCACCACCGACAGCGCCAGCGCGCCGACGCACACCAGCAGCGACTGAACGAACGCGCGGAGAAAACGCGGATCGCTCCACAGTGCGACGTACCATTTGTAGGTCAGGCCGTCGGGCAGAATCGTCGCCGACCAACTGGTGGCGATCGAATACACAAAGGTGCCCAGCAGCGGCGCGAGCAAAATCAAAAACAGCAAGTACACCACGACGCGGTGGTAGAGCCCCGGCGGGCGGCGTTCAGCGCGAGACATGGTAGCTCCTCTTCAACAGCCACTGATGCACGACCGTCACCAGCGTCATCATCCCCACCAGAATCATCGCCAGGGCGCTGGCCATGTTCGGGTCCAGCGTGATGTCACCCGCGACCATCGCCGCAATGCGGATCGGTAAAACGTTGAAGTTGCCGGTGGTCAGCGCGTAGACCGTGGCGTAGGCCCCCAGCGCATTGGCGAGCAGGATCACGAAGGTGCCGAGCAGCGCAGGCGTCAGCACCGGAATCCCGATGTGCCGCCAGAAATCCCAGCCGCTGGCCCCCAGCAGCGACGCCGATTCGCGCCAGTCTTCGCGCAGCGCGTCGAACGCCGGGTAGAGCAGCAGCACGCCCAGGGGAATCTGGAAGTAGGTGTAGAGAATGATCAGGCCGGTTTTCGAGTACAGGTTGAAGTCATCGATGATCCCGGCCTGCTTGAGAATCAGCGTCAGCGCGCCGTTGAAACCGAGCAGGATGATGAAGGCAAACGCCAGTGGCACCCCGGAAAAGTTACTGGTCATGTTGGCGAACGCGCTGACGAAATCCCGCAACCGCGACGGTACTTTGCGCAGGGAATAACTGCCGAGAATCGCGATGACGATGCCGATCAGGCTCGACCAGAAACTGACCTCCAGGCTGTATTGCATGGCCTGGCGGTAGAAGCGCGAATTGAACGCCTTGATGAAGTTGTCGATGCCCCAGCCGGCGTCCGATTGCAGGCTGTTGATCGCCACCCAGGCCAGCGGCGCGATCTGAAACGCGATGAAGAAAACCGCAAACGGCACGAGGCACAACAGCGCCAGCCATTTGCCGCGGCTTTGTGAGTTCACTTGAGCACCTCTTTGCACACAGGTTTGTCGTGGGGCACGCCGAGCAGCTCGCAGACGGTGCCGCAGATCTCGGTCTGTTTCGGTTGTGCATCGGGGTCGAGGCTGAAGGCGTCACCGAGCACGAACAGCGGGACTTCGCGTTCTTCCGGCAGCACGCCGTTGTGCGACCGGTCGTTGTTCATGCCGTGGTCAGCGGTCACCAGCACTTGATAGCCCGCATCGAGCCAGCGCTGCAGGTACTCGGCGAGAATGATGTCGGCAGTACGTGCGCTGTTGCGGTACTGCGGGGTGTCGAGGCCATGCTTGTGGCCGGCGTCATCGATGTTCATCGGGTGAACGAAGAGGAAATTTGGCCCGTGGGCCGTTCGAAGATGCTCGGCGTCGTCGAACAGGTGGGAATCGGGGTAGTGATCGACGTAGTAGAAGTGCCCGTGTTGAATCGGCAATTCGGCGTCGTCGGTGTGGCGGTCGCGTGCGGCAATGAACGGGCTGCGGTTGTACAGCTCGCTGACCCAGTGATATGCGGCAGCGGCGGTGGTCAGCCCCGCGTCGGTGGCGTAATGAAACACGCTGCGCTGGGTAGAAAGCCGGGAAACCTGGTTGTGCACGATGCCGCTGTCGATGGGCGCCACGCCGGTCAGAATGCACCCGTACAGCGGGCGTGACAGCGACGGCAGTTCGCATTCGAGTTTGTACAACGCCGCGCGGCCTGCGTTTCGGTAGGCCAGCAAATGCCCCATCGCATGGTGCGCCACGCTGTAACTCAGGCCGTCCAGCAGGATGAGGATGACGTTGTGTTTCATGGCGTCTCCGGAGGGGGGATCCCCAAACATTGCTGTAGGAGTGAGCTTGCTCGCGATCGCGGTATGCCTGCGACAGACAGGTTGACTGACACACCGAAATCGCGAGCAAGCTCACTCCTACAAGGGGCCTGCATCAGCAGTAAAGGATCACTGCATCTCGACGATGACTTGCTCGTTCCACTGTTGTGGCAGGGCTTTCGAGGTTTTTTCCCACGCCGCAGCGTCTTTGATGGGTGTCACGTTCTTGTACTGCTCGTTGGGCAGCAGCTTGGCTTGCACGTCTGGCGGCAGCGTCAGGTGCTCGGCGCGGATTGGGCGTGCGTTGCCTTTGGCCAGGTTGATCTGGCCGGCGTCGCTGAAGATGTATTCACGCGCCAGCTTGGCAGCGTTCGGGTGCTTGGCGTATTTGTTGATGATCGTGGTGTAGCCCGAGATCACCGAGCCGTCGGACGGGATCAGCACAACGTAGTCGTCAGGATTGGTCATTTTGGCCTTGTAGCTCAGGCCGTTGAAGTCCCAGACCACGCCCACTTCCACTTCGCCTTTTTCCATCGACTGAATCGACGGGTTGTTGATGCCCAGGCGCTTCTGTTTGGCCAGTTCGGTGAACAACTGCAGGCCCGGCGCGAGGTTGGTTTCATCGCCTTTCATGGAGATCGCAGCGGCCAATACGCCGTTGGCAGCCTGGGCCGCGGTGCTGACATCACCGATGGTGACTTTGTACTTGCCGTTCTTCAGGTCAGCCCACTTGGTCGGTACGTCCGAGCCGTGCAATAGCTTTTTGTTGACGATGAAAGCGATGGTGCCGGTGTAGGCCAGCGCCCAGTGACCGTCTTTGTCCTTGGCCCACTCCGGCACTTGCGCCCAGGTGCTCGGCTTGTAAGGTTGGGTCACGCCCTTCGCGACAGCGATCGGGCCGAACGCTGCACCCACGTCGCCGATGTCAGCGCTGGCGTTGTCTTTTTCCGCGTCGAACTTGGCCACTTCCTGCGCCGAGCTCATGTCGGTGTCCATGTGCACCAGACCGTACTTGGCGGTCAGGTCGGTCCAGGTGCCTTTCCAGTTCGCCCAGTCATCGGGCATGCCCACGCTGTTGACCGCGCCTTCAGCCTTGGCGGCGGCTTCGAGTGTTTTCAGGTCGGTGTCGGCGGCCATGGCCGACGTGCTCAGCGCGATGGCCGACCCCAGGAGTGATGCCAGCAAAAGGTGTTTCATTCGAAGCTCCTTTGTGCACTTCTCGACGGACTCATAGAAGTGTTCGTTGCGGATGATTGGTCTAGGTCAGCAATACCTGAGCCAAGTTAGGCCAGTTACATGACGCTTTCGTGTCTGGACCGACTCTTGCTGGAGCACACCACGGCCCCGGGGATTGCTGTGAAATGAGCGTAGACCATGCTCAACCGCTTGATCTGAAAGGGCCGGAAGATTTGCCGAGCGTCTGCGTCGCAGCGGCCTCAGGCTGGAATGTCACGCAACGGTCATCTACGCTGCCTAGGCTCTGGAGCACCGAAACGGGCCATTCAGCGAGCGACACTGCCCTTAAATAGCGCTGGTCTAGTCCAGATAGGTAACGCAATGCGCGACGAAATGCCCCGAGCGGTGACGACTATCTGCAACGCGCTGCAAGAGCAGATCGAACACGGTCTGCTGCCGCCGGGCAGCAAGTTGCCCGCTGAACGCAAATTGAGCGAGGTCTTCGATACCACACGCATCACCTTGCGCGAGGCGTTGGTGCAGCTGGAGGCTCAGGGCTTGATCTACCGCGAGGAGCGCCGTGGCTGGTTCATTTCACCGCCGCGTCTGGCCTATGACCTGATGCGCCGCAGCCACTTTCACGCGATGGTTCAGGCTCAGGGCCGAGTGCCCGCAACCCAGGTGATTTCCGCGAGGCTGCAACCGGCCTCGGCGGTGATCTGCGGGTTGCTGCAATTGCCGGCGCTGTCGAGCGTGATTCAGATCTGCCGCGCCCGCCGCATCGATGAACGGCTGGTGCTCTACGTCGAGCATTACCTCAACCCCGATTACTTTCCGCAGATTCTCGACATGGACCTGAATCAGTCGCTGACCGAGCTCTACGACAGCCACTACGGCATTCGCTACGGCCAGGTGCGTTTCGAGATGGTGCCCACGGCATTACCCGTGGAAGCGGCGGCGGCGCTGAAAGTGTCCATCGGCAGCCCGGGCCTGCGCATCGCCCGGGTCAACCACGACCAGCGCGGGCGGCTGATCGATTGCGACCTGGAATACTGGCGCCATGACGCGATTCATGTGAGTGCGGTGGTGGCGGATATTTAAATCGGCTTAAACCGTCGCGTCATCCTTCTTCTCGCGCACTTTGCTCACACGCCCGCCACTGGTGCTGACCTGCACATTCAGGCGCGGCGTCGCCAGGTCCATGCCGGCCTCATCCAGATATCGCTTGAGCGACAGGTTGAACGCCCGCGACACTTCCCATTGCTTGATCGGCGCAGTCTTGAAACGCGCCCGCAGAATGGCGTTGCCCGAGTCGAAACTCTCAACCCCCTGAATCTCCAGCGGCGACCAGATATTGCGCCGTTGCAGCGGGTCGGAGCGCATCTTCTGGCCGACGTCGCGGACCATCTTCAGCGCGTCGTCGATGTTCATGCTCGCCGGGATCGCGATGCGGAAAATCGCGTAACCGAACTCCCGCGAGTAGTTCTGGATGCTCTTGATTTCGCTGAACGGGATGGTGTGGACGATGCCGTCGATGTCGCGCAGCCGCACGGTGCGTATGGTCAGGCCTTCCACCGTGCCCAGGTGACCGCCGACGTCCACGTAATCGTCGATGGCCAGCGAGTCTTCGATGATGATGAACAGCCCGGTGATCAGATCCGCCACCAGCGACTGCGCGCCGAAACCGATGGCCAGGCCGATCACACCGGCACCGGCCAGCAGCGGCGTCACGTTCATGCCCATGTTCGCCAGCGCGACGATCGACGCGATGATGAAAATGGTCACGAACAGCACGTTGCGGATCAGCGGCATCATGGTCTGCGCGCGGGTATTGGCCAGGCCTTTGCGCGAGCGGGTGAGGGCGTGGTGAATCGCCGTGTCCGCGAGAATCCAGATCAGCCAGGCGAACATCAGCGTGGCGGCAAGGCCGATGAGCCTGACGCTGATGTCGTGGCCGTCGCCCTCGGCGAAGCGAATCAACGACAAGCCCCAGACCCGCAGGCCCAGTTCGATGAACACCAGCCATATCAGCAAGTGCGCAACGGTATAAAAGAAGTTCTTCAGGCGGTCCGAATACAGCGCGTGGCGCTTGTGAGCATGGCCTGGCTTGAGCGAATGACGCCGCACCAGGCCGTTGATGACCATGGACAGTACGATCAGCACGGTGCAGATCAGGGCCTGACGCAGTGCGGTGCTGGTGTCGCCCGCAGAAAAGAACGTGGCGAACAGGGAAACGCCCACCAGCACCAGCGCCGGCAGGTACCAGAACGTACCGAGAACCTCGATGCTGTCGCTCAGGGCGCGGCGTTTGAGGCGTCGCGCCAGCGCCTGATTGCGGATCAAATGCGCGATCGGGCGACGGAAACGGATAATGAACAGCCCGGTGGACAGCGCGGCCATGACATTGGCCAGGGTCGCGGCGGTGTGCGCCAGGTGCACGCCAAGGCTGGCGACCAGACGTGGATCGCTCAACGCCTCGCCGAAGGCGGCAAAGCTGCCGATCCACCACAGCGGACGAAACGCCTGATGGCGCAGGATGTACAAGGCCTGATGGCGGTGCGGCCCGTCAAGCAGGGAAAACGCGATGACGCACACCGCCGAGAACAGCGTGCCGACCACCAGCGCGTAAGCGAGCACCATCGCCAGATCACGGCCCAGAGACGGCGGCAGCGAGTAACTCAGATAGATCGTGATCACCAGCGCCACCAGCCACGGGCCCAGCTTGCGTAGCGCGAAGCGCAGCATGTCCGACAGGCGCGGGTGCTGCGGAAGCTCGGCGGAAAGGCCGAAGCGCAAGCGTACCTTGTGGCCCAGCCAGATCAATGCCGCCGCCAGCAGTCCCCAGATCGCCAGCACCACGGCAAAGCCCCAGATGATCGGCCACCACTGGTTGGCCGGCAGCATCAGCGCCATCAGCTCGTCCTGCGCCAGCGCCGCCTCGTCTGCCCAGCGACTGAGCGGGCTGTCCGTCCCGGTGAATTGTTTCTCCAGTTCGGCGAACGAACTGCCGATCAGGCCCAGCACGCCTTGCTCCACGGTCGGCTGCGCTTTCTTGGTGGCGTCCCGCAGTTTTTTCAGGTCATCGAGCAACTTGCTGCGCTGCTGGTCGTTTTCCAGCGACGTGATCACCTCGTCCAGCGACTGCCCCAACGGCTCTTGAGCATGAGGCTGCGTCTTGTCGCCGCCACTGAGCAGACTCGGCAGGCCGGCAGCGTGGGTCAACGCAAACGGGAACAGCGCCAGCAGGCAAAGCAGGAACAGGCGGGGCAGAACGAAAAGGCGGGTGGGAGCGATCACCTGGAAACAAACCTCGAATAGACAGGCGCTTGGGGTGGCGCGGTTCGGGAGCCGTGCCGGGTCAAGCAGAGGCGGATGAGTTTACGAGGGGATGGGGGGTGTGGCGAGGGGGAATTGTGAAGTCCGGGATAGCGCGAGGTGCAGGCCGTTTCCATGACCGGTGAAGGAAATGGATCGGCCTGCGCTCAATGGGGGTTCGAGATCAAGGCAACTCGGCACTCGCGTAGAACGCCGACAGCACCTTCACCAGGTGCGCCAGGTCCTGGCTGCCCGCCAGTTCGCGGATCGAGTGCATGGCGAAGGTCGGCAGGCCGATGTCGACGGTGCGTACGCCCAGATGACCCGCGGTGATCGGGCCGATGGTGGAGCCGCAGGCCATGTCGCTGCGCACGACGAAGCTCTGCACCGGCACTTCCTCAGCCATGCACAGGTGACGGAAGAAGCCGGCGGTTTCGCTGTTGGTGGCGTAGCGCTGGTTGCTGTTGACCTTGATCACCGGGCCGGCGTTGAGTTTCGGGCCGTGGTTGGCGTCGTGTTTCTCGGCGTAGTTCGGGTGCACGCCGTGGGCGTTGTCGGCGGAGATCAGCAGGGATTTCTGGATGGTGCGGACATAGTCGTCGCCTTCCGGCAGCAGGCGTTGCAGCACTTGCTCGAGCATCGGGCCGTCGGCGCCGCACGCGGACGTCGAGCCGACTTCTTCGTGGTCGGTGCAGATCAGCAGGCAGGTTTCGTCGCCGTCGGCATTGAGCAGCGCTTGCAGCCCGGCGAAGCAGGACAGCAGGTTGTCGAGGCGGGCGCCGGCGATGAAGTCACCGTTGAGGCCGATGACGGCAGCGCTTTGGGTGTCGTAGAAGCTGAGTTCGTAGTCGAGGACGACGTCTGCATTCAGGCCGTGTTCGCGGGCCAGTTGGTCAGTCAGCAGGGCGCGGAAGTCGGGGCGTTCGTCGCCGGCGACCTGGGCCAGGATCGGTGGCAGTTCAGTCTGCGGGTTGATCGCCCAGCCTTCGTTGGCGGTGCGATTGAGGTGGATCGCGAGGTTGGGGATGATCGCGATCGGCAGTTTGAAGTCGATCAGTTGGCTTTCGACTTTACCGTCGCGGCGGAAGGTGACGCGGCCGGCGAGGGAGAGGTCGCGGTCAAACCATGGCGCGAGCAGGGCGCCGCCGTAGACTTCGACGCCCAGTTGCCAGAAGCCCTGGCGTTGCAGTTCGGGTTGCGGTTTGACGCGCAGGCACGGGCTGTCGGTGTGGGCGCCCACGAGGCGGATGCCGCCGGTGAGGGGCGACAGGCGGCCGAGTTTGAAGGCGACGATGGAGGAGTCGTTGCGGGTGACGTAGTAGCGGCCGCCGGCTTCGGTGTACCAGGGCTCGCGTTCATCGAGCCGCTGGTAGCCGGCGCCTTCGAGGCGTTGGACCAGGCTGGCGGTGGCATGAAAGGGGGTGGGGGAGGCCTTCAGGAAATCGATAAGGCCCTGATTCAACTCTTCGCGCATAGGTTACTCCAGACAGCAATGGGCGGGAGTTTACAGGCCAAAAGGTGTTTTGATCGAGATCAAGATCAAGATCCTTAAGATCAAAAGCGTCTGCCTGGGGGCAGACTGTTTCGCCTTCGGCGAGTTACTTGGAAAAGCACCCCAAGTAACCAAGGGTGCTTGCTCCTGGTTTGGCTCCTCCTTCGTCGGAGTACCCTCACTCCGGTCTCGCTCCGTGGGCCCGCGGCGAACGGACATCCATGTCCGCAACGGCGCTCTCGCCGCATCCATGCGGCTCGGCCCACTGCGCGAGACCTCCGTTCAGCCTGCACCCAAGTCGCGATTGGCGGTGTTTGAGCATTTTGTGTACGAAAATCAAAAGCAGATCAAAAGCTTCCCGGCTGAAGCCGGTCCCACTGACCGTACGCGCTGTGCTTTTTAGTGGGACCGGCTTTAGCCGGGAATGGACGCGGAGCGTCCTCGGATGCATACCCACGCAGAGCGTGGGCACGATCGTAAACAGGGGGTACGTGGCGCTTTCAGGGGTGTATGCGGTGCTTTTTGTGGGACCGGCTTAGCCTGGAAGAGGCCAGTATGTGCGCTGGCAGTTTTGCAGACCGGCCCCCTTCCCTGTGGGAGCGAGCTTGCTCGCGAATGCTGTTGCTGTTGCTGTGCTTTTGATCTTCTCCCACGCCAGACCAGGCACCGCAAAACGCGACTTTGGTGCAGGCCGAGCGCAGGCGATGCGGAGTGGGTCGAGCCGCATGGATGCGGCGAGAGCGCCGTCAGGACATGGATGTCCTTTCGGCGCGGGCCCACGGAGCATCGTCGGAGTGAGGGAACCCGACGAAGTCGGGCCCAACCAGGAGCAGGCACTTTTGCTTACTTTTGGTGCTTTTCAAAAGTAAGTCGCCGAAGGCGAAATAATCTGCCGTTAGGCAGATGTTCTTGATCTTCACGCTGTTCTGACTAACGAAATCAAAACGGCGCCGGGCACTCGAACCGAACCCGCTCGCCCGTCCCCGGATGGGTAAACGCCAGCATGCTCGCATGCAGACACAACCGCGGATAGGCCGCCAGCGCCTCCGGGTGCGCATACAAACCATCGCCCAACAACGGATGCCCGATCGACAGCAAATGCACCCGCAACTGATGCGACCGCCCCGTGATCGGCGTCAGCTCAACCCGGCAATGGGTGTCATACCGCTCCAACACCTTCCAGAACGTCAACGCATGCTTGCCGACCTCATGATCCACCACATGACGCGGCTTGGTCGGCGGATCGTAACGCAACGGCAAATCGATACTGCCGCTGTCCAGGTCTGGCTGGCCCCACGCCAGCGCCGTGTACGCCTTCTCCGTCTCGCGGTCATGAAACTGCCGGGACAACTCACGGTGTGTGTCCGCGTCACGGGCCAGCAAAATGATCCCGGACGTTTCCCAGTCCAGCCGATGGACGATTCGCGCCTCGGAGTAGCCGTTTTCCTGCAGGCGGGTAATCAGACAGTCCTTGTTGTCGTCAGCGCGACCGGGGACCGAAAGCAGCAGGGTGGGCTTGTTCACCACCAGGACAGCGTCGTCCTGATGGAGGATATGAACGTTGGACAGCGGCATGGAACAGCCTCATAGCTCAAACAGGCGCAACACGATCGCGGCAGCGATCAGGCGCAAAAACAGGTCTTCAGCAAACGCCAACGGCGGCGCGCTTGCCTGATTCCGCAAAGGGACTCAGGCAACCGGGCCGCCGTGGCGACTGCCTTCTCGATCAACGATCAGGCAAGGTGATATTCAGTTCCAGAATCGAGCAGCTGCCGTCGTTTTCAAGGGCGACATGCACGTCATCGTTGCCGATATTGACGTACTTGCGGATCACCTCGACCAACTCCTTCTGCAAGGCGGGCAGGTAATCCGGGGTGCTGCGTTGGCCGCGTTCATGCGCCACGATGATCTGTAGACGCTCTTTCGCTACCGACGCGGTGCTGGGCTTTTTGTTGGCACGAAAGAAGTCAAAAATGCTCATCAGTTACCCCCGAACAGGCGTTCGAAAAATCCTTTTTTCTGTACGTCCAGGAAGCGGTGCTCACGGTCCTTGCCCAACAGACGGTCAACGGCATCGCTGTACGCCTGGCCGGCGTCGCTCTGATCATCAAGGATGACCGGCACGCCCTGGTTGGACGCCTTGAGTACGGCCTGGGATTCTGGAATGACGCCCAGCAGAGTGACGGCGAGGATTTCCTTGACGTCTTCAACGCCCAGCATCTCGCCCTTGCTGACGCGCTCGGGGTTGTAACGGGTCAGGAGCAAGTGCTCCTTGATCGGGTCTTCACCACGCTCGGCGCGGCGGGATTTGCTGGCCAGCAGGCCCAGCATGCGGTCCGAGTCACGGACCGAAGACACTTCCGGGTTGGTCACGACGATGGCCTCGTCGGCGAAATACATCGCCAGGTGAGCGCCCGTTTCGATACCCGCAGGCGAATCGCAGACGACGTACTCGAAGGTTTCCTTGAGTTCCATCAGGACTTTTTCAACGCCTTCCTTGGTCAGCGCATCCTTGTCACGGGTCTGGCTGGCAGCGAGGACGTAAAGACCTTCGATCTTCTTGTCCTTGATCAGCGCTTGCTGCAGGTTGGCTTCGCCGTTCACTACGTTGACGAAGTCATAAACGACGCGACGCTCGCAACCCATGATCAGGTCGAGGTTACGCAGGCCGACGTCGAAGTCGACGATGACCGTTTTGTGGCCGCGCAGTGCGAGACCGGTACCGATGGCGGCGCTGGTGGTGGTCTTGCCCACACCACCCTTGCCGGATGTAACCACGAGAATCTTGGCCAAGGTGTATCACCCCTAGAGGAAAAGGACGTTGAGTCCCTGAAGAGCCCCTCATGACGGCGCAACTAAAGCGGGCGAGGGCGGTGATCGGAACCCGTGAAGGAATTCCTGTTCGGGAGAACAAAAAAATATCCCGAACGTCCCGGTGCCTTCGCGTCGTTTTCGCGACGAATCAGAGTGGCTTAAAAATGGCGCAGTATCCGTTAAAGACGGGTGATGTTCAACACGTCCCCGGAGAGACTGATCTGCACACCGGCGCCCCACAGCGGATCCCGGCGCAGGTCTTCGGACACCTTGTACTGGCCGGCGATCGAGATCAGTTCGGCGACCATCTGCTGGCAGAAAATCCGTGCCTTGGTATCGCCTTTGATCCCCGCCAGCGCGCGGCCGCGCATCGGGCCGTACACATGAATGTTGCCGTCGGCGAGCAGCTCCGCTCCGGGGCTGACCGAGGAAATGACGACCAGATCCGAACCCTGCGCGTAGATCTGCTGACCGCCGCGCACGGGGGCGGTGATGATCTTGGTCGGTTTGATCAGCGGCTCGGGCGGCTTTTCAATGATTTCCGGCTTCTTTTTGACTTCGCCTTCCGTCGGATCAAGCGGTCGCTCGCGCGCGCCCGAAGGCGGCAGCACCGGCAGGTCGATGGAAATGGCGGCGGCGATGTCTTCGATGCGGTTGGCCCGAATGGCCAGTGTGCGCAGACCGTGCTGACGGCAGATGCGCATCATCGCCGGCAGGTCGATCGCGCCTTCATCCGGCGGCAGTTTGTCGAGGGCCAGCACCAGCGGTGTATTGCTGAAGAAGTTCGGCGCCTGGGCGACTTTTGCCGCCAGTTGACGATCCAGCGCTTCGAGGTTGTTGCGGGCCAGTTCCAGCACAGTGATGGCCAGCATGCTGCCCTTCAGCTGGAACACGGGGTCCTTGTCTTGCAATTCGATTTGGCTCATGTCGGCATACAGCGGCTTGTCGCTAAAAGTGCCGAGACTTATAACGATAACGCCCGCCAGCCGCAAGGGAGGCGCAACCGACGGCGGCACGATCCGCGTGAACCGATGTAGAATGCCCGCCTTTGTCCTGACGGAAGCTGTAATGGATCGCCCGCGTTTTCGAGCTCATTTTCTTCATCCCCGCTTCTGGCTGCTGTGGCTGGGGCTGGGCTTGCTCTGGCTGATCGTGCAGTTGCCGTTTCGCGTGTTGCTGGTGATCGGCCGTGCGTTGGGCTGGGTCATGTATTACCAGGCAACCGATCGGCGGGTGATTGCCGCGCGCAACCTGGAGCTGTGTTTCCCCCAGTATTCAAAGGCCGAGCGCAAACGCCTGCTGAAAGAAAACTTCGCCTCCACCGGCATCGCGTTTTTCGAGATGGCCATGAGCTGGTGGTGGAGCAAGCCGCGTCTCGCGCGGTTGGCGCACATCGAAGGCCTTCATCATTTAAAGCAGGCGCAGCTGGACGGCCATGGCGTGATCCTCATGGCGCTGCACTTCACCACCCTGGAAATCGGCGCGGCCCTGCTGGGTCAGCAGCACACGATCGACGGCATGTACCGCGAGCACAAGAACGCGCTCTTTGATTACATTCAGCGTCGCGGCCGCGAGCGGCATAACAAGGATTCCATCGCTGTCGAGCGCGAAGACGTGCGCGGCATGATCAAGCAACTGCGCAAGGGCCGGGCGATCTGGTATGCGCCGGATCAGGACTACGGCGCCAAGCAGAGCATCTTCGTGCCGCTGTTCGGCATTCAGGCGGCCACCGTGCCGGCCACCAGCAAGTTCGCCAAGCTCGGCCACGCGCTGGTCGTGCCGTTCACCCAGGAGCGTCTGGCCGATGGCAGTGGCTACAAACTGGTGATCCATCCGCCGCTGAGCGATTTTCCGGGGGAAAGCGACGAGGCGGACTGCCTTCGCATCAATCAATGGGTCGAGCGCGCCGTCACCGAATGCCCCGAGCAGTACCTGTGGGCGCACCGGCGGTTCAAGAGTCGGCCGCCGGGTGAGCCGAAGCTGTACAAGAAGCGTGGCTGAAACCAAGAGCTGAAACCCCATGACGACAAGCACCATAGAACAACAAGCGGTGCGCAACGCCTCAGCTTTACCTGCCGGCGTCGAGCCCATCACCGGGCTGATCCTGTCCGGCGGCGGCGCCCGCGCGGCGTATCAGGTGGGCGTGCTCGCCGGCATCGCCGACCTGCTGCCGGTGGGCGCGAAGAATCCTTTTCCGGTCATCGTCGGCACCTCCGCCGGGGCGATCAACGCGGTGAAGCTGGCCAGTGGCGCTGCGCAATTTCGTACGGCCATCCACGAACTGACTGACTTCTGGCAGGGCTTTCGCAGCCATCAAGTGCTTCGCAGTGACTGGCCCGGCGTCGTTCGGCAGGCCACGCGATTTTTCGGTCGCAGCCTGTTGGGCATCGGTCGCCAACAGGTGCCGGTGGCGTTGCTCAACAGCTCACCGCTCAAGGATCTGCTGACCGCGCGGCTCAATCTCGACGGCATCGACGAAGCCATTGAAGCGAAGCATCTGCGCGCGGTGGCGATCACCGCGTTCGGTTACGAGTCGGGGCAGGCGGTCACGTTTTATCAGGGCAAGGGCACGATCGACTCCTGGCTGCGGCATCGCCGGATCGGTCTGCCGACGCGCTTGACGATCGACCATCTGCTGGCCAGTTCGGCGATCCCTTTACTGTTCGCGCCGGTGAAGCTGGGCCAGGAATATTTTGGTGACGGTGCGGTGCGGCAGTCGGCGCCGATCAGTCCGGCGCTGCACCTGGGCGCCAACCGTGTACTGGTGGTAGGTGTCAGCGGCAACCCCCGTGGCCCCGGCGCGAACCCGCCCGTGCCGCGAGCGGTCCGTGGCGTGCAACCGAGTCTTGCGCAGATCGGCGGGCACATGCTCAACAGCACGTTCATTGACAGCCTGGAGAGTGACATTGAATTGCTGGAACGGCTGAATCTGGTCAGCCGCATGCTGCCCGCGTCCGACGTGCCCAGGCCGCAGTCGTCAGAGTCGACGCCCATTCAGTCCCTCGCGCCGGTTGAGGTGCTGGTGATTTCGCCCAGCCAGCCCATCGACGAAATCGCCGCCCGGCATCGCCGCGAACTGCCCCCGGCGCTGCGCACGTTTCTGCGCGGCCCGGGTGCAACCAAGACCAGCGGGGCCGGGGTGCTGAGCTATCTGCTGTTCGAATCGGGTTATTGCAGCGAGCTCATCGAGCTGGGACGCCGCGACGCGATGGCCCAGAAGGATGAGTTGATGCGCTTCTTGCGGCTGTAGTAAACCGTTGCGGTTCATTAAACGCTGAGGCGTTTACGCCGTCAGCTTGTCGTCCCGAAAATCCCGCAGTGCCTGTTCGATTTCTTCACGGCTGTTCATCACGAACGGGCCGTATTGCACGATCGGTTCGCCCAAGGGTTTGCCAGCGATCAGCAGCACGCGGGCGCCCGTTTGGGTGCTCAGCTGAATCTCACCGCTTTCCGACAACCGCGCGAGACGGCTCGTACCCAGTTTCTGTGGCTGTCCTGCCATCTCGACTTCACCTTCGTATACGTACAGCAGCACGCGATGGCCCTCGGCGACGCGCGGGCTGATGTGGCTGCCGGCGGGCATGTGGAAATCGAAATACTGCGGCTCGGTGTCCGGACGCTGCACGGCGCCTGCCTGGGACGTCTGGCCGTCGTCGAACTGCCCGGCGATCACCACAACCTCGACGCCGTTCTGCGTGGTGATGCGCGGAATGCGCTCGGGCTGAATATCGTCGTAACCGGCGTCGCCCATCTTCGATTTGGCCGGCAGGTTGAGCCACAGCTGGAAGCCGCGCATGGCGCCTTCTTCCTGCTCGGGCATCTCGCTGTGAATGACCCCGCGCGCAGCGGTCATCCATTGCACGCCGCCGGCTTGCAGCAGGCCGACGTTGCCCATGTGGTCTTCATGGCGCATGCGGCCTTCGAGCATGTAGGTCACGGTCTCGAATCCGCGATGGGGGTGGGGCGGGAAGCCGGCGATGTACTCGTCGGGGTTCTCGGAGCCGAACTCGTCGAGCATCAGGAACGGGTCGAAGGCTTCGATGCCTGGCCCGCCGAACACACGGGTCAGCTTGACGCCAGCACCGTCCGACGTTGGTTGGCCGGCCTGGATCGACAGCACTTTACGAAATTGAGGCATGGGGCTCACTCCGGCAGAAGGGGAATGGCGCCTATGGTAGGCCTGTTGGAGCGATGGATGGGTGAGGTTTTTGCGGGGGAATGATCGGGTTTGGCGATGGGTCTGGGCGAAGTGTGGGAGCGAGCTTGCTCGCGAATAGGTTTATAGCCGCCAGATCTCCAGCGGCCGTAATAACGTCTTCGTGAGCAAGCTCACTCCCACAAGATCCCTGCCAGCAGTGCCAGCAGTGCCAGCAGTGCCAGCAGTATTCAGATCACGTTACTCGGACACCTGCAGCTTGCGGGCTTCGGTGTACACGTAACGCACTTTCTCGTACTCGAACGGCGAGTCCATCTGACCGTAGCGGAAGCTGGTGGTGTAGCGACGGTCGATGGCGCGCAGCAGGTACAGCTCAGGATGGTCTTCGCTGACCTGGGCGACGTTGAGGAAGTTGATCTGCGATTCAGCGGTGAAGTCGAAGACCAGGCCGCCGGTGTCACGCAGGTTCGACGGGCCGAGGATCGGCAGCACCAGGTACGGGCCGGCCGGTACGCCATAGAAACCCAGGGTCTGACCGAAGTCTTCGCTCTGTTTCTTCAGGCCCATCAGGGTCGCCGGATCCCACAGCCCGGCAATGCCCAGGGTGGTGTTGACGATCAGGCGGCCGGTGGTTTCCATCGAACGCTTGCCCTTGAACTGCAGCAGGCTGTTCAGCAGGTTCGGCACATCGCCCAGGTTGCTGAAGAAGTTGCTGACGCCCGTGCGCACGAAGCTCGGCGTCACGTATTTGTAGCCGTTGACCACCGGCAGGAACACCCACTCATCGAAGCGATAGTTGAAGTGGTAGACCCGGCGGTTCCAGGATTCCAGAGGATCGTAGACATTCAGCGCGTTGAGGGACGAACGCTCGAACTCCTGAGCATCCAGACCCGGGTTGAATTTCAGCGACTTCAACGGCTCGGTGAACCCGTCCGGGTTGTCGATCCGCTGGACCGGGGCTGCCTGGGAAATGATCGGCGCGTCGGCCGCGTGGACGGCGCCAGCGCAGAGGAGGGCGGCGATAAGCAATAGACGTTTAGCCACGGAAAAACTCCAGCATGGCGTCGCTGTTGACGCGATAGTTCATGTTGCCGCAGTGACCGCCGTAAGGGTAAACGGTCAGGCGATCGCCAAAAGTCTTGCGCAGGAAACCGAGGTCGCCCGGACCGAGGATCACGTCGTCGGCGTTGTGCATTACCGCGATTTTCTTGCTGCTCGCCAGGTAATCCTTCAGCGCGTACAGGCTGACCTGATCAACCAGTTGCAGCAGGCTGCCGCCGTCGGTGCGGGCACGCCACATCGGGATGACCTGCTCGGTCACGTAGCAGTCGAAATCGCATTGCAGCGCGCGCTTGAGGAACGGCGTCAGGCTGGTGCCTTCGCTGATCGGGGTCTTCGGCGGGGTAATCAGGCCGCGACGGTTGATCAGGTCGGAGGTGAACGCGATGTCGGCTGCAGAGAACCGGAACGAGGTGCCGATCAGCATCGCCATCTGTTCGTTTGACAGGTGCTGCTTGGACTGCTGGAAGTCATACAGCAGGGCATCGTTCAGGTCGATGTAGCCTTTTTCGCGGAAGTAGCGGGTCAGCTTCTGCAGCACCAGTTCATAGAAGGTGGTGCTGTTGGTGATGCCTTTGACGTCGGTCTGCACCATCTTGTCGAGGTTGGTGATCGACGTGTACAGGTTCACCGGTGGGTTGATCAGCAGCACTTTCTTGAAGTTGAAGCTGCGGCGGGTTTCGTCGAGTTTGCTGACGAACGCCGCATCCAGCGCGCCGAGGCTGTAACCGGTCAGGTAATACTCGGTGACCTGCAGCTTGGACTGCTGGGCACGAACGGCCTGCATGACGCGGTACAAGTCTTCGGCGTCTTCCTTGGTCACGCCAGGGGTGGCGAAACGTGAGGCGGCGCTCATGAAGTCGTAGCTGGTGGGCGACGAAAGCTGTACGACGTTGTAACCCGCGCCGTAGTACAGCTTCTTCAGGTATTCGTTAAGGGTGCTGTTATAAGGCGCGCCGGTGCCGGCGATCAGGAAGATCAACGGCGCAGGGTGGTCTTGTTTGGCGAGGCGGTAACGCAGTTTCTTCACGGCCCAGAAGTTATCCGGCAGTGTGAACTCACGCTCCGGACGCATAGTGAGGCTGTAATCGTCCTGATCGATGTCGGCGTCTTCAGGCACCTTGGCACGCAAATCCGGTGGGGTCGTGGCGATGGTCGCTTCGAACGGATTGGTCAAGGGGAAGCCATAGCTGGACGGATCGATATCGACCGCCATCACGGACGCACTCAAAAACAGGCCGCCTGATAAGGCGGCGAGGCGCAGAAAACGAAGCATGACTGAATCCCTTGGGAATGATGTGCTGTTGAAATACGCAGGCTATGACACGGGTGTAATGCCAAAGTGCCGTGACGGCAAGTGACTCTTTCATGACCCTCCGCGACGATACAGGTTATGGCACTTCTGGCCTGTCTGCTCGTGCTTTTTATTACCCGTATGGTTTTGCCCGAGCGGCTGCGGCTATGCTGCGCGCCGTTGGTTATTTTCTGGAGTGTGTCGTGTCCCGTCGTCTGCCGTTGGTGGTGCTGTTTTTTATGCTGGTGCTGTGGCTGGCCGTCAGTTATGGCTTGCGCTACGGCCTGATGGAAGACGTGCAATGGGTAGGGATCTGCGCTGACGAGGCGTCGAAATGGCAGTGCCAGTTGCGCTCGAACCTGGGCCTGTTGATTCACTTCGGTGTGTTCGGATGGGGCGCGCTGATCGCATCGTTGATCGCGTTCTTTGTGCCACGTCAGGTGGGTCGAGCGCTCGCGGTCGTTGGCTTGCTGCTGGGGATACTCGCGCTGGTGCTGTACACGGCCAGTCTGGCGGTGTTCGCGGTGGTGATTGCCGGGTTGCGGCTGGTGCGTAATCAACGGGCCTGACTTCACAACGGGTCTTGCTTCAAACGCCAGACAGCATAAAGGGGAGCCGAGGCTCCCCTTTAAATCGTTGCACGTGCTCTTTCTTATTGTTGTAGGGCGGTCTGTTGTTGTTATTGGCAACCGGTCCCTCTACAGCGTCTTCGGTGATCCCCATACGGGATACAAGAGCAAACGTATTTTTTTGAGCGCTGACCTGCTTTGATTCCTCTTCTGCGAGAGGTGATCCAACCCGTTCTGGCCGCTACCTGGGGGTAGTTTTATCGTTCTCGGTCGGGCTGCGAGGCCGGGGCCTCGGTAAAGCGTTTCTACTCCAAAAAAATCTGTTGGCTGCGTCTCTGTGCCGTTGTTCTTGTTATGTCAGAGCCGATTCATCTTATTTTTATTGGTTTTTCACATTTTGTTCTTGTTATGCAGGAGATATAGCAGGGTGCGTGCCAATTTTTATAATCCCTTTTAAATCAAGAGGTTGTGAAATCTGATCAGTTTGCACCCCTGCCATGTAACGGAATTTTGTTTCCGTGTTACCCGCCTGCGAGCTCTGCAGTGCCCCGGCGGTAACACAATGTATCCGTCCCACCGCACACTCGGTTACACAGCGTCGGCCGTCGCCCGCGCACTGCTCGTTGTCTTCACCCGAGCGCCGATCCGCACACTGCGCCACAGTGCCAGTGCCATCAACAGACTCACCGCCGCCCACGCCCACGCCTGGGGATTGCTCAAGCCTTCGCGAAACAGCTGCGGCACGATGCCGGCGCCGACGATGAACATCAGCAGGCCGATCTCCCGGCGCGGTGCCGCAACCGGGCGGATCAGATAGACCAGCGCCGGCAGCCACAGCGTTGCCGTCGCGAAGCTGCGGTAGCGCGGATCAAACACCATCGCCAGCATCATCACCGCGGCCGTAAACCCGCTGGCGTACAACCACCATCCCGCACGAGCATCCAGCCAGGCAAACGCGCGCTCGCGCCAGCCTGTGCGAGCCGACAACGCCAGCGCTGCGTGGGCGAGCACCAGCAGATTCAGCACCACCAGCGCCAATGCCCACAGGTATTCGCCGGCGAAGCGGCTGGTCACCCGGGCCAGTTCACCCCAGCTGCCGATGCAGCAACCGGCGAGCGCCGCCAGCAACGGAAGCATCAGCGCGCTGCGTGAATGACTGACACGGCCAGCCCACGCCAGCGCCAGCAGGGCGATTGCGCCACTGACGGTCAGCCAGAATGGCCATAACGGCAGGTTCGATACCGGCCCGGCCAGCACGCCTTTGTCCTGGCGATCCGCGTCGAACAGCCCCCAGTAGCCGCCCACTGCGCCTTCGGACTGGCGCTTCCACGGCTGGTCGAACGCCTCGATCAGGTTGTAGTGCCAGCCGTGCTGCTCGGCCATCGCGACGAAACTGCGAATGAACCTGGCTTCGTTGACCCGGCTGGGCAGCGCGGTTTCACGCTGGCGGCCTTCGCTGGGCCAGCCGGTCTCGCCGATGAGAATGTCCTTGGGCGCAAATTGCTTGCCGAACGTTTCACGGATCTGCGCGACATGGGCCAGGGCCTCGTCGATGCCGGTAGGATCGTCTTCCCAGTACGGCAGCAGATGGATGGTCAGGAAATCCACGGCAGGCGCGACTTCCGGGTATTGCAGCCAGTATTCCCAGACATCTGCATAGGTGACCGGCTGTTTGACCTGCGCTTTCACCTGACGAATCAGCGTGGCCAGTTGAGCGCCGGTGACTTCCTTGCGCAACAGGCTCTCGTTACCGACGATCACCGCCGTCACCACATCCGGGTGGGTATTCGCCGCCGTCACCAGCGCCTTGATTTCCTTGGCCGTGTCGACCGGATTGCCGTTCACCCAGGCGCCGAGCATCAGCTTGAGGCCGTACTTGCGGGCGATGTCGGGAAGCGCCTCCATGCCGGTCATTGAATAGGTGCGTACGCAGTCGAAGCGCGTCGCGAGGAGCGCCAGGTCAGCGTCCATCCGCTCGGGGCGCAGGGTGAAGGGCTGGTCGAACGGGGACTGGTCCTTGTCGAACGGCGTGTAGGACGCGCATTGCAGTTTGTGGGTCGGCGTGGCGGCGTCCGGCAGAATCACCGGTTTGCCCAGCCAGTACCAGTAGCCGCACAGGCCAAGCAGGGCAATCACACAGGACAACAGATAAAAGACGACAGGCGAGCGGGACGGTGCGGACATGATGGGGCCGAAGTGAGGCGAAGGTCGGCATATTAGCAAGATGACGCGCCTTCACACCTCTCCGGTCAGCGCTTTTCAACCCATGCAATTTCCGGACGGTTTGATAGCGTCTTTACGACCTGTCTGTCGTTGATGGCCCGGTGATGTCGTTTACCGGGTGGCTGGGTGTCGCTGGCAGGAAAGGCGCAAGGTGTGTGGGGGTTGATGATCAATCGTCCACGCAGCGATTGCGTCTGCGCAGGCACGTGGTGGAAGCGTAAAACGCGTGGCTTGCCCCGAACCAGGGCGCGAGTGCGACGTTATAAGAACGTTAACGATACCCGACCGCTGTCGGGTTCTGGACTACCGGGGAAGTGAAAATGACGATGCGAAAAATCCTGGGTGTCGGTGCCGCGCTGGCACTGGCCATCAGTTCCACGCTGGCCCATGCCGACGCCAAACCCGAGCTGAGCATCGGTTACGTCGATGGCTGGTCCGACAGTGTTGCAACCACCAACGTCGCTGCCGAGGTGATCAAGCAGAAACTGGGCTATCCGGTGAAGCTGCAGGCCGTTGCGGCCGGGATCATGTGGCAGGGCGTCGCGACCGGCAAACTGGACATGATGCTGTCTGCCTGGCTGCCTGTGACCCACGGCGAGTACTGGACCAAGAACAAGGACAAGGTCACCGATTACGGGCCTAACTTCAAGGACGCGAAAATCGGCCTGATCGTGCCTGAGTACGTGAAAGCCAACTCGGTGGCGGACCTCAAGACCGACGAATCCTTCAAGAAGAAAATCGTCGGCATCGACGCCGGTTCAGGCGTGATGATCAAGACTGATCAAGCGATCAAGGATTATGGCCTCGACGGTTACAAGCTGCAGGCCAGTTCCGGCGCCGGCATGATTGCCGAGCTGACCCGTGCCGAAAACAAGAAGGAATCTATCGCGGTGACCGGCTGGGTGCCGCACTGGATGTTCGCGAAGTGGAAACTGAAGTTCCTGGAAGACCCGAAGGGCGTTTACGGTGCCGCTGAAACCGTCGACAACATCGGCAGCCTGGATCTGGCGAAGAAGGCCCCGGACGTGGCGGATTTCCTGAAGAAATTCCAGTGGACCAGCAAGGATGAGATCGGCGAAGTCATGCTCGCCATCCAGGACGGCGCCAAGCCTGAAGCCGCGGCCAAGGACTGGGTCGCCAAGCATCCGGATCGCGTCAAGGAGTGGACCGGTAAGTAATCGGTCACAAAGATTTAATGTTTTACCGAACCGCCTGGTGAGCCATCGCCAGGCGGTTTTTTGTTGCAGCCACCTCAAGGCGCAATCAACCCCCTGCAAAAGAGGCAATCCTTGGTACATCAACTAATGTCGTTCTAATACTAAGGTCGTCTGGAGTGCGTCGCAGAGCGGACTAAAGTGCAAACCGTGACATCCATCTGTGCTGCGAGGACAAAAACAATGAACGACAGCATTTACCTCTCGATTCAGAACAGCCCGCGCTTCAAGGAGCTGGTCTCGAAAAGGGAACGATTCGCCTGGATTCTCTCGGCAATCA
This sequence comes from Pseudomonas sp. W2-17, assembly GCF_041060445.1. Lineage (NCBI taxonomy): Bacteria > Pseudomonadati > Pseudomonadota > Gammaproteobacteria > Pseudomonadales > Pseudomonadaceae > Pseudomonas > Pseudomonas sp. W2-17. Next base: position 91,655 of record NZ_JAUFNS010000004.1, on the reverse strand, counting down.
TGCTTGGGCTCTATGCCGCATTCATCCTTCTGATTGCGTATGGGCCTCAGATTCTCGGCGCTAAACTCAGCGCCACATCAACCATCACCTGGGGTATGCCGATCGGCGTCGGGCTGATTGTGTCCGCGTTCGTTCTGACCGCCATCTATGTTCGCCGCGCAAACGGTGAATTCGATGACCTGAACAACGCCATCCTGAAGGAGGCACAGCAATGATTCGGCGCCTGCTCGCGGCCTTTGGCCTTGCCGCTTTCGCGCCGACACTCTGGGCAGCCGAAGCGCTGACCGGTGCGGTGCAGAAGCAACCGTTGAACGTGTCGGCGATCATCATGTTTGTGGTCTTCGTCGGGTTCACCCTCTACATCACGTACTGGGCGTCGAAAAAGAACAAGACAGCGTCGGACTATTACTCGGCAGGCGGCAAGATCACCGGTTTCCAGAACGGTCTGGCCATCGCCGGTGACTACATGTCGGCGGCGTCATTCCTGGGGATTTCCGCGCTGGTCTACACCTCCGGCTACGACGGTCTGATCTACTCCATCGGCTTCCTCGTGGGCTGGCCTATCATCCTGTTCCTGATCGCCGAACGCTTGCGCAACCTGGGCAAGTACACCTTCGCTGACGTGGCGTCCTATCGATTGAAGCAGAAGGAAATCCGTACCCTGTCCGCCTGCGGTTCGCTGGTGGTGGTGGCGTTCTACCTGATCGCGCAGATGGTTGGCGCCGGCAAGCTGATCCAACTGCTGTTCGGTCTGGACTACGCGGTGGCGGTGGTGCTCGTCGGTATCCTGATGTGCCTGTACGTGCTGTTCGGCGGCATGCTGGCGACCACATGGGTACAGATCATCAAGGCGGTGATGCTGCTCTCCGGTGCGTCGTTCATGGCGTTGATGGTGATGAAGCACGTCAACTTCGACTTTAACGTGCTGTTCTCCGAAGCCGTGAAGGTTCACCCGAAAGGTGAAGCGATCATGAGCCCGGGCGGTCTGGTGAAAGATCCGATCTCGGCGTTCTCGCTGGGTCTGGCGCTGATGTTCGGCACCGCTGGCCTGCCACACATTCTGATGCGCTTCTTCACCGTGAGTGATGCGAAGGAAGCCCGTAAGTCGGTGCTCTACGCGACCGGTTTCATTGGCTACTTCTACATCCTGACCTTCATCATCGGTTTTGGCGCGATCCTCTTGGTCAGCACCAATCCGGCGTTCAAGGACGCGGCGGGCGCGCTGCTCGGGGGCAACAACATGGCAGCGATTCACCTGGCCGATGCGGTCGGCGGCAGTCTGTTCTTGGGCTTTATCTCGGCGGTGGCGTTCGCAACCATCCTGGCTGTGGTGGCAGGTCTGACGCTCGCCGGTGCTTCGGCGGTGTCCCACGACTTGTATGCCAGTGTGATCAAGGCGGGCAAGGCCAACGAGAAAGACGAGATCCGTGTGTCGAAGTACACCACGGTGGCCTTGGCTGTGGTGGCGATTGTGCTGGGTATCGAGTTCGAGAGTCAGAACATCGCGTTCATGGTGGGCCTGGCGTTCTCGATTGCGGCGAGCTGTAACTTCCCGGTGTTGTTGCTTTCGATGTACTGGAAGAATCTGACCACGCGCGGCGCGATGATCGGCGGCTGGATGGGGTTGATCAGTGCGGTGGTGTTGATGATTCTGGGCCCAACGATTTGGGTGCAGATTCTGCATCATGAGAAGGCGATTTTCCCGTACGAGTATCCGGCGTTGTTTTCGATTGCGATTGCGTTTGTCGGGATCTGGTTTTTCTCGATTACGGATAAGTCGAAGGCGGCAGAGGGTGAACGTGCGTTGTTCTTCCCGCAGTTTGTGCGTTCGCAGACGGGCCTGGGGGCCAGTGGTGCGGTGTCGCATTGATTTGAGGTAATGCTTTGCGAAAACGCCCCGATCTTCGGGGCGTTTTTGTTTTCAAAGCGCTTAAGATCAAGAGCGTCGGCCTGGGGGCAGACTGTTTCGCCTTCGGCGAGTTACTTGGAAAAGTCGAAAGTCGCACCATCCCCAAGTAACCAAGGGTGCTTGCTTCTGGTTGGGCCCCTCCTGCGTCGGGGTTCCTTCACTCCGGTCTCGCTCCGTGGGCCCGCGCCGAACGGACATCCATGTCCTGACGGCGCTCTCGCCGCATCCATGCGGCTCGGCCCACTGCGCATCGTCTACGTTCGGCCTGCGCCCAAGTCGCGTTTGGCGGTGTCTGGGCTTTTTGTGTGTGGAGATCAAAAGCAACGACAACGGCAACGGCTTCCCGGCTGAAGCCGGTCCCACAGGGTGCACGCGGTGTTCTTTTTAGTGGGACCGGCTTTAGCCGGGAAGGGGCCAGTTCAGGCGCTGAAAACGCCCAGGGGACTGATTTATTTACAGCGCTTCACCGTAAATGAATCTGTCCCCGGATTATGGTCATCCCGCTCAAAGGGGACGGTGCAGGCGCGGGTGAATCTGAGTCAGATGTCATTTTTGCGTTCGGTGCTTAAAAAGATTGAACCGCTTTCAAGCCGCTTCGCCTAATGATCAGCGTGTGGAGATTCCCACAGGCCTTGTGCTAATACCGGCACTCTTTAAGAGGTGGTTAACGTGGCTAAAGACGACAAGAAAACCAAAGGTGAAGCTTCGAAGGCCAGCAAGGATTTGAAGGACAAAAAGTCCTCTCCGGAAAAGAAATCAGCGGCAGCCTCGGCGCTTTCGAAGTCTTCCGACAAGAAAGACGCGAAGAAAGACACCAAGAAAACGGCTGAGCCAAAGAAAGCTGCAAAAAAAGCGGATAGCAAGCCAGAGAAGGCCAAGAAATCAGACAAGGCAGAAAAGGCCGACAAGCCTGCAAAAAAGAAAAAGTGATAACTGCACTGCGCTAGGGCTTTACGCCCTAGCTTCCTTAGAACGTCCTGTTCGAGTGTTGTAAATCCTCATTCCCGCCAATCTCCCCAACGCTCAGTCGCAGCCGCCGACGGGTGAACGCACGTGTAAATTTTACGGTGTTCAAACCGGCCCCTTCCCGGCTAAAGCCGGTCCCACTAAAAAGCACCGCGTACACCCCTTGGGACCGGCTTCAGCCGGGAAGCTCTTGATCTGCTTTAAAGCGCTTTTGATCTTCGTACACAAAAGGCTCAAACACCGCCAATCGCGACTTGGGTGCAGGCTGAACGCAGGTCTCGTGGAGTGGGCCGAGCCGCATGGATGCGGCGATAGCGCCGTCAGGGCATGGATGCCCGTTCGGCGCGGGCCCACGGAGCGAGACCGGAGTGAAGGTACTCCGACGAAGGAGGAGCCCAGCCGAGAGCAGGCACTTTTGGTTACTTTTAGGCTTTTTAAAAGTAACTCGCCGAAGGCGAAACAGTTCTGCCCCAGCAGAACCACTTCCATAAGCCCATAAAAAAACCGCGCCTGAGCGCGGTTTTTTTTAGTGCCAGCCTTAGCAGTTAAATCCTGCCCAGCAACACCAATATCAGCAGGATCACCAAGATCGTACCGATGATGCCCGACGGACCGTAGCCCCAGCTGCGGGAGTGCGGAAATACCGGAAGTCCACCGACCAACAGCAGGATTAGGATGATGATCAGAATTGTGCCGATGCCCATGACGAGTTCCTTCTAGTGTTCTTGGAAGATGGCTATGCAGTTCAAGAGGTTGCCACGACGGCTAATCATTGTGCTGCTTGATTGATCGGACTGTCGGACTAATCAAAAGGTTCTCAGTTGCCGAAATAAAAAATAACATTTTTAGGAAAGGCCCGGAAAATCAGAGGCCTGCGCCTTTAACAAACGAATTTTCCGCATTCAAAGCCTGATTGTAAAATCGCAAAAGTACCTCGCTTAGTGTGGAACCAAGCGGTAACTAACCGGTCACCAAGTTCAATGTAACGCTCTTCCCGTTAATCACCCATCTGCCTAAATACATCCAAAAGAGTGCCCACCCATTCAAACCATCGGTTTGCCTCCCATATTCAGCGATCTGATGAAGGGTTTGTCGGACAATCTGTCTGTTTACACTCTAGTGACTTCTTCCTAACCGACAAGGCGTCTGCTATGCAAAATCGCATCATGATCACCGGCGCAGGGTCCGGGCTGGGACGCGAGATCGCGTTGCGCTGGGCCCGCGAGGGCTGGCAGCTGGCGCTGTCGGATGTCAGCGACAGCGGCCTTCAGGAAACACTGCGCCTGGTGCGCGAAGCCGGAGGGGACGGTTTTGTTCAGCGCTGTGACGTTCGGGACTACAGCCAGCTCACCGCATTCGCCCAGGCCTGCGAACAGAAATTCGGCGGCATCGATGTGATCGTCAACAATGCCGGCGTTGCGTCAGGCGGGTTCTTTGGCGAACTGTCCCTCGAGGATTGGGACTGGCAGATCGCGATCAACCTGATGGGCGTCGTCAAAGGCTGCAAGGCGTTTTTGCCGCTGCTGGAACAGAGCAAGGGCAAGATCATCAACATCGCCTCCATGGCCGCGTTGATGCAAGGCCCGGCGATGAGCAACTACAACGTTGCCAAGGCGGGCGTCGTTGCGCTGTCGGAGAGCCTGCTGATCGAACTGCGCCAGCAGGAAATCGGCGTGCATGTGGTGTGTCCGTCGTTCTTCCAGACCAACCTGCTGGATTCCTTTCGTGGCCCCACGCCGGCGATGAAAGCCCAGGTCGGCAAGCTGCTGGAAAGTTCGCCCATCAGCGCAAAGGACATCGCCGATTTCATCTACCAGCAGGTCGCCAGCGGTGAGTTCATGATCCTGCCCCATGAGCAAGGGCGCATGGCCTGGCAGCTCAAGCAGAAAAATCCCCAGTTGCTGTACGACGAGATGGCCAACATGGCGGAGAAGATGCGCGCCAAGGCGAAGTCCGGAAGCTGAGCCAGACATTCGACGCGTGACTTTTCTGATAGGGTTGCCGGCACTTTCCGGCTGACCTGGACGAGGCTCATCGTGCTCAATTACCTGTGGTTCTTCCTCGCTGCGCTGTTCGAAATCGCCGGGTGTTATGCCTTCTGGATGTGGCTGCGCCAGGGCAAGAGCGCACTGTGGGTGATTCCCGGGTTGATCAGCCTGACCCTGTTCGCCGTTCTGTTGACCCGGGTCGAAGCCACGTACGCCGGTCGCGCCTACGCGGCGTACGGCGGCATCTACATCATCGCTTCCATCGCCTGGCTGGGCGTTATCGAACGTGTTCGCCCGTTGACGTCGGACTGGATCGGCGTGGGACTCTGCGTTATCGGCGCGACCATCATTCTGTTCGGGCCGCGCTGGTCCGCCGCGTGATCGTCGGTGCGCGAGAAAGAACTGACGTCTGCCGGACCTTTCTCTGACGTGCAGTCCGTAAATGCCCGGACGCGTAGGAAGCGTCTGTCAGCCATGGTCTTGAAGGGTTGAAGGGCGTTACTGATTTTGTTCTGGCGCATTGAAGCGCCGGGACCTGAGCGTCAACCTGCTTCCTCGGTTACAGCCAAGGAGCAGGACGTATGCTGGTATTGACGCGAGAAATCGGCGACACCTTCAACATTGGCGATGACATCACCCTGAGGGTGCTGGGCATCTCCGGCAATGAGGTGCGCCTGGGAATTGATGCGCCGCAGAGCGTCAGGATTCATCGGACAGAAGTTATTCGACGAATTGCCTCACGGCTACAGAACCTGGCCAACCGGGGACCGGGCAGGTGAGTCCAGCTTGGTCGCCATCCCGGCCCATTTGTGGGCACAGGGGGCCTACTCCTCGAAATATTCCTTAGGCACTTCGTGCTTGAGCATCAGCTGACATTGCTGGCTGTCCATGTCGAAGAAAATCACCGCCTGACCCTTGCTCAACGCATGGCGTACCCGCAACACGCGGGTTTCAAGGGGGGTGTCGTCGCCATTGTCAGTGCCATCGCGAGTCACGAAGTCCTCGATCAGGCGCGTCAGGGTATCAGCTTCGAGTTGGTCGTAAGGGATCAGCATAGGTTCTCGGCAATCACAAAAAGTACACGGGGCGGCGATGCTATCGCGCCCCGTGCGGGCAGGCTACCGCTGCCCCACCAATGTATCCACCGATGGCACGCGCGTGTCGCTTTCCATCTGCGCGTCGTGCTCCAGCTGATGGCTGAAATTTTCCAGCGACGCGTTGGACGGGTGCGCATCGCTGGCGAATACCGGCGGGCTCATGATGTAGGCGGTGAGCAGACGGCTCAGCGTGCTCAGGCTGTCGATGTGCGTGCGCTCATAGCCATGGGTCGCGTCGCAGCCGAACGCCAGCAGGGCCGTGCGCGTGTCGTAGCCGGCAGTGATCGCCGAATGGGCGTCGCTGTAGTAATAGCGGAACAGGTCGCGGCGCACGGACAAGTCGTTTTGCACCCCCAGGTGCAGCAAGTGCCTCGACAGATGATAGTCATAGGGACCGCCGGAATCCTGCATCGCCACGCTGACCGCGTGTTCGCTTGAATGCTGGCCGGGCGCAACGGGCGCGATGTCGATACCGACGAACTCGCTGACGTCCCACGGCAAACTGCCTGCAGCACCGCTGCCGGTTTCTTCGGTGATGGTGAACAGCGGGTGACAATCGATCAGGGGCTCGACGCCGCTGTCGACGATGGCTTTGAGCGCCGCGAGCAGGGCGGCCACGCCAGCTTTGTCGTCCAGATGGCGAGCGCTGATATGCCCGCTGTCGGTGAACTCGGGCAGAGGGTCGAACGCCACGAAATCGCCGATGTTGATGCCTACCGATTCGCAGTCCGCGCGGGTGGCGCTGTAGGCGTCCAGGCGCACCTCAACGTGGTCCCAGCTGATGGGCATGGTGTCGACGGCGGTATTGAACGCATGACCGGACGCCATCAACGGCAGCACGCTGCCGCGAATCACGCCGGTGTCGGTGAACACGCTGACGCGGCTGCCTTCGGCAAAGCGACTGGACCAGCAACCCACCGGGGCCAGGCCCAGTCGGCCGTTGTCTTTGACTTCACGAACACTGGCACCGATGGTGTCCAGGTGCGCGGAAACGGCGCGGTCGGGGCTGTTCTGTTTGCCTTTCAACGTGGCGCGGATGGTACCGCGACGGGTCAGTTCGAACGGAATGCCCAGTTCTTCAAGGCGCTCGGCGACGTAGCGCACGATGGTGTCGGTAAAACCGGTGGGGCTCGGGATCGCGAGCATTTCCAGCAGGACTTTCTGCAGGTAATTCAGATCCGGTTCAAGGATGTTTGCAGTCGTCATAGGGACCTCAATGTGTGGCGCAGATTAAGCTGAGAGCGGACTCGCTCGCGGGACGGGTCCGGTGTCGACGAAGTCGTCGTCCGGCCAGACCTGTCGCGAGCAGGCTCAGGGCTACAGCGGTTGCGCCTTAGCCATGGGCAGGCTGGCTGTGGGGAAACAACAGATCGACGAAACGCTCGGCCGTCGGTTGTGGCTCGTGATTGGCCAGGCCGCAGCGCTCGTTCGCTTCGATGAACACATACTCCGGCTGATCGGCGGCGGGCACCATCAGGTCCAGACCCACCACAGGGATGTCGAGCGCGCGGGCGGCACGCACGGCGGCGTCCTTCAACACCGGGTGAAGAATCGCGGTGACGTCTTCCAGACAGCCGCCGGTGTGCAGGTTCGCGGTGCGGCGCACGGCCAGACGCTGATCCGCCGGCAACACGCTGTCGAAGCTGAAACCCGCTTCCTCAACGGTGCGGTGGGTTTCGTCGTCCACCGGAATCTTGCTCTCGCCGCCCGTGGCTGCAGAGCGACGGCGACTTTGCGCCTCGATCAGCTGACCCACGGTGTGACGGCCATCGCCGATGATCTCGGCAGGACGGCGGATGGCCGCAGCTACCACCTCAAAACCAATCACGACAATGCGCAGGTCGAGCCCTTCGTGGAAGCTTTCGAGCAGCACACGGCTGTCGAACTGGCGAGCACGTTCGACCGCCGCCTGGACATCTTCAATAGTGCGCAGGTCCACGGCCACGCCCTGGCCCTGTTCACCATCGACCGGCTTGACTACGACGCGCTGATGCTCTTCGAGAAACGCCAGGTTGTCGTCGCCGTTGCCGGCCAGTTGCTGCACCGGCACTTCCAGACCTGCCGCCTTGAGCGTTTTCTGGGTCATGCGTTTGTCCTGGCACAGCGTCATGCTGACGGCGGTGGTCAGGTCGCTCAACGACTCACGGCAACGCACGCGGCGACTGCCATGAATCAGCGTGAACAGTCCGGCTTCAGCGTCATCCACCTGCACTTCGATGCCGCGCCGATGGGCTTCTTCGACGATGATCCGGGCGTACGGGTTGAAGTCCGCCTGCGGGCCGGGTCCGAGAAACAGCTTCTCGTTGATGCCGTTTTTACGCTTGATGGCGAAGGTCGGCAGATTGCGGAAGCCCAGCTTGGCGTAAAGGCTTTTTGCTTGTTCGTTGTCATGCAGCACCGACAGATCCAGGTACGCCAGACCCCGGCTCTGGAAATGCTCGACCAGATGACGCACCAGCACTTCGCCGACGCCAGGCCGTGTGCATTGCGGATCAACCGCCAGGCACCACAGGCTGCTGCCGTTTTCGGGATCGTTGAAAGCCTTTTGGTGATTCAGGCCCATGACGCTGCCGATCACGGCGTTGGTGGTCTCATCTTCAGCAATCCAGTAGACCGGGCCGCCCTGGTGCCGAGGCGTCAGCAGGGCAGGGTCGATGGGCAACATGCCACGGGCGATGTAAAGATTGTTGATCGCGGTCCAGTCACCTTCGCTTTGCGCTCGGCGAATCCTGAAGCCACGAAACACGCGCTGGGCCGGGCGGTAATCGCTGAACCACAGCCGCAGTGTGTCCGACGGATCGAGAAACAACTGTTGCGGCGATTGCGCCAGCACCTGTTGCGGTGCGGCGACATACAGGGCGATATCGCGCTCGCCCTGCTTTTCGTTGAGCAACTCTTGCGCAAGGGATGCCGGATCAGGGTAGGTATGGCCAATCAGCAGCCGTCCCCAGCCGCAATGCAGAGCCAGCGGTTCTGTCTCAGGCGTGCTGCCGTCTTCGGCAAGGCGAGCCTGCAAGCGCTCGTACGACGGCGCCTGGCCGCGCAACAAACGCTGGTTATGAATCGAAGCGTTGGCTTTCATCGGTCAGAGTCCTTGTTCGCTGAGCCACAGGTTCAGCGCTGCGAGCTGCCACAGCTTGGAGCCGCGCAGGGGCGTCAATTGGCCCTGCGGATCGGTCAGCAGTTTGTCGAGCATGACCGGGTTGAACAGGCCACGGTCCTGGCTCGGATCGAGCAGCAGATCGCGGACCCAGTTCAGCGTGTCGCCTTCCAGATGCTTGAGGCCAGGCACCGGGAAATAGCCTTTCTTGCGATCAATGACTTCGGACGGAATCACCAGGCGCGCCGCTTCCTTGAGCACTTGCTTGCCGCCGTCCGGCAACTTGAAGCGGCCCGGAACCCGTGCCGACAGCTCGACCAATCGATAATCGAGGAACGGGGTGCGTGCTTCGAGGCCCCAGGCCATGGTCATGTTGTCGACGCGTTTGACCGGGTCATCCACCAGCATGACCGTGCTGTCCAGGCGCAGGGCTTTGTCCACCGCCGCATCAGCGCCCGGCATCGCGAAATGCTCGCGCACGAAGTCACCCGCCGCGTCATCGGCGGTCAGCCACTTCGGCGTAACGGTCTCGGCGTATTCGGCGTAACTGCGGTCGAAGAACGCATCGCGGTAGGCGGCGTATGGGTCGCTGGCGCCGTCCACTTGCGGGTACCAGTGATAGCCGGCGAACAACTCGTCGGCGCCCTGACCGCTCTGAACCACCTTGCAGTGCTTGGCCACTTCGCGGGACAGCAGATAAAAAGCGATGCAGTCATGGCTGACCATCGGCTCGCTCATCGCCCGGAACGCGGCGGGCAGTTGCTCGATGATTTCGCTTTCTTTGATACGCAGCTGGTGATGATTAGTGCCGTAGTGTTTGGCGATCAGGTCCGAATACTGGAATTCGTCACCGCGTTCGCCGCCGGCGTCCTGGAAGCCGATGGAGAACGTCGACAGATCCTTCACGCCCACTTCACGCAGCAGACCGACCAGCATGCTGGAATCGACGCCGCCGGACAGCAGCACGCCAACGTCCACCGCAGCGCGTTGACGAATGGCAACCGCCTCGCGCGTGCTGTCGAGCACACGGTCGCGCCAGTCTTCGAGGGTCAGATTCGCTTCGTCGGCACGCGGGCCATAGGGCAGGGTCCACCAGACTTTCTGCTCGACCTTGCCTTCGGCGCTCACGCGCATCCACGACGCCGGCGGCAGTTTTTCCACACCGGCGAGCAACGTGCGCGGCGCAGGCACCACGGCGTGGAAGTTCAGGTAATGATTGAGCGCGACCGGATCGAGCATCGGGCTGATGTCGCCGCCTTTGAGCAACGCGGGCAACGCGGACGCAAAACGCAAGCGCTTGTCGGTGCGCGACAGATACAGCGGCTTGACGCCAAGGCGGTCGCGGGCGATGAACAGGCTTCTGTTGTCGCGCTCCCAGATGGCGAACGCGAACATGCCGTTGAGCTTGGGCAGCATGTCAGCGCCCCAGGCGTGGTAGCCCTTGAGCAGCACTTCGGTGTCGCCGCCGGAATGGAACTGATAGCCAAGGCTTTCTAGCTCAGCGCGCAGTTCCGGGAAGTTGTAGATCGCGCCGTTGAAGGCCAGGGACAGGCCCAGGTGGCTGTCGATCATCGGCTGCGCCGAGCCGTCCGACAGGTCCATGATTTTCAATCGACGGTGGCCGAGGGCAATTGGCCCCTGGCTGTGAAACCCCCACGCATCCGGGCCGCGAGCCGCGAGATGATGGGTGATACGTTCTACTGCGGCAAGATCCGCAGGTTGATTGTCAAAGCGTAGTTCGCCAGCTAATCCGCACATCTGTCCTAAACCCTTTATGTTTTCGGCGTGTTTGGCGTTACTGGGATTGCGCGGCGATAAATGCCGGGTTCATTCCGGACATCAGGCGCATGATTGCGTACATATGGCGCGTGTCGTACATCCTGCGCTGTCTTATCCCGAGCCTGCGCAATGCACTCAGCCAGTAACGTTTCGGCCCTGTCCCGGCGCGGATATACAACCCTGACACGAGCCCGCGTCCTACTGGCGCGAACACGTAATCAGGGCGCGCTGCCGTCAGCGGCCTAGCTTTATCGAGTACCGGCAGGCGTGGATCGTTCAATAAAAAAACATTGCAAGGGAGGGAGGCGTGACGGGGTTTTTAATCACCGACCACGTTTTTCGTGGGGTTTCGACTCGCTCATAGGTGCAAGAAGCGCTGCCTACGTGATGTCTGGGAAGCGCATGTCTCACCCAAGTCACCGCGAGCGGTTGGCGATCCGTAAAGCCGCGGTTTTGATGTACTTCACCGAATTGGCAAGGTTACCGGCATGACTTTCGAGGAGCATGAGGTCCTCTTGTCGACACACGACTCGTTGAGCCTTCAGGTAGATGGCGTGACCTTCGAGAAATTGCGACAGAGAGTCAAAGTAGGCAGCAGAATCTTCGAGATCCAGCTGCATATCTTTCAAGCTTAGTGTAGACATCGAGGCTCCAGACGCTATTGAAGCAGGCGTCCTGGCCTGACGGGGTTGGGGTATTGGGTTCACTGTCCGATTCTTTGTTTATCGGCAGCCCCCAGGAAACTTTAGCTGATTATTAGGGTCCGTCGCGGCGGCGTGTCAATAGCCTGTCATCTCCAGATACCCCACACCCTCATGGCTACCGCTCAGGGTGACCGGCCCCTCCCAATAGGGAATCTGCAAATTCATCCACGCTTGGGGGTTCAGCGCTTCGACAGCGATATCCACGGCCTTCGACGGTATTTTTACCGACCAGAGCGTGGGCATGTCGCGGCCTTCAACGTCAGTGGTGTCTTCCGGTGCCAGTTCTATGTCCTTCGCCGCCAGTTGTTCGGTGCTGCCGTCGGCGTTGATCCATGTCCCAGTCAGGTACGGCTCGCCGTCTTTTTGCCGCATGCGATAGAGCATGACTTCGGTGCCATCACCCAGATGCAGCGAGAACCAGTCCCAGCCCGTCTGATTATCCGTGAGCGGCTGGCTGCTCCACTCCCGGTCCAGCCACGCGGGCCCGGACACCTGATAGGTTTTGCCGTCGATCTCGAGGCTGCCGTCTGCCTGAAAAAACGGCTGGCTGTAATAGTACGACGCCTGACCCTGCTCGGACTTCTGACTAAAGCCCTGTTTGCCTTGCAGCACCAACGGTTTCGTGGCTTTCAGGTGCAGGCGATAGTTGAACTGCGGACTACTGGCCTGCAACTGCATGTCCGCCAGCGGGTCATCGTTGGCAGACTGGCTGGTGAAGGACCAGTCATCGATCCAGGCCGCGAACGGTGCCAGTGTCACGCCGGCCTGCTGCACGCCGCCACGGGCGTAGCGTTCCGCTGCGAAATGGTCGTCCTGGGACGTCACGGCGGCGTGGCCCATCCACAGATTGCGGTTATTCCAGCCAGACCCATCGCCTTGCAGCCCTTTCGCGCGAGGGAGGGCATTGCGAAACAGGGTCCATTGCACGCCAAACGACTGGCCGTCGGCATCCTTGAGATTGGCGGTGAGGTACCACCACTCGATGCGGAAATCATCGTGGGGGCCGTGATCGTCGGGAAACACGAACCGCTTGTCCGGCGTTACCTGCGCGTAATTAGAGGCGTCGTCGGCAAGGCCTGCGAAGCCTTTTTCTTCCTCGGGTTTGTCGTCGCAGCCGCTGAGCATCAGACCGAGCATCAGCAGCACGACGATCTGCAGGCGAACGATGACCAGGATCAGGGCCTTAACCTTCATTGGCGAAAGTCCTCAACAAATCGGCGGGGCGGGTGCGGTACAAACGGTAGAGCGGCCATGCCGAGGCCAGCAGTGTGGCGAGCATTGCCAGCAGCGTCAGGCGCAACAGCTGCATCGGGAACACCTGCAGCGGCAGGCGCCAACCGAAGGCTTGCACGTTGATCACCGCGTCCAGACACCACGCCAGCAACAGCCCCAGCGGAATTGCCAGCACCAGCGTCAGCACCGCCAGCAGCCAGGTCTGCGCCAGATTGAGCAACATCAATTGCCGCCGCGTCACGCCCAGCGCCCACAGCGGCGCCAATTGTGCGAGGCGGCTCTGGCTCTGGGTGAGCAGACTGATGAACAGCGCGACGCCAGCGACCATCAACGTCAGGCTGTTCAAGGCTGCGGTGGCAGCGAAGGTGCGTTCGAAGACCTGCTGCGACCAGGCTTTGAGCTGAATCTGATCGACGATGCGGTTGTCGTCGATGGTGAATTTGTTGTGCAGCACCCGCAGCAGTTGCGGGATGGCGTGGGGATCGATGCGCAGATTGAAACGGTTGGGCGTCAGTTGCGGCCAGTGCTTGAGCAGGTGGTCGGCGTTCACCAGCATGTGGCCCTTGGGATTGCCGTAATCGGCATAAATGCCAACGACGCGCAGTGGCCACGGCCCGTCGGGCGCCGGCAGTTTCACCTCATCGCCAACGCTGACATCCAGACGGCGGGCCAGTTGTTCGCTTAGCATCAACGTGTCTTCCTGCGCCAGTTGCTTCCAGGCATCGCCGCTCGCCGATTCCAGCAACGGCCAACGCTGGCGATAGTGCGGATGGTCAATGACGCCATACAGCTCGGCAGGCCAGCCATGCAGTTGCAGCGACACCTGCCAGTTGGGCAGCACCGCCGAGGTCAGCGGTTGCTGACTCAACCACTGTTGCAGCGGCGCGGCTTGAGCGGGATTCTGCGGATTGATGTACAACTCTGCGCTGAGGCGTTGCTCCAGCCAGTGGGTGAACGTCTGGCGGAACCCCGACGTCATGCTGCCCGCGCCGATGTTGGCTGCCATCGCCAGTAGCAAGGCCATCAGCGCCAGGCTCAGGGCCGGCAGTTGGTGGCGGCAGTCAGCGAGAAACCACTGACCCAGCACCGAACGGCTCCTGCCCAACAGTGCGTTGAGCAGCAGGTTGAGCAGCACCGGAAGGCCCAGCGCCGCACTCAACAACAGGCTGGCCATCAACACGAAGCCCAGCGCCAGGCTGTCGCCGAACAGCGCGGCCGATACGGCAATCAACGCCGAAATCCCGGCAACCCAGCCCTGGCGTCGCAGCCATTTGGCGTGGGTTTCGTGCCATGCCTGGGCATTGGCCAGCGCCAGCAAGGGCAGACGCGCCGCGCGCAGCAGGCTGCTGGCCCCCGCGAGAAACGCGCCGAGCAGACTGACGCCCAATCCGCTCAGCCACCACCAGACGCTCAGGTTCAGGTGGCCTGCGACTTCAGCGCCGTACAGCCCGCGCAGACTCGCCGCGACATCGGGCAACAGCGCGCTCGCCAGCCAGTAACCACTGATGACGCCGGCTATGCCGCCGAGCAAGGCCAGCCCCCCGAGCTCGACCACCAGACTCACCATCAATCTGCGTGCGCTGACCCCGCAGGCACGCAGATTGCGCAGCAGCCCGCGACGCTGTTCCAGCGCGAGACCAATGGCTGCGTGCACGATGAACAGCCCGACCACGAACGAAAGAAAACCCAGCGCGTCGAGGTTCAGGTGGAAGCTCTCGGTGAGCCTGCCCAGGTCATTGTCTTCACCGCTTTTGCGCAGTACCAGCTCGCCGTTCAGCTCGGCCGGCAGGGGAGGGGCGTTTTCGGCGAAATCCTTGGGCAGCACCAGCCGCGAGATCTGATTGGGCTGGCTGAGCAGTTGCTGGGCGAAACCGATGTCCATGAGCAGCACGCCCGGCGCCATGTCGGTTTTCCCACGCAATGGCGGCAGCACCTTGCCGGAGTCGATGACCGGCTGCTGGCCCTCATGAAGACCGAGGGCCACGAGGGTCTGCGGCGAAATCCAGGTGGTGCCGGGAGGGGTGAAGAAGTCCACGATCTGCGCGGTGTCCAGCGATTGCCCGGCAAGAGCCGTGTTCACCGGCAGCGAGACTGGCTCGATGCCGAGCACGGTCAGGCGCTGCTCCGGCGCTTCCTTCAGGGTGACGCGCCCGCGGAGTGCGGGGGAGACCGGCCATCCGGCACGACGCAGAGTCACGAACAGGTCCTGGGCAAAGTTGGCGCCGTTGGGCGAGACCAGGATCTTCTGCGGCTCGCCGCCGATCATCTGACTGGCTTTGGCATAGCTTTCACGGGCCTGACTGTTCAGCGCCTGCACGCCGGTCAGCAGGCTGGTTGCCAGCCACAGGCCGGTCAGCACGCTGAAGAACTGCACGGGATGGCGCCGCCAGTGGCTTAGCAGCGCTTTCAACGTCCAGTAGAAGACAGGCATCTCAGCGTTCGCCTTCGCTGACCAGCCGACCCAGATGCAACACGGCCTGACGCTGCAATCGCGTCGCCACCCTCGGGCTGTGGGTCACCATCAACAGGCTGGTCGTGCTGTCGGTGAGGAGGTCCAGCAACAGTTGCAGCACTTCATCGCTGGTGGCTTCGTCGAGGTTGCCGGTGGGTTCGTCAGCGAGCAGCAGGGCCGGGCGAGACGCGAGAGCCCGGCCAATCGCAACGCGCTGCTGCTGACCGCCGGAAAGCTGTTCGGGGTAGCGCTTGAGCAGCGCGCCCAGGCCCAGCCGCTCGGTGAGTTCGGCCTGCCATTCGGGCTGATAGCGCCCGGCCAGACGCGCCTGAAACGCCAGGTTGTCTTCGACCTTCAGGCTGCTGATCAGGTTGAACTGCTGGAACACCAGGCCGATTTCCGTACGCCGCCAGTTGGCCAACTGCGCTTCGTTCATCTGGTCGAGACGCTGCCCGGCGACCTCGATGCTGCCCTTGTCCACGTGGTCCAGCCCGGCCACGAGATGCAGAAGCGTGCTCTTGCCGCTGCCGGACTCACCCATCAACGCCAGACTGCCGCCCTGACCCAGTTGCAGGTCCGCGCCACGCAAAACGGCCAATGGGCCCTGGGCCGTGGCATAGCTTTTGAACACACCCTGGACTTGCAGCATCGACACGCACCTGAATGGAGGGATGGGCTGGAGGATAACGGTTTGGCTGGAGCCGATGTAGCTGGCGAAACAGTGGATCTTCGGCAGGACGAAGAAGTTGCGTCGGATAGCGGCGACGGGCGCCTGGACAGCCGATACCGCAGGCCTCTCTACTTCCCGCGAATCAGCCCGCGCAGCGCGAAGCGGTTGGGGTGACAGGCTTCGGCCACGCTTCGCGGCAGTGGCAGGGGTTCGTTATCCAGCCAGGCGGCAATCAGTTCGCCGGACAGCGGCGCAGTGATCAGACCGCGAGAGCCGTGACCGCTGTTGACGTACAGCCCGTCGAGCCATGGGCACTCGGTATCCGGCGTCTGGCGCGCATCCTTGCGCAGCACGGCGTACGCCTCAAGAAACGCCGCCCGATCCGCCAGCGGCCCGACGATGGGCAGGTAATCCGGGCTGGTGCAGCGAAACGCGGCGCGACCTTGCAGGTCCTCTGCTGGCAGCGCGGTGACGTTCAGCCGCTCGGTCAGGTCCTCGGAGATCTCCCTTAGCAGTTCGAGATTGCCGAGATGTTCGGCCGTATTCGGCGTCAGGTCATCGCTGTTGAAGGCGAAGCTTGCCCCCAGCGTGTGTTCGCCGCCGCGCGCGGGCGCTACGTAACCCTCTGCGCACACGACAGTCGTCAACGCCTGGCTTTCGGAGGTTTCAGCCAGTCGGGTGATCTGCCCGCGAATACGCTTGAGGGGCAGGTCAGCGCTGGCCGGGAAGCGTTTGATCTCGGCTGCGCCCGCCAACACGACGACCGGAGCAGAAGCCAGCAGACGCTCGCCATCCCACGCCTGCCACAGCGCCCCGTCCCGCCGCAGCTCGATCACGTCATGGTGGGTCAGCAGCTTGATGTTGCTGGCGCTGGCCTGATCGCGACACAACGCCGGCGGATGCACCCAGCCACCTTGGGGGTAAAACAAACCGCCGCTCTTCAACTCGACACCGGCCCGTGACTCGGCGTCAGCCCGGTCCAGCACATGCAGCAGATCGTCGGGGAACGCCGCCGCCAGTTGCGCCTGCCGCGCCTGCTCTTTCTCGTCGAAGGCAAGCTGCAGCACGCCGCAATCGTCCCAGTCGATGCCCCGTTGCAGGCGTTCCAGCAAACGGCGGGTGTGACCAAATCCGCTCAAGATCAGCTGCGACAACGGGGTGCCGTGGGCCGACAGCTTCAGGTAGAGCACGCCTTGCGGATTGCCCGATGCTTCTTGCGCCAGATCCCCGTGACGTTCCAGCAGACTGACGTGCCAGCCGCGCGCGGCAAGACTTGACGCGGTGGCGCAGCCTGCCAGGCCTGCGCCGATTACCAACGCCGTGCGAGGGGTGTTCAGTGGGTGGGGCATTGAACGGGGTCGGGCAAACCACGGCTTGGCGGGCGGGGGCGTTGGCACGCCTTCTGGCCAGCCGATGAAGCGGCCTTTGAGCACTTCCCATTTATACCCGATCCCCGGCACGCGCTTCATCTTGAAACCGGCTGCGTTCAATGCCCGGCGCACCCAGCCCGTGCTGGTAAAGGTGCCGATGGTCGAGCCCGGTGCCGCCAGCCGCGCCAGCTCTGCGAAGAGCTCGGGCGTCCACATTTCCGGGTTTTTCGCGGGGGCGAAACCGTCGAGAAACCAGGCGTCGATCTGTCCGTCCAGCTGCGGCAGCATGTCCAGCGCATCGCCAACCAGCAAGGTCAGGGTCACGCGGCCGCCCTCGAAGACCCAGCGCTGGAAGCCCCGATGCACCGCCACGTATTGCTCCAGCAACTGATCCGCTTGCTCCTTGAGCTCGGGCCACAAATTCAGCGCGCGTTCCAGATCGGCACGGGTCAGCGGGTATTTTTCGACGCTGACGAAATGCAGGCGGGCGTCTGCCACTGCGCTGGCATTGAACAGCTGCCAGGCGCACAGGAAATTCAATCCGGTACCAAACCCGGTTTCGCCGATCACCAGTCGGCCACCCGCCGGTAACGCAGCAAAGCGCTCGGGCAGCTCGTTCTGGGTCAGGAACACATGGCGGGTTTCATCGAGGCCCGATCCGGTCGAGAAATAAACGTCGGCGAACACCCGCGAATGCGGATTGCCGTGTTCGTCCCAGTCGATCAGGGCGTGGGCGATCTGGTCATCGGCGATCTGGGTGTGGTCAGTGGTGGTCATGTTCGGCTCGGGGCGGGCGAGGTGGCGATGTTACTCCAGCGTCCGGGGAGGCGTGCACTACATATGTATGCCACTTTGCGGGTGCGTTCCTGTTTATCTATGCGCCTTTGATCACACGCAGAAACAAGGACGTCACATGAACACCGCCAGTCAGGCTCTTACGACTTCATTCATTCAGGACACGCTGCCGCAATGGTTCATCCAGGCGACCCCGGCGATGCGCGATGCCCTGCGGCAAGACATGACCCTCGCGCAGGCCGCTCGGGAAAACCTCAAGCAGGTGCTCCAGCGCATTCAGGACCTGCCGTCGTTTGCGCGGCCTTTGCTGGCCCAGGCCCTCGACGCCGAATTCGGTCCGGGTCTCGATGTCGACCGTGACCGCTTCTTCCACGCCAGATTCCAGCGCGACTGGCTGACAGGTCGTGCTTCGCCGCAGGGTTCCAGCACACGTTCGCTGCTGGCCGCTGCCTTGCAAAACTTTGAGGCGGTTGAAGCGACGGACGCCGATCGTGAAAGCACCTCGGCAATCATTGGCGGCGCATCGGATACATCGGCGCGGCCGGATAATGTTCATCCATCAAGGATTAGTCCCGGTCGCTTCATTGAGCTGTGCCGTCGGCTCGACCTGGGCGGTCAGTATCAACGGCACTTGCATCATGTGTTGCACCCCGTCGCGAGGCCGGACGTCCCCGGGAGTCTGGACAGCAATGACATCAAGTCGCGCATTATCGAGCATGCCCGTCTGACCTTGCGGGTCGACTCCCACATCGCACGCCTCAAGGGCTCTATTGATGAGGCGCAGTACCAGAGGCTGCTGCAGCTCGACCCCTACGGCCCGGCGCATCAGGTGTCCACCCTGCAACTGCTGGGCTGCAAATTGCGCGGCCCGCTGTTATTCAAATCCACCGAGCAGACGCGTTGCGTGGTGTACCTGCCTGGGGAAGCCAGTGGCGCAATCCAGTCCTACCCCTCGCTGGAACATTTCACACAGGCGCTGCGGACCAAACTGCGCTCCGAGGCGTATCAACGCTACTTCGACCGTTTCATTCCCGAACGCAGCAAAGGCGCTTTCTTCAAACGCTTGCACGAGCGCCTGGCGCCCCATGTCCTGCACAGCGTCGCCCGTGGCAAAGGTTTTCACCGACAGCTGATCAGCGTTTCGGAAGTGGATCAGAATGCTTTCCTCGACCTGGAAGCCATCGACGTGGGCGGCGCGCTGGGTGATGTTTTCTATCTTCATCAACTGCTGCGACTGAAGGATGACGCTCGTGTGCTCGCGGTCCCCACTAACGACGAAGACCAGAAAACCCGCGACCAACGCCTCGCTGAGTGGCTGGACTACGGCATGGATGCGCTGAATATTGCCGCGCTGTTCGTTCCCGGCCTGGGCGAAGTCATGATGGCCGTTGCGGGCGCGCAATTGCTCGACGAGACCTTCGAAGGCATCGAAGCGTGGCGCCATGGCGACATGGATGAGGCACTGGATCACTTGGGCAATGTCGCGCAAAACCTGGCATTCATGGGGGCGCTGGGTGCCGCGGGCGCCGTGACGGGCGCAATGGCCGCAGAATCCGGTGGGTCGCAGCCACCGTCGTTCATCCAACGCAGCGTTCCCGCCCGAAACGCTGCAGGTGGCCTGCGCCTGACCGACGTGAGCGTGGCTTTGCGTCGTTTGCATCCGGAACTCGCGGACATCGACGACAACACCGTCGGCCGCATAATGGCAGTCAGCGGGGTGGATGAAGAGCATCTGGCCGCATTGCACATCGCCAATCAATCGGCACCCGCAGCGCTGCTCGATACCGCCAAGCGTTTTCGCCTGAGTCAGCAGGCGGCAGACTCAGCCGACGCCTTCAACGCGGCGTACCTCGCCAGCGAGCAGTCGAGCGACCCGCTGATTGCGCTGCTGAGACGGGATTTCCCGTCCCTCACGTTGGCGGCAGGCCAGGAGCTGATCGCTGAAACCGCCAGCGAACAGAAACTGGCCATGCTGGACACTCAACGCATTCCGCTCGAAGTGGCCGGAAAGGTCCGTGGGCATCTGCGTCAGACCCGCATGAACCGAGCGCTGGAGGGTTTCTTTCTGACGCCCAGCACGGCCAACGCCGATCTCCAGCGCCTGACGTTGCGCAGCCTTGAAACATTCCCGGGATGGCCCGCTGACCTTCGCATCGAACTGAGGGAGGGCAGCACCACCGGGTCTTTGCTGGACAGCATTGGCGCCAAGGGTGCCTCGCAATGCCGTGTGTTGATCAAGTGCGACAAAGGCTTTCAGGTAGCGGGCACCGAGGAGTCGGAGAAAAGGGTCAGCCTGTTTGCCGCGCTCTTGCGTGCGCTGCCAGAGAGCAGTCGTCAGACCATGGGGTTCAACGACCCCGAAACGGGCGCACGGGCCTTCAAGCGTCGCATTTTTAATTGGGTCCGGTTGCAGCCGGAGTGGGCATCCGAGCAGTTGGGGCAATGGACGTTACCGACCGGGTTCAGGCCGCCGCAGCGTTTGCTTGACGGGCGCATCGGCTACCCACTCAGCGGGCGCGGTGTGCCTGTGGCTGACAGCGCGGTTCATCAGCAATTGCTCCAGGCAATGGCGCAACTCTACCCGGAGAGTCTCGAGATGACGGAGCAGGTGCGTGGCATGGCCCGGCGGGGGCGATCACTGGAGCAAGTGCTGCACGCGACGCGCGCTCGTGCTGTGGCCTATGACCAGTTGCACGTGAGCCTGATCGCCTGGGCGGAAGCCGACGATATCAGCGTGCTGCTCAATGACGGTGAACGTCTGGCGCGGCGTCGGGTGGCCAACGCGCTGGGTCGGGCCTGGCGCTACAGCCATGCTGATGCGCCGCGGGGTACGCGCTGGCTGACGCTTGAGTTCCTGACAATGCCGGAATTGCCGCCGTTGCAAAGTTTCTATGCGGACATCACACAGATCGAGCTCAATAACGTGCAGTTTGATACCAATGCTGCCAATGCGTTTCTGGCGAACTTTCCGAACATGACCCATTTGAACGTGCGCGGAAGCTTCACCGAGCTCCCGAGCGTGTTACCGCAGTTTGAGTCCCTGCAGCACCTGTCGCTGGAGAACATGCAATGGCCCCTGGGCCAGCCTGCCATGGACACGCTGATGGACATCCCCGCGCTGAATTCCCTGAGCCTGGCCGGCAGCCAGTTGGGTGAGTTCACCGACACCGGCCGCCTGAGCCTGTCGACCTTGTGGATTAACAACACGGGCCTTACCCAGTGGCCTGAATGGACCGATTCGCTGGGCCTTGGCGAGCTGGACATCAGTGACAATCAGATCACCGACATCCCTTCCGACGTGATCGAAAACTCAAGGGATGATGGCCAGCACACGGTGATCTACGCCTACAACAACCCGTTCAACCGCCAGGCGCTCGAGGATTACTGGCGCAACGACACCGGCTACGGTCATCGCTATCAGCTCGATTACGACTTTCCCGAAGACATCCGCGAGATCCACGTCGAAGGCGCGCCGATGGACACAGACTCTGAGCCATCTGATGACGAGTCCGCGTCTCATGGTCACCGCTCTGGTCCGAGCGCGGGTGCTGCGAGACCCTCGGCGCAGGTATGGTTGCGCACGGGTGAAGATGTGTTGAATCAGCGGTTGCTGGCAGCGTGGACGCAGGCTGAACAAGCCGCCGATGCGCCTCATCTGCTGGTGCTGTTGCAGCGTTTGAGGGAGACCCCGGACTTCCGCCAGTTCCATGCCGAGCTTGCCAGTGAAGTGCTCACCGTTCTGGAAACAGCGGCGCAGGATGCCGGGTTGCGTGGGCAGATCGAGGTCATGGCCAACGACCGCTTGTTCGGCGCCAACCAGACCTGTCAGGACGGGGCGCGCCTGATCTTCAGCGACATCCAGGTCGCGGTTTACAGCCATGGTGCGCTGCGGGGCGTTGCAGAAAGCCAACGCACAGACGCCTTGCTGGGTGTCCTGCGTCAGCTTTTTCGCCTCAACGAAGTGCAGGCGATTGCGGATGGAGAGATCGCCCGGCGCGAAAGCCTGGGAATGGCGCTGGATCATGCGGAGGTGCGACTGGCCTACCGCGTTGGGTTGGCGGAGGAACTCGGGCTGCCCGGTCAGCCTTACCGCATGGTCTGGGCGCGTCTGGCGGCAGTCGACCGTGGGGCATTGCTGGATGCCCGTCGCCAGGTGCTGGAAGTGGAACGGGGCCCGGCTTTCCTGCAGTTTGCCGTCGGTGACCAGCAGTGGAACGCGCGGTTGCGCTCCGAGCATGCGCCCGCGCTGGCTTTGGCCACTGAATCTGTGCGCGCACGCATGGCCGCTCTGGAAGAGCATCCGCCCACCGATCCCGACGAGTACCACCGACAGGGCCTGGCCCTCATCGCCGAACGTGATGCGGCCGAGGCGCTGATGCTCACGCAATTGACCGATCTGTACCGCGCGGGCTGGTAACCCGCGCATCGAGGCGGCCGCGCTGTGCCGCCGCCTCGGTGTTACCTGCAACCGATGTTTCTCGTCGCAGTGATCCATCCCACAGATTGGCGGTCATAACCTGCATCAACGCCGTCTCTCGCCTGCTAGTCTTGACCGATCCTGAAGGAAGCCCTGCATGTTCGAATCCGCTGAAATCGGCCACACCATCGACGACGAAACCTACGACGCTGAAGTCCCGGCCCTGCGCGAGGCGCTGCTGGAAGCTCAGTACGAACTGCATGAGCAGGGCAAGCGCCAGATCATCGTGCTGATCAATGGCATCGAGGGCGCCGGCAAGGGTGAAACCGTCAAGCTGCTCAACGACTGGATGGACCCGCGCTACATCGAAGTGCGCACGTTCGATCAGCAAACCGATGAAGAGCTGGCCCATCCGCCGGTCTGGCGTTACTGGCGCCAGTTGCCGCCGAAGGGCCGCATCGGCGTGTTTTTCGGAAACTGGTACAGCCAGATGATCCAGGGCCGGGTGCACAAGCGCTTCAAGGACCCTGTGCTGGATCAGGCCATCAACGGCGCCGAGCGACTGGAAAAGATGCTGGTCGACGAAGGCGCGGTGATCTTCAAATTCTGGTTTCACTTGTCCAAGCGGCAGATGAAGCTGCGCCTCAAAACCCTCAAGGATGACCCGTTGCACAGCTGGCGGATCAGCCCGCTGGACTGGCAGCAATCGAAGACTTACGACCGCTTTGTGCGCTTCGGCGAGCGCGTGCTGCGCCGCACCAGTCGCGACTACGCGCCCTGGCACGTCATCGAAGGCGTCGACCCGAACTACCGCAGTCTCACCGTTGGCCGTTTGCTGCTCGAGGGTTTGCAAAACGCTCTGAAGACGCCTGAAGGGGCGACCCATCTTGTCGGACTCGGCCCTTTGCCCAACAACAGCAACGAGCTGAGCCTGCTCGACAACCTCGACATGACCCTGGCGCTGGAAAAAGACGACTACGACGAGCAACTCATCACTGAGCAGGCGCGGCTTTCGGGGCTGATGCGCGACAAACGCATGCGCCGTCACTCGCTGGTGGCGGTGTTCGAGGGCAACGATGCAGCGGGCAAGGGCGGTGCGATTAAACGGGTCGCCGGAGCCCTCGATCCAAGGCAGTACCACATCGTCCCGATCGCCGCGCCCAGTCAGGATGAACTGGCTCAGCCTTATCTTTGGCGCTTCTGGCGGCAGATTCCGGCGCGGGGGAAATTCACCGTGTTCGATCGGTCATGGTACGGACGCGTGCTGGTCGAGCGAGTCGAAGGCTTCTGCTCCGAGGCGGACTGGTTGAGGGCTTACAGCGAGATCAACGACTTCGAAGAGCAGCTCACGGATTTCGGCGTGGTGGTGGTGAAGTTCTGGCTGGCGATCGACGACAAAACTCAGCTGGAGCGTTTTCAGGCGCGGGAGAAAGTGCCGTTCAAACGCCACAAGATTACCGAGGATGACTGGCGCAACCGCAGCAAGTGGCCGCTCTATCGCGAAGCGGTGGGCGACATGGTTGATCGCACCAGCACGGAAATCGCCCCGTGGACGCTGGTCGAAGCCAACGACAAACGCTGGGCGCGGGTAAAGGTACTGCGCACGATCAACGAAGCGATCGAGGCGGCATTCAAGAAGAGTGACAAGAAGCACAAGTAGCGGGAAAGGAAGCGTACGAGCCGGAGTCGGCTCGTACGCTTCTCAGTCGGTGACGGCGGGGGGCGAAAGTCGAGCTTAGTGATGGCGCGGCTTGAGGATCGCCGGCTTCTCATCCGGGGCTTGCAGCAGCAGATACAGAGCAGTCAGCGCTTCCGGGATCTGCACGATCATGTCGTCCATCAGGTTGGCGTCGGCGGCGATGTCGGCGAACTCTGGCTGTTCATCGAACAGGCCGGAACCGACCATGATCGGCAGCAGCATCTCGCTGACTTCCTCTTCGTCGTTCTCGAACCAGGCGGACTCGCGCAGGAACACGCCTTCCATGAAACCGATGCACCAGCCACGCAGCTCGGAGTCGTCGGGGTCATCGCCCAGGTCCAGATCGCACGGCAATTCGAACTCTTCGTCCGATGCCAGCTGGCGAGCGATGTGCGCCTTGAGCTGGATCAGCGTGGCTTCGATTTCCTGGTGCTGCGCCTCGTCGGCGTAGTGCGGGGGCTCGGCGAACAGTGCGTCGATCCACTCACGGTCCGGCACGGTTTCGGCGCAAATGGACAGCGCGGTCAAATAGCCGTGGGCGGCTACATAGTCCAGCGCTTCGTCATGCAGCTCATCGGCATCGAGGAAGGCTTGCAGGCGGTGTAATTGCTCAGCGAAGGACATTGACAGACTACCTTGGGAATAAACGATGCTGAATTCTAGGCCCTGAGGGCGCCCGGCGCCAGCGGCGAGGCCACTGGAATCGGTATTCCGGTTAATTTCGACCGCCGGTGTCGCCGCTGTCCAATCTGTCGGAGCGCTCCGGTATACTGCCGCGCTTTGCGATTTCCACAGCGATTCTCGACCGCTGTTGCGGCACCATCCGGGGTATTTATGCTCGACCAGGCTCAACGCGTACTTAAAGACATCTTCGGCTACGACAGCTTCCGTGGTCGCCAGGGTGCCATTATCGAGCGCGTGGCCAGTGGTGGTGATGCATTGGTGCTGATGCCCACCGGGGGCGGCAAATCCCTGTGTTTCCAGGTGCCGGGCCTGTTGCGCAACGGCCTCGCTGTCGTGGTTTCGCCGCTCATCGCGTTGATGGACGATCAGGTGGCGACGCTTGAAGAGCTCGGTGTTTCAGCCGCCGCGCTCAACTCCACGCTCAGCGCCGAACAGCAGCGCGACCTCGCCAACCGCATTCGCCTGGGCGAAATCAAGATGCTGTACCTGGCGCCGGAGCGTCTGGTCCAGCCGCGCATGCTGTCGTTTCTGCAGAACCTCAAGATCGCCCTGTTCGCCATCGACGAAGCCCACTGCGTGTCGCAATGGGGTCATGATTTCCGTCCGGAATACCTGCAACTGGGGCAACTGGCCGAGCTGTTTCCGGACGTGCCGCGCATTGCCCTGACCGCCACGGCCGACAAGCGCACCCGCGAAGAGATCGTCGAGCGCCTGCATCTGCAGAATGCCGAGCGCTTCCTGTCGAGTTTCGACCGCCCGAATATTTTCTACCGCATCGTGCCCAAGGAACAGCCGCGCAAGCAGTTGCTGGCGTTTCTGTCCGAGCGGCGCAGCGACGCCGGCATCGTTTATTGCCTGTCGCGCAAAAAGGTCGAAGAGACCGCCGCGTTCCTCAGCGACAACGGCTACCCGGCGCTGCCGTATCACGCCGGCTTGCCCATCGAGACCCGCTCCAGCAATCAACGGCGCTTCCTTAATGAGGAAGGCCTGATCATGGTCGCCACGATTGCGTTCGGCATGGGCATCGACAAACCCAACGTGCGGTTCGTGGCGCACATGGATCTGCCCAAATCGCTGGAAGCCTACTACCAGGAGACGGGCCGGGCAGGGCGCGACGGTCTGCCGGCCGATGCGTGGATGGCGTACGGTCTGCAAGATGTGCTGATGCTCAAGCAGATGCTGCAGAACTCCGAAGGTGACGAGCGCCACAAGCGCGTCGAGCAGCACAAGCTCGACGCGATGCTGGCGCTGTGTGAAGAAACCCGCTGCCGGCGTCAGTCGTTGCTCGCCTACTTCGACGAAATCATGCCCAACCCCTGTGGGCATTGTGACAACTGCGTCGATGGTGTGCAGACCTGGGACGCCACCGAACCTGCGCGTCAGGCGCTGTCAGCGATCTATCGGACCGGCCAGCGCTACGGTGTGGGCCATCTGGTCGATGTCTTGCTGGGCAAGGAAAACGACAAGGTGCAGAGCTTCGGTCATCAGAAGCTGGCGGTGTTCGGTGTCGGCAAGAGCCGCAGCGAAGGCGAGTGGCGTTCATTGTTCCGACAGCTGGTGGCGCGCGGTCTGGCGGACATCGATCTGGAAGGCTACGGCGGCCTGCGCCTGAGTGACACATGCCGACCGCTGTTGCGAGGCGAAGTCACCTTGCAGTTGCGCCGTGACCTGAAACCGCAGACCACCGCGAAAGCTTCCGGCAGCCCGGCGAGCCAGCTGGTGCGCGGCGAAGAGCGCGAACAGTGGGAAGCGCTGCGTACGTTGCGGCGCAAACTGGCGGAAGAACATGGCGTGCCGCCGTATGTCATCTTCCCGGATTCGACCTTGCTGGAAATGCTTCGCAGCCAGCCCGGGACCATGGCCGAAATGGGCCGGGTCAGCGGGGTGGGCGCGCGCAAGCTGGAGCGTTACGGCGAGGCATTCCTCGAAGTGCTCGGCGGTGCTGCACCCGCGCCGCGTGTGGTCGCCGATGTGCGGCATGAACTCATCAGCCTCGCTCGCGCGGGCATGACGCCGATGCAGATCGCCGGGCAGCTGCAATGCTCGGAGAAGAACGTCTATACGATGCTCGCTGAAGCGATTGGCAAACAGCAGCTTTCACTGGATCAGGCGCTGGACTTGCCCGAAGACCTGATGACCGAGATTCAGGACGCGTTCCTTGATGGCGAAGGCGAACTCCCCCCTGTCGCCGCCATCGCCGAACTGTTCACCGGGCGCGTTCCCGAAGGCGTGCTGTATTGCGTGCGGGCGGCGTTGCAGTCTGAGTTTGAGGTTTAGCCCGCCGCAGTTGCGGCCGGCTGCACACTTCAAGTAATCCCAAGCAATCCAAAGGCATACACGCCGCATCCCGGCACCTTGCCGCCTCTGCGACGAATCACCGCGCCCAGGCGCTTGCCTCGTGCCGGTCTCCATGGTTAGCTGCCTATTAATTAGGAATAGCCTTTAACCATCGAGTTACCTATGCCGTTAACCGAAGAACACCGCTTTGGCATGCAGCTGGCCCATATGTCCCGGGGCTGGCGTGCGGAGTTGGATCGCCGGCTGGCTGATCTGGGATTATCCCAGGCGCGCTGGCTGGTTTTACTGCATCTGGCCCGTTTCAAAACGCCGCCGACCCAGCGTGAACTGGCCCAGAGCGTGGGCGTTGAAGGGCCTACCCTGGCCCGGTTGCTGGACAGTCTGGAAAATCAGGGGCTGGTTCTGCGACAGGCAGTGCTCGAAGACCGTCGGGCGAAGAAGATCGTCCTCTGCGACACGGCGCGGCCGCTGATCGAGAAAATCGAAACCATCGCCACCGCCTTGCGCCACGAGTTGTTTGCCGGCATCGACGAAGAAGAATTGCTCATGTGCATGCGCGTTCATTCAAAAATCCTCGCCAATCTCGAAAAATCCTGAAAACCGCGCGAACGCCCGCGACAAATACATTGATGCGGGCGAAACATCCTGTTCTATTTGCACCCATACTGATGATGCCCGGATGACGTGTCCGGGCGTACCGAATGTGCAGGGAAGCCTGCCTCGTCTTCAAAAGGGTTCGCATGCGGAAGAGTTTTCAGGCCGGTAGTCGTCGCGAAGGAGATGCGCCCCTTCGCGTTCAGTCAGGTCTTCGTTCGGGTTTGCTCGCCATCGGTCTTGCTTCGGCCGCGTTGTTGCACAGCTCCGTGGCGGCTGCGCTGGGGCTGGGCGAGATCAGCCTGCATTCCGCCCTCGGGCAACCCTTCAACGCCGATATCGAATTGATCGAAGCGGGTGGGCTGAGTCCCGATGAAATCGTCGTGGGGCTCGCGCCGCCCGAGGCCTTCACCAAAGCTGGCGTTGAACGCGTGTTCTTTCTCAATGACCTGCGTTTCACCCCGGTGATCCGAGGAAACCGCAGTGTGATTCACATCGAATCGCACAAGGCGGTCACTGAGCCTTACTTGAATTTCCTCGTCAGGCTGGTACGGCCGAACGGCGACCAGCTGCATGAATACACCGTGTTGCTCGACCCGCCGACATCGCCAACAGGACTCGCCGCGACGCGCAGCCGTACTCAATCGCCGGCGGCCAGCGCGAAGAATGATGAGTCGCGTCTGCCGGTCGCTCCGCCCCAGGCTCGACAAGGCAAGCATTATACGGTTGTGTCCGGCGACACCCTGGCGGGTATTGCCCGTCAGGTACAGGCGCCGGGCAGCAAGACCTCTTCTGCCGAGTTGATAAAAGGCGTGGTGGCGCTCAACCCGCAAGCGTTTCCCAATGGCAAGCGGAGCCAGTTGAAGGTCGGTCAGAGCCTGTTGCTGCCGGACAACGCCGTTGAACCGAAGACCGCCAGTGCGCCTGCCGTTGCAGCTAGCAATACCTCGGCTGCAACTTCCCCCCCGGCGTCTGACCCGGCGAACCAGAACGCCGTCGATCAGTTGTCGGGGACGGCGCTGGAAAACCAGCAATTGAACAAGACGCTGGACGACCTCAAGCAGCAAGTCCAGACGTCCACCGTCGAAGAGGCCGACAAGGACAAGCAGATCATCGAACTGCAGACCCAGCTCGCCGAACTCAAGGCGCAGTCGCTCAAACCTGCGCCCGCTGCTCCGACGGCTGGGGCGGTGACGACTGCGACTCCCGCTGCAGCGCCAGCTCCGACGCCAGCTCCCATAGCCACTCCCGTACCAGCGCCGACGCCGGTGCCGGTTGCCGCCGTGGACGACGACTTTCCCTGGACGTCGATTCTGGCGGCGCTGCTGGTGGTGTTGCTGCTCCTCGCGCTGGCCTGGTCGGTGCGCCGCAACCGGATCAAAAATCAGCTGGCCCTTGAGCCCGTGCCTGTCGAGCCAGTGGTCAGACCTGCCGCGACGGTCACGCCGGTCTTCGAAGTGCCGGCTGTTACTGCGGCGCGTCCAGCCTCGGCAGCGCCTGCCGGCCAACGCCTGGCGGGTGCCGCCACCGACGCGCTGGATGGCGCGAGCATTTACATCGCCTACGGTCGCTTCGCCGAAGCGCTGGCCATTCTGCGCGATGCGCTGGACAAGCAGCCCGAGCGCACCGATGTCCGACTGCGCATCCTCGAACTACTCGGCGAGCAGGGCGACGTGCAAGCGTATGACGAGGAAGAAAGCGTCCTCCTGAGTCAGGGCGTTGATGGGCAGAAGCTCCAGGACATCCGCAGCCGTTACCCGAAACTGAAGCCTGAGCCCGTTGCTCCTGAACCGCCGTCCGCGCCAGTCGCGTCGCCTGCCATGACCTCGGCGGCAGCCCCTGCGGCGGCGCTGGCTGCAGCCGCAGTGCTAGCGGGTCAAACAGCCTCGGCCAGTCAGGCATCAGACGATCATCCAGAGCTCAGCCTGACAGACCCCGCCGAGTTGGACGAAAATGCGGCCGCATCGCTGAACCCGGTTGACCCTGCCGACGATTTCCAGCTCAACCTCGACGATCTCTCCATGGACGCCGACTGGGATCTGGTTGATCCGTTCGACAGCAAGCCCGCTCCCCGCAAGCCCGCGCCTGCACCCGAGGCCGAACCTGAACTGGACACCTCGTTCTCGTCCGACCTGACGCAACTGCCCGAGGTGTTCGAGATGCCGGAAGAGCAGTTCCTCAGCGACTTTGCCGAAGAGGAAGCGCCGCCGGAAATGGACGTCCAGTTCGAGCCGGGTCCGGCAGCGGTCGTGCAGAGCAACAGCGATTTGCTGGACGATGCTTTTCTCGACAGTTTCATGATCGAGGAGGGCGGCTTTGACTTACTGAGCCTGGACGAAGAGCCGCTCAGCAAGATCAATGAGGCGCAGGTGCTGATTGATGAGGGCAACGTCGACGAGGCTCGCCGTTTGTTGCAGGAAGTGATCGACGGCTCCGATGACGGCCCTCAGCAAACGGCCCGTGATCTGCTGGCAGGGTTGGGCTGATCGATGTCCGCCAAGCCTGAAATCACCATCACTTATTGCACGCAATGCCAATGGCTGTTGCGTGCGGCCTGGCTGGCTCAGGAGTTGTTGAGCACCTTCACCGATGATCTCGGCAAGGTGTCGCTGATTCCCGGCACCGGCGGTGTGTTCCGCATCACCTGCGATGATGTGCAGATCTGGGAGCGCAAGGCCGATGGCGGGTTTCCCGAGGCCAAGGTCCTCAAGCAGCGTGTACGCGACCAGATTGATCCGGCCCGGGACTTGGGGCACAACGATCGTCACGCCGGCCTCGACACATGAGTGCGCATCGGCTGTCGCAAAGTGTTAGCCGAGAGGTCGTGTCATCAAAGCTAAACACCGTCGTCATGTTCATATCACCGACCACGTCCACGCTTGGGAAAACCCAAGTGGAGGTGGTCCATGAGCATTGCCGAGAACGTGAAACCCAGCCGTAAGCAACGTGTCCGGACCTTGTGGATCTCCGATGTTCACCTGGGCACCCGCGACTGCCAGGCCGAACACCTCTCCGGATTTCTCAAGCAATACCATGCCGACAAGGTGTACCTGGTCGGCGACATCATCGACGGATGGAAGATGCGCGGCGGCATGTACTGGCCACAAGCGCACACCAACGTCATCCGCCGCCTGCTGACCATGAGCAAGCGCGGCACCGAAGTCATCTACGTCACCGGCAACCACGACGAATTCCTCCGTCGCTATTCAAAACTCATTCTGGGCAACATCCAGCTGGTCGATGAAGCCGTGCACCTGACCGCCGATGGTCGTCGTCTGCTGGTGATCCACGGTGACCAGTTCGACGTCATCACTCGCTACCACCGCTGGCTGGCCTTTCTTGGCGATTCGGCCTACGAATTCACCCTGACCCTCAATCGCTGGCTCAACCACTGGCGCGCCAAGTACGGCTACGGCTATTGGTCGCTATCGGCGTACCTGAAGCACAAGGTCAAGACTGCGGTGAGTTTCATCAGCGACTTCGAGGAAGCCATCGCCCATGAGTGCGTCAAGCGCGGGCTGGACGGGGTGGTGTGCGGACATATTCACCACGCCGAAATCCGTCAGGTGGGCGGCGTGGAATACCTCAATTGCGGCGACTGGGTGGAGTCCTGCACGGCTTTGATCGAACATTGGGATGGCACGATCGAGCTGTTCCGGCTGGCCGATGCCCACGTCAAAGCCAAAAGCCCACAAGCGCCGGAACCGGTGGGCGAAACGGTCTGAGCGCCAGCGGTTTTTCTGTTCAATCGGCGCGGCAGCAAGGCGTCATAAGTGATGCCGAGGGAGTGCCGATCAAAACGGCACTTTGCCCCTGAGCATGTCCTTGTACATCACGAAATCGCCGAGCAGGCTGTAGAACGGATGCTTGAACGTAGCCGGGCGGTTCTTCTCGAAAAAGAAATGGCCGACCCAGGCGAAGGTGTAGCCCGCCAGCGGCAAGACCCATAACAACGTCCAGCTAGCGCTGAGCACGGCGAATGCCAGGATCAGGATGACCAGACTTGTGCCGATGAAATGCAAACGGCGGCAGGTGCTGTCGCGGTGTTCCTGCAGGTAATACGGATAGAAGTCTGCGAATCGGTCGAAACGCTTCATTGTTTCCACAAAACTGTGCTCCGAGGCAGGGTATTGGCTGAGCTTAGCCGAGCCTCCGCCGCTCGCCGCGAAATTTCTAAGGGCTTCGCGAATGACATGGCCCGGCCCGCAATATTCTAGTGCCGCCAGAACGCCGGGATGCACAGCACCAGCACCGTGATGATTTCCAGCCGCCCGAGCAGCATGCCCAGTGACAGAATCCACTTGGCGGCATCCGGCAGCGTCGAGAAATTACCCGCCGGGCCGATGGTTTCACCCAGCCCTGGCCCTACGCCCGACACGGTGCTGGCGGCGCCGGTCAGCGCCGTCATCCAGTCCAGCCCCAGCAGCGACAGCATCAGCGCGATCAGGCAGATGGTGAAAGTGAAGAAAAACGAGAAGGTCAGGATCGAGCGCACGATCTCGTCGTCCAGCCGGTGACCGTTGTACTTCTGCTTGATCACCGCGCGTGGGTGAATCAACTGGTGCAGGTTGGCGCGCAGCAGGATGTACGCAACCTGAAAGCGGAAGACCTTCACGCCGCCCGCCGTTGATCCTGAACACCCACCGATGAACCCCAGATAGAAGAACAGCATCAGGGCGAAGTTACCCCACAGGCTGTAGTCCCCCAGCGCGAAGCCGGTGGTGGTCACCACCGAGGTCACGTTCAGCGCCACATGACGCAACGCGTCATACCACGGCAGATCGGTCGTCGCCCAGTACCAGGCGGTCATCACCAGCCACATCACCAACAGCAGGACGATAAACCCCTGCACCTGCTGGTCCTTGAGCAGCGCCCAGCGATTGCCCCGCAGCGTCGCGACATACAGGGTGAACGGCAGGGCGCCAAGGATCATCACGACGATCGCGACCCAATGCACGGCAGGCTGCGGCCATTTCGCCAAAGACTGATCCGAGGTGGAGAAGCCTCCGGTGGAAATCGCCGACATGGCGTGGTTGATGGCGTCGAACAGGCTCATGCCCGCCCACCAGAACGCCAGCGTGCCCAGCACGGTGATGCCGAGGTAAACCAGGACGATGAACTTGGCGACCATGTGGGAACGCGGCATGACTTTTTCGGAACGGTCCGACGACTCGGTCTGGAACAGGCGCATGCCGCCGATGCGCAACAGCGGCAGAATCGCCACCGCCATGCCGATGAAGCCGATGCCGCCGAGCCAGTGCAGCAACGAACGCCAGATCAGGATGCCGGGGGACATGGTGTCCAGCCCGCTGAGCACCGTGGAGCCGGTTGCGGTGATGCCGGACATGCTTTCGAAGAAGGAGTCGGTGTAGCTGATGTGTTGCGTGAGCAGAAACGGCAGCGCCGCGAAGACGCAGACGATGACCCAGCTGCTGACCGTCAGCAGGTACATGTCCCGCGGGCGCAGGTGCACATGTTCAGGTCGGCCCTGACCCACCAGCGCCAGCCCGGACACGAATGTGATCAGGCTCGACCATAGAAACGACGGCATGTCGGCGGTGCGGTGGAAGATCATCAGGGTGATCATCGGCACGACCATGGCGATGGCCAGGGTAATCAGGAAGATGCCGATAATGAAACCGATGATGCGGAGTGTCGGCAACGCCATGCAGTCGCTCTGATCAGGTAGTGAGAGGGCGGCCATTCTACTCGCGGGCCCGTTTGTGTAAACCGAGGCGTTTCCGAGAGTGTTGTAAGTAAATGCCCTGGTTAATCGTTATTGAAGTTCAAGACTGCACCGAGGGCACTACAATGGCCCGTCATTTTTCCTGGAGACGACTTAATGGAAGCGCTCGACGTATTGCTTAATCGCGTGTCCGTGCCCCGCTTGATCGAACCCGCTCCAAACGCCGAGCAACGCGAGATCCTCTTTGGCGCCGCCCTGCGCGCGCCGGACCACGGCGTGTTGCGGCCCTATCGTTTTCTGACCGTAGAGGGCGACGCACGTAACCGCATGGGGGATTTGCTGGCCCAAGCATTGATCGACAAAGGCGGCGAGGTCGACGCCAAAGCGCTGGACAAGGCTAGAAACGGACCGTTGCGCGCGCCCTTGGTGGTCGTGGTCATCGCCAGGCTGACCGATCACTTCAAGGTGCCGAAAAAGGAACAGCTGATCACCGCAGGGTGTGCCGCCCACGGCATCTTGTTGGCTGCCTACGCGATGGGGATCGGCGCGGTCTGGCGCTCGGGGGATTTGTCCTACACACGCCACGTCGCCGATGGGTTGGGGCTGACAGCAGATGAAGAAGTCGTCGGCTTCCTTTACCTGGGCACCGCGCAAAACCCGCCCCGCGAACCGGCGAAGCCGGAGGTGGATGGGTTTGTCAGTGCGTGGGAGGGTTAGTGGGACCGGCTTTAGCCGGGAAGGCATCAGGCGTCACGCCGCAAAACTAAGGGTGTGCACGCCGGCCTCTCCCCGGCTGAAGCCAGTCCTGCTGGGTACCGCACCCATTCAGCGGGAGTGGCTGCGACCGGGGAATCAACCGTGCAAAGCGGTCAGCTGGCGGGGCACCACGATGCTGGCCACAAATCCACCCTGCGGGTGATTGCCCAGCACCAGCGTTCCACCGTGCTTCTCGGCGGCGCGTTTGGCAATCGCCAGACCCAGCCCGTACCCCGGCGCGGTCTGGTTCGGCGCGCGATAGAACGGCTCGCCCAACTGCGCCAGATGCTCCGGATTGGCACCGGGCCCGTGATCCCGCACGCTGAGACGCAACTCATCCCCCTCAGTGTTCGCACTCAACTCGATCGGTTGTCCCTCCGGGTTGAAACGCAGCGCGTTGCGCAGCAGATTGTCCAGTGCCCGTTCCAGCACGCTCGGCCAGCCCTGCAACTGCACGCCAGGCTCCACCGACACCGAAACCGTCTGCTCGCCGCCGCCCATCTCCGTCTCTGCCTGCAAATGATGCAACAGCCCTGACACATCCACCGGCGTGGCGCTGCCCATGTCGGCGTCCAGTCGCGCCAGCGCCAGAATTTCACTGATCAACTCTTCCAGGCGGTCGCACTCACGGGTCAGGCGCGGCCACAGCTTGTTGCGTTCCGCCGGCTCGGCGCGTTCGGCCAGGGCCAGGGCAATCCGCAGGCGGGCCAGGGGAGAGCGCAGTTCATGGGAAACATCGCGGAGCAGCTGGCGCTGACTGCTGATCTGACTTTGCAGGCGAGCGCCCATGCGGTTGAAGTCGTTCGCCAGCACGCCGAATTCATCGCGGCGGTTGGCCAATTGCGCCAGGCTGTTCTGCTGGTAGGTGGTCTGGCCGAGGTCATGCACCGCGCCGCGCAAACGGCTTAATGGACGGGTGATCGACAGTGTCACCATCAGGCTGAACAACGTCAGCACCACCAGCGCGATACCCAGCGCACTCAGCGGCCAGACCAGACTGTCGCGGTGCCACGCGTCCAGCTCCGGATGAGGGATGCGGTAAATCAGCAGGTAGGTTTCCCCGGTTTTTTCACTGGTGTATTCGGTGGTCAGGCGCCGCCACGGCAGTGGCCGTGTGTCGTCATTCTGCCGCTCTTCAAAGGCCGCCGCGCGGGGCGGGAAGGTGCCGGGGATCACCGCTTCGCCGCTGTCGTTCAGCACCTGAACGTCGATGTGGTATTTGCGCTTGAGATCTTGCAGATAGTCCTGGGCAGATTTTTCGCCTTGGCCTTCGTACAGCTCGACCCACTTCTGCGGCAAGTTGTGCAGACCGGGATGGCGACTGAGGATCCAGGCGTCCTGATTGAGCACATGCCCCATCAGAATCGACAGGCCCGCCACCAACGCGATCGCCAGCCAGAAGCTGGCCAGGATTCTCCAGAACAATGAACGCACGTGCTGCCCTCGACCCGGTTCGTCAAATAGAAAACCCGACACGCCGGGGAGCGTGTCGGGTTGGGGGAAGTGTAATGCCGCGCCAGCAGCCGGTTACTGGGTTTTTTGCGCTTTCTGCGCTTTCCAGGCTTCGAACTCGGCGCGGTCCGCACGGCGCTGGGCTTCATCCTTCTGGATCTGGTCGAAGGTCTTTTGTTGCTCCGGTGTTAGCAGTGCACGGATGTCGGATTGGGTTTTGGCCCGGGCAGCTTCCTGTTCATCCTTCATCGCTTTTTGGTCGGCAGCCGACAGCTTGGCCAGGTACTTCTGGGTGATCTCGTTGCGGCCGTGCCATTGAGCGCCCATCAGCCTGTCGACTTGCTGACGTTGCTCCGGAGTCAGGTTCAGCTGTTCCAGAGGACCTTTGCGGTGATGCATGCCAGGGCCATCAAAGCCTGGACCACCAGGGCCACCCATCGGGCCGCCTTCCGGAGGCATGGCCATTGCAACGGTAGGCAGGGCCGCGGCGAACATCAAAGCCATCAAAGTCTTGCGCATGGTGAATCTCCTTGTCTCGATTTCGGCTCTGTGCCGGTTGAGGCCAGTGTAGGGAGATCAAGGTCAAGGGAGGTCAGGCGTCGGTAAAGCTTGGGTAAAGGGGGCGCGCTGGTGTGTTGACGTAGTGTGCCTGCTACCGAGTGCGCGGCCAGCTGCAAGCTCCAAGCGGCAAGCTACAAGAAGTGCGCGTCGCTGGTGTTGCTTTTACTTGCAGCTTGCAGCTTACCGCTCCCAACTCCCTCGTCAGAGGCTGTAATAGTACCCACGACTGCGCAGGGCCACGATGCGCGGGCGGCCGTCGGCGTGGGGGCCGATCTTCTTGCGCAGGTTGCTGACGTGCATATCAAGGCTGCGGTCGTAGAGCGTCAGCTTGCGACCCAAGGCCAGTTGCGCCAGCTCCTGCTTCTCCAGCGGCTCGCCGGGCTGGCCGAGCAAGGCCTCCAGCAGACGCGCTTCGGACACGGTCAGGGTGAATTCCTGCTCATCAATCGTGACCACCCCCCGCGCCGGGCTGAAGCACAGGTCGCCCAGCTCGATCTGCGACGAGACCGCCGTCGGATGGCTGCGGCGCAACACCGCGCGCAGACGCGCTGTCAGTTCACGGGGATCGCAGGGCTTGGCCAGGTAATCGTCGGCACCCAGTTCCAGACCGAGGATGCGGTCCAGCGGTTCGCCGCGCGCCGACAGCATCAGCACGGGGAGGTCGGGGTGATCGGTGCGCAATTGTTTGAGCAGTTCCAGACCGCTGCCGTCGGGCAGCATCACGTCCAGCACCACCGCAGCGGGTGCGGATTCGGCGAGCGCCTTGCGCGCGCTCTGGCCGTCGTGGCAGGCGCGCACGGCGAACCCTTCCTGACTCAACCAACTGCTCAGGAGCTCACAGAGCTCCTGGTCATCATCAATAAGTAACAGCTCGCTCATGACTCACTCAATTTAACCGTTGCCGACGACGTCTACGCCGGCCGCTGGCAAAGATACCGCACTGGAGGGCCACCCTTGTTGCGCGGCCCCTCGCTACAAATCGTTGTTGTTCGATCAATACCCGCAAAGGCATGACCGCCCGTGCCTCTTTGAGCCGCCGTCAAAGCTCTTGGTTCTAGCAACTTATCGGCAGGCCAGTGCGAAGGGTGAGCAATGTAAAGCGGGTTGAAGGCGGTCCGGCTCATGTACGGAGCCGGGCGCTGATCAGGCCTATCAGGGCAGGACTTGCTTGAACGGTTTCACGACCACGCCGGCGTAGACACCGGATGCAACGTAGGGATCGGCATCAGCCCAGGCCTGGGCATCCTTGAGGGACTCGAATTCCGCGACGATCAGGCTGCCGGTAAACCCTGCAGTGCCCGGGTCGATGCTGTCCACTGCAGGCATCGGGCCGGCGAGAACGATGCGGCCTTCAGCCTTCATCGCGTTCAGGCGATCAAGGTGCGCAGGGCGGGCGGCCAGGCGTTTTTCCAGCGAGTTGGCGACGTCGGTTGCCACGATTGCGTAGAGCATGTCAGTCCTCTCTTTTCTTGTTTGAAGGCTGGGTGGACGGGTCGGCGTCATGGATGTGGCGGGCCAGGTAAATGCCCTGGCCCACCAGGAACAGCAGGGTCATGCCCAGGCTGCCGAACACCTTGAAGTCGACCCAGAATTCTTGATAGGTAAAGGCCACATAGAGATTGGCTGCGCCGCAGAACAGGAAGAACACGATCCACGCGATGTTCAGCTTGGTCCAGACCGCCTGCGGCAGTGTGAGCGCGTGGCCCATGATGCGTTGAATCAACAGACGGTCGCCAATGAAGTGGCTGCCGGCAAAGATCAGCGCGAAGACCCAGTTGACGACCGGGGCTTTCCACTTCAGGAAGGTTTCGCTGTGGAAAGCCAGGGTCAGGCTACCGAAGACCAGACAGGCAATCAGCGTCAGCCACTGACTTTTTTCCAGTTTGCCCTGACGGACATAAAGAACGCCGTAAACCACGAGGGAGCTGGCGATCAGCATCGCAGTGGCGCTGTAAATCCCGCCTACCATGAAGCTGTGGCCAAGGACATCGACGGCTTGCGGGCTGATTTTGTAAACGATGAAGAACAGGATGAGCGGGATGAAGTCGATGAATTGTTTCACAGTAAGAGCCAGAAGCTGGATGTGACGGCATAATAACAAACATCAATGACTGCGAAAGCGCCCCTATGAACGTCGATCTGCACTGCCACAGCACCGCTTCCGATGGCGCCCTTGCGCCCGCGGTACTTGTCGCACGTGCCCACGAGCACGGCGTGAAAGTCCTCGCGCTGACCGATCACGACACCCTCGAAGGCCTCGCCGAGGCCCGTGCTGCGGCGCTTGCGCTGGGTATGCAGCTGATCGACGGCATCGAATTGTCCTGCACCTGGGGCGGTGCCACCATTCATGTGTTGGGCTATGCGTTCGATGTGAACGCCCCGCAATTGCGTGAGGCCATCGAGCAATTGCACACCGGCCGCTGGTTGCGGGCCGAGGAAATAAGTCGCAAGTTAGCGATGAAAGGTATGCCCGGTGCGCTCGAAGGTGCGCGCGCGGTGCAGCAGGCCCTGGGCGACAGCGGCAATGCGCCGGCCCGACCGCACTTTGCCGACTTTCTGGTCAATCAGGGGTTCGTCAAAGACCGCGCCGAAGCGTTCCGCAAATGGCTCGGCGCGGGCAAACTGGGCGACGTCAAGCAACACTGGCCGACCCTTGAGGAAACGGTGGCGACCCTGCGCGCCGCCGGGGCCTGGATCAGCCTTGCGCACCCTTCGCATTACGATTTCACCCGCAGCAAGCGTCGCAAGCTGGTCGCCGACTTCATCCAGGCTGGCGGCCACGCAATAGAAGTGGTCAACGGCCTGCAGCCTGCCGATCAGGTCGGCAGTCTGGCGATTCTGGCCCGTGAGTTCGGTCTGCTGGTCAGTGCCGGCAGTGATTTTCATGCCCCAGGCGCATGGTCTGAAATCGGCGTTTATCGCCCATTGCCCGAAGACCTGCCGCCCCTTTGGTGTCGGTTCAAACATGACCAGCCTACTGCCGTCTGAACAGGAAATTACCGTGAGTCAATTTTTCCAGGTCCACCCGGAGAATCCGCAAGCGCGCCTGATCAAGCAGGCCGTGGAAATCATCCGGGCGGGCGGTCTGGTGGTGTATCCCACCGATTCGTCCTACGCGTTGGGTTGCCAGATGGGCGACAAGACCGCCGTCGAGCGCATCCGTCGCCTGCGTCAACTCGATGACAAACACAACTTCACGCTGATGTGCAGCGACCTGTCCCAGCTCGGGTTGTTCGCCAAGGTCGACACGGCGGCGTTTCGCGTGCTCAAGGCGCACACGCCGGGGCCGTACACCTTCATCCTCGGCGCCACCCGTGACGTGCCGCGTCTGGTCTTGCACCCCAAGCGGCGCACCATTGGTTTGCGCGTTCCGGGCCATCCCATTGCGCAGGCGCTGTTGCAGGAACTGGGCGAGCCGCTGATGAGCGTGAGCCTGATCATGCCCGGCGAGACCATTCCGATGAGTGACCCTTACGAGATGCGCGGGATCCTCGAGCATCAGGTGGACCTGATCATCGACGCAGGCGAGGGCGGCATTTCGGCCTCGACCGTGGTCAACCTGACCGATGGCGAGCCTCAGGTGGTGCGCGTGGGTTGCGGCGATCCGACGCCGTTCGGGGTCGAAGTCGAGTGACCCAGGCGCAAACGCTGGATGTTCAGACCGACGCTCACATCGACCCGCAGGCCAACGCCCAGCAAGAGCTGCCGTTTGCCATGGTCTACGGTCAGGCCGTCACGCAGATGCCGGTCGACCTGTACATCCCGCCGGATGCGCTGGAAGTGTTCCTCGAAGCCTTCGAAGGCCCGCTGGACTTGCTGCTTTACCTGATTCGCAAACAGAACATCAACATCCTCGACATCCCCGTGGCGGAAATCACCCGTCAGTACATGGGTTACGTCGAGCTGATGAAAACCGTGCGCCTGGAGCTCGCCGCCGAGTACCTGGTCATGGCGGCCATGCTTGCCGAGATCAAATCGCGCATGCTCCTGCCGCGCTCGGAAATGGCTGAGGAAGAAGAGGGTGACCCTCGCGCCGAGCTGATTCGCCGCTTGCAGCAATACGAGCGGTTCAAGGCGGCAGCTGAAGGCATCGACCAGCTGTCTCGCGTGGGCCGTGATGTCTTTATACCCAGGCTTGAGGCGCCCGAAGCGCGAGTGCGCAAGTTGTTGCCGGACGTCGCCCTCGAAGAGCTGTTGATGTCGATGGCCGACGTGCTGCGCCGTGGCGACATGTTCGAAAGCCATCAGGTCAGCCGCGAGGCGCTGTCCACCCGCGAGCGCATGAGTGATGTGCTGGAGCGCTTGAAGGGCGCGGGGTTCGTGCCCTTCGCCGAGCTGTTCACGGCAGAAGAGGGGCGGCTGGGCGTGGTGGTGACGTTCATGGCCGTGCTGGAACTGGTCAAGGAGCAACTGGTGGAGCTGGTGCAAAACGAGGCCTTCGCCGTTATTCATGTGCGGGCGCGAGCCGAATAAAGAGCAAGAGCTGATCAATGAACCTGAATGAACCCCGCGATCTGGCGCCGTTGCTCGAAGCGTTTTTGCTCGCCTCCGGAAAACCGCAGTCCCTGGAGCGGCTCTACGAGCTGTTCGAAGAGGGCGAGCGGCCCGAACCTCCGGTCTTCAAGAAGGCCCTGACGCTGCTGGCCAAATCCTGCGATAACCGCGCCTTTGAACTGAAAGAAGTTGCCACCGGATACCGCTTGCAGATCCGCGAGAAGTTCGCGCCATGGGTCGGGCGCTTGTGGGAAGAGCGGCCCCAGCGTTATTCCCGGGCCCTGCTGGAAACCATGGCGCTGATCGCGTACCGCCAGCCGATCACCCGTGGCGAGATCGAGGACGTGCGCGGCGTTGCGGTCAACACCAACATCGTCAAAACGTTGATGGAGCGCGAGTGGATCAGGATCGTCGGCTACCGTGACGTCCCCGGCAAGCCGGCAATGTTTGCCACCACCAAAGCCTTTCTTGACCACTTCAACCTGAAAAACCTCGACGAACTGCCACCGCTGGCCGACCTGCGCGAGATGGAAACCGAGCCGGTGCTGGAATTCGACGACGCGCCGGTGCCCGCGCATTTGCAGGCGTTGGCCGACGCCAGCCTGCCGCTCGATGCTGACGCAGAGCCTGAAGCGCCCCGGGATGAGACCAGTTTCCGCAGCCTGCTGGCCGAGCTGGATACCATGGAGCAGGGCCTGAAAATCGACTTCGACGATTTATTGCTCGATGAGGCCGATAAAGAGTCTGAATTGGAAGAACCGCCGCAGGACGATGAAGATCCGCGGTGACGAACGCTGTGGCGGAAATGTGCGCAGCGCCCAATTCCTCACTCAGGCGAACCCATGAGCACCAAGAATCCCTGCATCAGCCTCTGCAAATTCGACGAGGACATTTGCCTCGGCTGCGGTCGCAGCAAGCGCGAAATCAAGTCCTGGAAGAAGATGGAGAAGGACGAAAAGCGCTCGGTGCTCGCCGAGTCGGCTCTGCGGCTGATCAAACTCAAGGGCGCCAGTCGGCGGAAAAAGAAGTGAGCCTGAATTTTTCATCTAGTCTCTGGTGCGCAACGCGCGTCAGGCGCGTATGATTCGCGACCTTTTGGCGATCCACACGCGCCAGGGATTTCAGTTTTCTGCCCGTTCCGCCTCAGAGTTGTTCTGATCCGGAGCCGCTCTCGTCCAGAGAGCCGGGCCACAGGCCATGCCCACTCGCGCATGCCCTGATTCGACACACCGGGAGGTGCCCAGATGAGTGAACAAGACAAGCAAGACAAAGAGATCGGCCCAGCAGGCGAAAAACTGCAGAAAGTCCTGGCGCGCATTGGCGTCGGTTCCCGTCGCGACGTTGAAGCCTGGATCGGCGAAGGCCGCATCAAGGTCAATGGCGTTCAGGCCACGCTCGGTCAGCGCGTCGACCTGCACGACGCCATCACGGTCGACGGTCGCGTGATCCGCCGCGAAGAAGCCGCCGAAACCGTTCGCCGCGTCGTCATGTACAACAAACCAGACGGTGAAATCTGCACCCGTGACGACCCTGAAGGCCGTCCGACCGTATTTGATCGCCTGCCGCGCCCGAAAGAAGGCCGCTGGATCAACATCGGTCGTCTGGACATCAATACCACCGGCTTGCTGATGTTCACCACCGACGGTGAACTGGCCAACCGCCTGATGCACCCCTCGTTCGAAATGGACCGCGAGTACGCCGTGCGCGTCCGTGGCGAAGTCGACGACGACATGCTGGCGCGCCTGAAGGCTGGCGTGGTGCTGGAAGACGGCCCGGCGCGTTTCACCGACATTCAGCAGGCGCCGGGTGGCGAAGGCTTCAACCACTGGTACCACTGCGTGGTCATGGAAGGCCGCAACCGTGAAGTTCGCCGGTTGTGGGAATCCCAGGGGTTGGTGGTGAGCCGCCTGAAGCGTGTGCGTTTCGGTCCGGTGTTCCTCAATTCCGATCTGCCGATGGGTCGCTGGCGCGAAATGAGTCAGCAGGAAGTCGACATCCTCAGCGCCGAGGTCGGCCTGACGCCGGTCGCGATGCCGCAGATGAATGCCAAGACCAAGGACAAGCTGGAGCGTTTGCAGCGCCAGTCCTCCCGTCCGTTGGGCAAGGGCGAGCGCGTGCGTCAGCTGCGTCCGGCCAAGGATGCGGTGTCCCCGGATCGTCCGGCCCGCGAGCCGCGTCTGGCTGATGGCGAGCGCCCTGCGCGCAAGCCTGCGGAAAACGGCCGTCCGGCGCGCACCCCGCGTCCGGCCATCGGCGGCCGTGGCGACACTGCGCGTGGCGGCAATCCACGTGGCGACAGCGCTCGCAGCGACAACGGTCGTGGCACGCCAGTTGCGGAACGCCCAAGCGACATGAACAAGCGTCCTGCCAAGCCGAAGCCTTCGCGTCCCGGCATCGGTCTGGTGGACGACAAGACCCCGTCGGGCAAACGCCGCGGCCCGCCAAGCGGCTCCGGTCAACGTCCTGGCTTTGGTCGTCGTAAGCCTGAGTAATGCCGTTGTGAAACACTGACAGCGGTCTGCACTACGAAAAACGCCAGTCGAGAGACTGGCGTTTTTTTATGCCCGCTTGGGAGTCAGACGACGTAGGCAGTCCCGTCGAACACCACGCGCTTGTCCACGGCCAGTGATCCGCTGTTGAAAATCAGGTCCATGTGATGGCTGCCCTTGGCACCACCGCCCAGTCCGAGATGCAGCCCGCAGTGGCGCTCTTCAAAGCCTGCGTTGCGCGCGTACAGCTGACTGACGCCTTCGTTGGTGCCGATCCCCAGTTCTTCGATACGCCGGTTCGAGGGGTTGGCGTCCAGGTATTTATTGAAGTCGTGCTCCAGCCCCGGTACGTCAGTGGCGATGCGGGTCACCACGGAGTTCTCGATCCACAACTCCAGCGGCGATTCGATGATTCCGTATTTGCGCGCGAAAGGGATGGTGCTGAGAAACGTCCCGAGAAACCGCACATGACCGTTGATGGATTCGCTGTGGGTGGCGATCTCGCCGGACGCCAAGTCGTAGTTGCCGACGCCGTTGATGTTGGTCCACTTCTTCAACTCGCGCAGCGGGGCCTCTAAGTACGAACCGTGGTCGTCACTGAAGCTGAGGGTCTCGCCTTGGTTCATGGTGTCGATCAGCGCCGCATTCAGCTGCGCGATGCGCTCGGGCTCAACGCTGAAGGCGTCGTAGAAATAGTCGCCGTAATCTTTGAACAGCAGAGACTTCTTCCAC
This sequence comes from Pseudomonas sp. W2-17, assembly GCF_041060445.1. Lineage (NCBI taxonomy): Bacteria > Pseudomonadati > Pseudomonadota > Gammaproteobacteria > Pseudomonadales > Pseudomonadaceae > Pseudomonas > Pseudomonas sp. W2-17. The sequence goes on along the minus strand of NZ_JAUFNS010000004.1, from coordinate 47,730 downwards.
TGCGCCGACATCACCTCCTGCAACTGGCGAATGAACGGCGGCCCCTCCGCGCGAGGATTGGGCAGCGTTGAGGAATCGTAGAACAAGACGAAGAGATCGGAACCGGTGATGGCCTCTGTCAGCTCGCCGACCGGGGTGGTGTCCAGCGGCAAGGTGCTGAAGCGAAAGAAATCCCGCGCCGTCGAGCTTTCGATAATGCCGTCGACGATGCCGCGATATTCCGGGGTGTGGGCCAGTAGTACTTGGGGAGTTGTCATGCCTGTGACGGCGGGGTGGCGTTGCAGGTAATACAGGAAATGTTCGATGGCGCTGCTGTTGTCCATGGGTGCGCTCCGCTCCGAATGCTTAAAACAAGAGGGCGAACGCGTTAGCCACGTTCGCCCTTCAGCTGTTTTAGAACGGCCACATCGCGGTGCCAAACGGCACTACGGCGTCAGCCTGCATCATCTCCACAGCGGCATCATGAGTCGGTGCTTCAAACCAATCGTCCAATTGCAGTTCTTCTTCCAGAGCCAGTTCAACTGTTTGCATAGGTGAATCTCCTGAGAATGACGTACTTGCCGAATGCAGCGAGGACGAAAGGGCTGAGCCCCGGTCCTCGTCATGGAAGCACACTGACCTTCGTGGCCAGCAAGCACTGAAAAAACTAGTGCAAGAGTCAGACTGTTGCAACGTTAAATTTGGCTGCCAAATGCTGGCATTTCGCCGGACTTATTGAAACTTGTAGGGAAAACAACGTTAGGGAGCTTTCGATTTCAGTGAATTATTTTCGCGACAGAATTGTGTCGGGGGTTGGCATAGAACAGCTTCCCGGCTGAAGCCGGTCTCTACAAAAGCACCGGTCGAATAAGGTGGGAGCGGCGTCAGCCGAGAATTCTTCGCCGCCAATCGCCATGTGAGCGGTGTACAATGCGCGCCCGTTTTTTCTGTGATCCACCGGCGTATGGACGCCAATCCCTCGGGGTTACCCACTCCGTTTCCCTCCGGCGCGTCATGAGCGCGTCGGGTTCGATTCCGTCACAGACAAGCGCGCCAAGGTGGTTTGCCAATGAGTGAAAACATGTCCCATTCGGGTGACTTGAAGCGTGGTCTGAAGAACCGTCACATCCAGCTGATCGCCCTCGGTGGCGCGATCGGCACGGGTCTGTTTCTGGGCTCGGCAGGGGTGCTGAAGTCCGCTGGCCCATCGATGATTCTTGGTTACGCCGTCTGCGGCTTCATCGCCTTCATGATCATGCGCCAGCTCGGCGAAATGATCGTCGAAGAGCCGGTGGCCGGGTCGTTCAGCCATTTCGCCCACAAATACTGGGGCGGCTTTGCCGGTTTCCTGTCGGGCTGGAACTGCTGGGTCCTGTACATTCTGGTGGGCATGTCAGAGCTGACCGCCGTTGGCAAATACATCCAGTACTGGTGGCCCGAGGTCCCGGCGTGGGCCTCGGCCGCGGTGTTCTTCGTGATGATCAACGTCATCAACCTGGCCAACGTAAAAGTCTTTGGCGAGGCCGAATTCTGGTTCGCGATCATCAAGGTCGTGGCGATTCTGGGGATGATCGCCCTGGGCAGCTATCTGCTGGTGAGCGGCGAGGGTGGGCCGCAAGCATCGGTCAGTAACCTGTGGGATCGGGGCGGCTTCTTCCCCCATGGCGTGAGCGGGCTGGTCATGGCGCTGGCGTTCATCATGTTCTCGTTCGGTGGCCTTGAGATGCTCGGCTTCACCGCAGCCGAAGCGGATCAGCCGCGAACCATCATTCCCAAGGCGATCAATCAGGTCATCTACCGGATTCTGATTTTCTACATCGGCTCGCTGGTGGTGCTGCTGTCACTGACGCCATGGGACGCTTTGTTGATCGACCTCAATGCCTCCGGCGATGCCTACAGCGGCAGCCCGTTCGTGCATGTGTTCTCGATGCTGGGCAGCACGACGGCGGCGCACATTCTCAACTTCGTGGTGCTGACGGCGGCGTTGTCGGTCTACAACAGCGGCACGTATTGCAACGCGCGCATGCTGTTTGGCATGGCCGAGCAGGGCGATGCGCCGCAGTCACTGGCGCGGGTCGACAGCCGGGGTGTCCCGGTGCGGGCGATTCTGGTGTCGGCGGCGGTGACCCTGATTGCCGTGCTGCTCAACTACCTGATGCCGCAAAATGCCCTTGAGCTGCTGATGTCGCTGGTGGTCGCCACGCTGGTGATCAACTGGGCGATGATCAGCTATTCGCACCTCAAGTTCCGCCAGCACCTGACCCGGGTCGGCCAGCAGCCGCTGTTCAAGGCACTGTGGTACCCGTACGGCAACTACGTCTGTCTGGCGTTTGTGGTGCTGATTCTCGGGATCATGCTGATGATTCCCGGCATCCGGATTTCGGTGTACGCGATCCCGGTCTGGCTGGCGGCGATGTGGGTGTTCTACCTGATCAAGAACAAGCGTCGGGCCAATAGCGAGTCAATGGCCCAGCGGACGTCGATCATCAAATAAGGCGAGAGCCGCCGGTGACGTCGCGGCGGCTTCGAACCAGGACACAGATTGCCATGCTGATCATCTCCAACAACATCCATCTGCCGGACAGCGACGTCGAGCTGACCGCCATCCGTGCCCAGGGTGCCGGTGGTCAGAACGTCAACAAGGTGTCCAGCGCCATGCACCTGCGCTTCGACATCAACGCTTCGTCGTTGCCGCCGTTCTACAAGGAACGCCTGTTGGCGCTGCGTGACAGCCGCATCACCAGCGACGGCGTGCTGGTCATCAAGGCGCAGCAATACCGCACGCAGGAACAGAACCGGGCCGATGCGCTGGAGCGTTTGAGTGAGCTGATCATCAGTGCGGGGAAGGTCGAGAAGAAGCGTCGGCCGACCAAGCCGACCCTGGGCTCGAAGACCCGCCGGCTGGAATCAAAAACCAAGCGCGGGTCGATCAAGGCAGGGCGGGGCAAGGTGGATTTTTGAGTGTCGCTTGCGGGATCAGCTGGCGACCGGCTTTTCCCGCGTCCTGTTCGCGTGCTTGTACAGATACACACTCAGCCCCAGCCCGCTCAGCGAAGCCAGCGCGGCGAACAGGAAAATCGACGCAAAGCCGAAACCTGCCGCCACGGCGCCCGCCACCGGCCCGGTAATCCCCAGCGACAGGTCGATAAACAGCGAATAAGCCCCGACTGCCGCACCGCGACTGGCGGGCGGTACCAGATTGACCGCTTCCACGCCCAGCGCCGGGAACACCAGCGAGAAGCCGAAGCCGGTCAGTGCCGCGCCCGCCAGCGCCAGATTCGGGCTGGGCGCCAGCCACAGCAGCAACAACCCCAACGTCTCCACTGACAGGCAGGCAATCGCCACGCGGAAGCCGCCGATGCGGTTGATCAGGTTGCCGAACAGCAGGCGTGCGCCGATGAAGCAGGCGCCGAACAGGCTTAGACACAGCACGGCATTCGGCCAGGTGTGGCTGGCGTAGTACAGCGTGATGAAGGTCGCGATGGTGCCGAATCCGATCGAACCCAGCGCCAGCCCGGTGCCGTGGGGCAGCACGCGGCCGAGCACGTGAAGAAAGGGCAAACGCTCCCCATGCACCAGCGGCGCCGGGGTTTTCTTCCAGGCCAGGGAAATACCCAGCGCCGCCAGCAGCATGATGCTGACGCCCATGCTCCACAGCCCCAGCGCGTTGACCAGCAACACACCCACGGGCGCGCCGATGGCCAGTGCGCCATAACTGGCGATGCCGTTCCATGAAATCACTTTGGCCGTATTGGCGGCGCCAACGCGGCCGATGCCCCAGCCGATCGAGCCGGAACCAACCAGGCTCTCTGCACTGCCAAGCACCAGCCGGCCCACGAACAAGCTGATCAGGCTGACCATCGGCCAGGCGTCGAGCCAGTCGGCGAGCAGCATGAACACGCCACTCAACCCGCAGCCGAACAGGCCGATGATCACCGCTTTCTTCGGGCCCCGGGTGTCGATGAGGCGCCCGGCGTAGGGGCGGCTGAGCAGGGTTGCGAGGTATTGCACGCTGATCACCAGCCCGGCGGCGACCGCGCCGAAACCAAGGTCGGTGTGCACATAACCGGGCAATACGGCCAGCGGGATACCGATGTTCAGGTAGCCGATGAAGGTGAACAGCACGATGGAAACAACCTGCAGCGTGACAGCCATAGGACGTTGAGGGGCAGCGCTCGAAGCGTCTGGCATGGGCATAGATCCACGGTTACGACGGAAAAAGAATAGCGAGGGGGGAATCGGGTTGAAGCGTAGACGCTTGAATCCGCGCGAGGGCACATGATAACGAGGCACGGCGGTTCATGGGAGTGGCGGATGGGTGGATATGGGTCGGGGTGGAGCAGAGGTGAAACCTGTCGCGGATGATTCAGCCCTTATGGAAATACACCTTGAAGACGCTCTTCCATAGGGGCTGGACAATTAGCCTTCAGCGCGGGCTTTGGGCTTTGCTGCTCTCGTTGCGTTTACCGCTGGCCTTCATCTCGATCGGCTGACCGAGTTCCTGGCGGGCTGCTGCGCTTTGCTGGGTTTGGCTTGGGAAGGGGAAGTTCGGGATTTCATGCATATCGTCGCTCCTCACAAGTGTGTTGCGGCTGAATTGAACAGCGCGTCCGAAAACGCTCAGTGAGGATACAGCAGTACAAATGACAATCAGACTTTTAAATGCGGGCCGCCGGTCATGTAGTGAGGATGGGTTCCTGCAACATGCGCGCGGCCCGCTAAGCGCGTCGGTTCGGTGATTGCTTCAGTCCTTGCAAACCGCTGCAAACGCTGCCGCCAGCTCGTCCAGTCGCGTGGCGTCGATGCCCGCAACGTTGGCTCGACCCGCCGCCACCATGTACACGCTGTGCTCGTTGCGCAGACGCGCCACCTGATCGTCGTTCATGCCGGTGTAAGAAAACATGCCGCGCTGCACGCCGATGTGAGCGAAACGTTCGCCCAGGCCAAGCGGTGTCAGTGCTTCCACCAGCCCGACCCGCAGTTGCGCAATGCGGCTGCGCATGGCTTCCACTTCTTCAGCCCACAGGGCTTTTAACGCAGGATCGCCCAGAATCTCCGCCACCACCGCGGCGCCATGATCCGGCGGGTTCGACCACAGATTACGGGCAGTCGCCGACAGCTGACTGCGCACATCCATCAGCTTCTCGGGGGTGTAAGCGCAGACCAGCAAGGCGCCGGTGCGTTCGCGATACAGGCCGAAGTTTTTCGAGCACGAACTGGTGATCAGCAGCTCAGGCAGTTCGCCGGCAAACAGACGAACCGCCCAGGCGTCTTCTTCAAGACCGTCGCCAAAACCCTGATACGCGAAGTCGATCAGCGGCAGCAGGTTGCGTTGCTTGACGATGTCCAGCACCGCGTACCAGTCATCACGGGACAGGTCGAACCCGGTCGGGTTGTGACAGCACGCATGCAGCAGGACAACGTCGCCTTCCGGAATAGTCTTCAACGTCGCCAGCATGGCCTGCACGTTGAGCGTGTTGTCGCTGCCCACGTAGGGGTAGTGACTGACCTTCAGGCCTGCAGCAGCGTAGATGGTTTCGTGAATCGGCCAGGTCGGATCGCTCAGCCAGATGCCTTTGCCCGGCAGGCAGTTGGCAATGAAGTCGGCGCTCAACCGCAGCGCGCCCGTGCCGCCAGGGGTCTGGGTCGCGCCGACGCGTTTGCTGGCGATCAGCGGTGAATCGGCGCCCATGACCAGCTCACAGATCAGCGTGCCGAAACGCGGTTCGCCATGGCCACCGATGTAGCTCTTGGTGGGCTGGGAATCGACCAGCCGTTGCTCGGCGATTTTCACCGCGCGGGGGATGGTGGTCAGGCCCTGCGCATCTTTATAGACGCCCACGCCCAGGTCGAACTTGTTCGGATTCGGGTCTTTGGCGTAGGCCTGAATCAGGCCCAGGATGGGATCGTCCGGTACGCGCTGGATCTGTGAAAAATGCATTTACTTACGGCCCTCGGCGCTTTTGGCCACCTCGTCTGTGCGGGAGGCCATGATGAAATCGTTGCGGTGCAGCCCCTTGATGGAGTGGCTCCACCAGGTCACGGTCACTTTGCCCCATTCGGTCAGCAGACCCGGGTGGTGACCTTCAGCCTCGGCAATTTCGCCAACCGCGTTGGTAAACGCCAGCGCAAATTTGAAATTCTTGAACAGAAAGACTTTTTCCAGCTGCATGACGCGGTCACGCACTTCGATGTTCCAGTCCGGGATCTGCTTGAGCAAATCCGGCAGCTCGGCATCGCTGACCTGTGGGGCGTCGGCGCGGCAGGCTTCGCATTGGGATTGGTTGAGAGCGGTCATTGAAAGATTCCTTGATCGGGTTCGGGCTGCTTTTTTTGGGGCGGCTTTTGTTTTAAGCGGCTTTATTTTTCGGTGGAAATTTCGGCGCGTGCAGCCCCCGTTCAGCCGCCGTGCGGGCCATGCCCATGATGTCTTCATGGGCTAGGTCGAACAGGCGCTTGAGGTCCGGCAGCACAAAATACACCGGCTGCAGAATGTCGATGCGGTAGGGCGTGCGCATGGCTTCAATCGGGTCGAAGGGTTGATGTTCAGGGGTTGTCGACACGCTGTAAACGGTTTCCCTGGGCGAGGAGAGGATGCCGCCGCCGTAGATCTTGCGCCCCTGGGGCGTGTCGACCAGGCCGAATTCGATGGTCATCCAGTAGAGGCGGGCAAGATACACGCGCTGCTCTTTGCTGGCTGCCAGACCAAGCTTGCCGTAGGTGTGGGTAAATTCTGCAAACCAGGGGTTGGTCAGTAAGGGGCAGTGTCCGAAAACCTCGTGGAAGATGTCGGGCTCTTGCAGGTAGTCGAGTTCTTCTTCGCTGCGAATGAACGTGGCGACCGGAAATCGCTTGCTCGCCAATAGCTCGAAAAAGGTCTGAAAGGGGATCAGCGCCGGCACGCGCTCGACTTGCCATCCCGTGGTTGCGCCCAGCACGCGGTTGACTTCGCCAAGCTGCGGAATACGGTCGTGGGGCAGGGCGAGCTGCTCGATGCCCTCCAGGTACTCCTGACACGCACGACCTTCGATCACCTTGAGCTGGCGGGTGATCAGGGTGTTCCAGATTCTGTGCTCGGCTTCCGAGTAATGAATGAATCCGGTGGCGTCCGGCTCGCGGGCGACGTACTGCGTACTCATGGGGCTCTCCTGATGGCTTGTTCTTATATGGAGCAATGCGATTGGGGGTAAAACTGATTGGGCTATTGATAGCTGATTTGGCGCCTCTCAACTGCCAGGCTCCAGCCCGATCTGCGCAGCCCTGTCCGAGAATTCGTAAAGAAATCGTGACGGTTAATCTGCTTCGCCTGAATACATCCGCCGTGCTGCCTCATTCGGCCCTTGCGCTGTAACATATTCTTGACGCTAAACTCGCTCGATTCCGAAATCGATGTCACGCCGGCGAGCCCTCCATGCGTATCAAAGTCCACTGTCAGAACCGCGTCGGTATCCTGCGCGACATCCTTGAGCTGCTGGTCGCTTACGGCGTCAATGTCTCCGGCGGAGAAGTCGGCGGTGAGCATGGCGACGCGATCTACCTGCGCTGCCCGAACCTGATCAATCTGCAGTTCCAGGCGCTGGTGCCGAAATTCGAGACCGTCGCCGGGGTATTTGGTGTCAAGCGTGTGGGACTAATGCCCAGCGAGCGTCGGCACATGGAGCTAAACGCCTTGCTTGGCGCCCTTGAGTTTCCCGTGCTCTCCATCGACATGGGCGGCTCCATCGTCGCGGCCAACCGCGCCGCGGCGCAGTTGCTGGGCGTGCGGGTCGATGAAGTACCGGGCATTCCGCTGTCCCGTTACGCCGAGGATTTCGACCTGCCGCAACTGGTGCGCGCCAATCGCTCGCGCATCAACGGTCTGCGCGTGAAGGTCAAAGGCGACATCTTTCTGGCTGACATCGCGCCCCTGCAATCCGAGCACGAAGACAGCGAAGCCATGGCCGGCGCGGTGCTGACGCTGCACCGCGCCGACCGGGTCGGCGAGCACATCTATAACGTGCGCAAGCAGGAGCTGCGGGGGTTCGACAGCATCTTTCAAAGCTCGAAAGTGATGGCGGCCGTGGTCCGGGAGGCCCGGCGCATGGCGCCGCTGGATGCGCCGTTGCTGATCGAAGGCGAAACCGGAACGGGTAAAGAACTGCTGGCGCGGGCCTGTCACCTGGCCAGCCCTCGCGGCCAGTCCCCGATGATGGCACTCAACTGCGCAGGGTTCTCCGAATCCATGGCCGAGACCGAGTTGTTCGGCTATGGCCCCGGCGCGTTCGAAGGTGCCCGTGCCGAAGGCAAGTTGGGGTTGTTGGAGCTAACCTCGGGCGGCACGTTGTTTCTCGACGGCGTTGCGGAAATGAGTGCCCGGTTGCAGGCGAAACTGCTGCGCTATTTGCAGGAAGGCTGCTTTCGACGCGTAGGCAGCGACGAAGAGGTGTACCTGGACGTGCGCATCATCTGCGCGACGCAAGTGGACTTGTCCGAACTCTGTGCCCGAGGCGAATTCCGCCAGGACCTCTACCACCGGCTGAACGTGTTGTCGCTGCACATTCCGCCCCTGCGCGACTGCCTGGACGGCCTCGCGCCGCTGGTTGAGCACTTTCTCGATCAGGCCAGCCGGCAGATCGGCTGCACCTTGCCCCGGCTGGCGCCTGCGGCAATGGAACGCCTCAGTCAATACGATTGGCCCGGCAATGTACGGCAACTGGAAAACGTATTGTTCCAGGCTGTTTCCCTGTGCGACGGCAAATGGGTGAAAGCCGAACATATTCGTCTGCCGGATTATGGCGTGCGCCCACCCTTGGGCGACTTCTCTCTGGAAGGCGGGCTGGAAGATATTGTCGGGCGATTCGAGAAGGCAGTACTTGAGCAGCTCTATGCGGCACACCCGAGCAGCCGTTTATTAGGCAAGCGATTGGGTGTTTCCCATACAACTGTCGCCAATAAGTTGAAGCACTATGGAATAGGCCAGAGTTGATAGTTGTTCATGACTGTAGAAGCGCGCATGTTCGCGAATTCGTAATGCTGCCAGCGGATATATAAACTCATACACCGCAATTCGCGGGCAAGCGCGCCGCGCTCTTGCAAGTAAGCGACGCGCTCAACTGATCAACAGGGCGTACTGATCAACCGTTGCTGCAACCGTTGCCCATGACCTGATACTCAAGCACGTGGCGTTTGCCCTGCGAGTCTTCGTAAGTCATGTGCTGCGGGACGACCCGGCAGACGTTCGGCACTTCATCCACCGAAATGACCTTGGCGATATCCAGTTTGGTGGAGTAGGTGTACTCCTCGACACGCTGTTGCTGAGCCGCCACTTTCGCGCCGGATTCTTCTGCCATTGCCATGGCGCTGAAACCACAAAGAGCCATTACAACCAGTGCAGCTTTCATTACTCATTTCCTCTAAGTTGCTTCATTCACACTGCGTCGCAAGAAGTGCGGCCGACAGGGTGCACAAAACCTTTTTGGGGCTCTGCGTGAAGCGAATCATGACCGGGTAGGTTAAGTTGATTGACAGTCCAGTGTGGGGGGCTGTTATTTATCAATCATTTGCCGTGTTGGCGGAACGGATTCTATGCCCTCGTTCTGAATTCATATAGAAACCATTCTGATAAAGTCTATTGAGCAAAACGGCAACAATCGCCGTTTTCGGGTTGTGGCAGCGTTCGATGGGTTCTTCAGTCGTAGCCGGGATGAAGATTTGCCTGGAGTCGGGCACTGGACCTGCTTTCGGCGCTATGCTCGGAGTCGGTAAGACCATCGTCGAATGGCCTTTGCAGCCATCGGCGGATACAACAGGGTCATAAAACAACAACATTTCCACCGAGGTAAGAAAGATGAGTGCGGCTTCCCTGTACCCCGTCCGCCCTGAAGTGGCAGCCAATACGCTGACTGACGAGGCGACCTACAAGGCGATGTACCAGCAGTCGGTGGTCAATCCCGATGGCTTCTGGCGCGAACAAGCCCAGCGCCTTGACTGGATCAAGCCATTCACCACCGTTAAACAGACCTCGTTCGACGACCACCGCGTCGACATCAAGTGGTTCGCCGACGGCACCCTGAACGTTTCCTACAACTGCCTCGACCGCCATCTGGCCGAGCGCGGCGATTCGATCGCGATCATCTGGGAAGGCGACGATCCTTCCGAGAGCCGCAACATTACCTACCGTGAGCTGCACGAAGAAGTCTGCAAGTTCGCCAACGCGCTGCGCGGGCAGGATGTCCATCGCGGCGATGTCGTCACCATTTATATGCCGATGATTCCCGAAGCCGTGGTTGCCATGCTGGCCTGCGCGCGCATCGGTGCCATTCACTCCGTGGTGTTCGGTGGTTTCTCCCCGGAAGCACTGGCCGGTCGCATCATCGACTGCAAATCGAAAGTGGTGATCACCGCTGACGAAGGGCTGCGTGGCGGCAAGAAGACCGCCATGAAGGCCAACGTCGACCGTGCGCTGACCAATCCGGAAACGGCGAGCGTACAGAAGGTCATCGTGTGCAAACGCACCGGCGGCGACATCGAGTGGAACCGTCATCGCGACATCTGGTACCACTCGCTGCTGGACGTGGCATCGAGCACCTGCGCACCGAAAGAAATGGGCGCCGAAGAATCGCTGTTCATCCTTTACACCTCGGGCTCCACTGGCAAACCAAAGGGCGTGTTGCACACCACTGCGGGCTATCTGCTGTACGCGGCGCTGACCCACGAGCGCGTGTTCGACTATCGTCCGGGCGAAGTGTACTGGTGCACCGCGGACGTCGGTTGGGTCACCGGCCACAGCTACATCGTCTACGGCCCGCTGGCCAATGGCGCGACCACGCTGCTGTTCGAAGGGGTGCCGAATTACCCGGACATCACCCGCGTGTCGAAGATTGTCGACAAGCACAAGGTCAACATCCTCTACACCGCACCGACCGCCATCCGCGCCATGATGGCCGAGGGCACCAAAGCCGTAGAGGGCGCGGACGGTTCGAGCCTGCGCCTGTTGGGTTCGGTGGGCGAGCCGATCAACCCGGAAGCCTGGAACTGGTACTACAACACGGTCGGCAAAAAGAACTGTCCGATTGTGGACACCTGGTGGCAAACCGAAACTGGCGGCATTCTGATCAGCCCGCTGCCTGGCGCCATTGCCTTGAAGCCTGGTTCGGCGACGCGTCCGTTCTTCGGCGTGATTCCGGCCCTTGTGGATAACCTGGGCAACCTCATTGAAGGCGCAGCGGAAGGCAATCTGGTGATTCTCGACTCGTGGCCAGGTCAGTCGCGCAGTCTTTACGGCGACCACGACCGTTTTGTCGACACGTACTTCAAGACCTTCCGCGGCATGTATTTCACCGGTGACGGCGCCCGTCGCGACGAAGACGGTTACTACTGGATCACCGGCCGCGTCGACGACGTGCTCAACGTGTCCGGCCACCGCATGGGCACCGCCGAGATCGAGAGCGCGATGGTGGCCCACCCGAAAGTTGCCGAGGCGGCTGTCGTGGGTGTGCCTCACGATCTGAAGGGGCAGGGGATCTATGTCTACGTCACCCTCAATGGCGGTGAGGTGCCGGACGAAGCGTTGCGTATCGAATTGCGCAACTGGGTGCGCAAGGAGATCGGGCCGATCGCTTCGCCGGATGTGATTCAGTGGGCACCGGGTCTGCCGAAGACCCGTTCCGGCAAGATCATGCGACGCATCCTGCGCAAGATCGCTACCGGGGAGTACGACGCGCTGGGCGACATCTCCACGCTGGCCGATCCGAGCGTGGTTGCGCATCTGGTTGAGACCCACAAGACCATGACTGCGGCCTGACGGTCGTGCTTCCGGAGCGACAATCGCTAAGATCAAGAGCGTCTGCCTAACGGCAGACGTTTCGCCTTCGGCGAGTTACTTGGAAAAGCACCCCAAGTAACCAAGGGTGCTTGCTCCTGGCTTGGTTCCTCCTTCGTCGGAATACCCTCACTCCGGTCCCGCTCCGTGGGCCCGCGCCGAACGGACATCCATGTCCTGACGGCGCTCTCGCCGCATCCATGCGGCTCAGCCCACTCCGCGAGACCTCCGTTCAGCCTGCACCCAAGTCGCGTTTTGCGGTGTCTGGACTATCGCGTAGAAGATCAACTGCAAAAGCAAAAGCTTCCCGGCTGAAGCCGGTCCTACAGTCGGAGCCAGTCCTACTGACTGAACGCGCTGCTGTCAGTGGGACCGGCTTTAGCCGGGAAGAGGCCAGTCCAGGCGCCAACAATTTTGCTGATCGCACCCCCTCCCTGTGGGAGCGAGCTTGCTCGCGAATGCTGTATTCCAAGCACCAGATATTCGATGGATGTACCAACCCCTTCGTGAGCAAGCTCACTCCCACAAGTCCATGGCGACTGATCCGCCCTCGATCCGCCCTCGATCTGCCTTCGATCTGATCTTGATCTTCATACGCAAGAGGTTCTAACACCGCCAATCGCGACTTTGGTGCAGGCCGAACGCAGACGACGCGGAGTGGGTCGAGCCGCATGGATGCGGCGAGAGCGCCGTCAGGACATGGATGTCCGTTCGGCGCGGGCCCACGGAGCGTCGTCGGAGTGAGGGAACCCGACGAAGTCGGGCCAAACCGAGAGCAGGCACCCTTGGTTACTTGGGGTGCTTTTCCAAGTAACTCGCCGAAGGCGAAACAGTCCGCCCCCAGGCGGACGCTCTTGAGCTTAAGAACCCGGACGGTCCCCCGAAGAATCGGGAATTATCGATTTGTTACCGCACATCCGCCCTCGTAACCTCCCGCCGCGCTGTGGGGCCTTTCCACCCGAAAACAGCGCATTTCATCGCCCCGAATCAACCCGCTCCCACGCTGGACTTGCCGGATCATAAGGCTTTGCCAATAATGGGCGCGTTATTTGCTTCGTTGATAGGTTTGCCAACTCTGGCACTTGCATAAAGCTTTTTGGATGTCAATTGGCCTGATCACGATTTCATGTGCTTCTGTAACTAGTTGTCGCATTGAAGAAATATCGACTTTCAGCCTGCCGCTAAAATGCCGACCACTCGCCGAAGGCTTGTCGGGTCCAGAGACCCGCCGGCACCTCGCGTCGCAATTTCTGATTCCTCCTGTTCATTGAGCGTCTCGCTCACTGCCATTTGTCGCGTTATACCGATGGAGTTCCAAGAAATGAAAAAGCTCATGCTGCTGGGTGCGCTGGCACTGACCGTATTGGCACAGCCCGTGTTCGCCGATGAAAAGCCCATGAAGATCGGCATCGAAGCGGCGTACCCTCCGTTTGCCTCCAAGGCGCCGGACGGCAGCATCGTCGGTTTCGACTACGACATCGGCAACGCCCTGTGCGAAGAGATGAAGGTCAAGTGCGTATGGGTCGAGCAAGAATTCGACGGCCTGATCCCGGCGCTGAAAGTGCGCAAGATCGACGCCATCCTGTCCTCGATGTCCATCACCGAAGACCGCAAGAAGTCCGTCGACTTCACCAACAAGTACTACAACACCCCGGCCCGTCTGGTCATGAAGCAGGGCACCGTCGTCAGCGACGGTTTGACCGAACTCAAGGGCAAGAACATCGGCGTGCAGCGCGGCTCGATTCACGAGCGTTTCGCCCGCGAAGTCCTGGCCCCGCTGGGTGCTGAAATCAAGCCGTACAGCTCGCAGAACGAAGTCTATCTGGACATCGGCGCCGGTCGTCTCGATGGCACCGTGGCGGATGCCACCCTGCTGCAGGACGGCTTCCTCAATACCGAATCGGGCAAAGGCTACGCATTCGTCGGCCCGGCCTTCACCGACGTCAACTACTTCGGCGACGGCGTCGGCATTGCCGTGCGCAAAGGCGACAAGGCTGATCTGGACAAGCTCAACGCAGCCATCGCGGCCATTCGTGCCAACGGCAAATACAAAGCCATTCAAGACAAGTACTTCGACTTCGATATCTACGGCAAGTAACGTGGTTTGAAGCCGTCAATGGCGCAAGCAGCCGGTCACCGCACCGACTGATTGCGCCATTTTTCTATCCCGCGCTTGAGGGCCAAACAACATGTTGAAAGGTTACGGAGCCGTCATCCTCGACGGTGCATGGCTGACCTTGCAGCTCGCTCTGTGCTCCATGGCGCTGGCGATCGTGCTCGGCCTGATCGGCGTGGCATTGCGGCTGTCGCCGGTGCGCTGGCTGGCATGGCTGGGCGATCTGTATTCCACCGTGATCCGCGGCATTCCCGATCTGGTGCTGATTCTGCTGATCTTCTACGGTGGCCAGGACCTGCTCAACCGCATCGCGCCGCTGCTCGGTCACGACGACTACATCGACCTTAACCCGCTGGTGGCCGGTATCGGCACGCTGGGTTTCATCTTTGGCGCGTACCTGTCGGAGACCTTCCGCGGCGCGTTCATGGCCATCCCCAAAGGGCAGGCCGAAGCAGGCATGGCCTACGGCATGAGCAGTGGCCGGGTGTTCTTCCGCATTCTGGTGCCGCAGATGATTCGTCTGGCGATCCCCGGGTTCACCAATAACTGGCTGGTACTGACCAAGGCCACCGCGCTGATTTCCGTGGTCGGTCTGCAGGACATGATGTTCAAGGCCAAGCAGGCGGCCGATGCCACCCGCGAACCCTTCACTTTCTTCCTCGCAGTCGCGGCCATGTACCTGGTGATCACCAGCGTCTCGCTGCTGGTACTGCGCTATATCGAAAAACGTTACTCGGCCGGCGTGAGGGTGGCAGACCTATGATTTTCGATTACAACGTCGTCTGGGAAAGCCTGCCGCTGTACTTCGGCGGCCTGCTGATCACCCTCAAATTGCTCGCGCTGTCGCTGTTTTTCGGTCTGCTCGCCGCACTGCCGCTGGGCCTGATGCGCGTGTCGAAAATCGCCTGGGTCAATCTGCTGGCGTGGAGCTACACCTACGTCATTCGCGGCACGCCGATGCTGGTGCAGCTGTTCCTCATCTACTACGGACTGGCGCAATTCGAAGCGGTGCGTGAAAGCATCCTGTGGCCATGGCTGTCGAGCGCGACCTTCTGCGCGTGCCTGGCCTTCGCCATCAACACCAGCGCCTACACCGCTGAAATCATCGCCGGCAGCCTGAAATCCACGCCGCCGGGCGAGATCGAAGCAGCGCGGGCAATCGGTATGTCCAAAGCCAAGATGTACCGCCGAATCCTGCTGCCATCGGCCCTGCGCCGGGCGCTGCCGCAGTACAGCAACGAAGTGATCATGATGCTGCAGACCACCAGTCTGGCTTCCATTGTCACGTTGATGGACATCACCGGTGCGGCGCGCGCGGTCAACGCGCAGTTCTACCTGCCGTTCGAGGCCTACATCACCGCAGGCGTTTTCTACCTGTGCCTGACGTTCATTCTGGTGAAACTGTTCAAGCTGGCCGAGCGCCGCTGGCTCAGTTACCTGGCACCGAGGAAGCACTGATATGCAGCGCATCGATCACGATCTGCCGTGGGGCAACCTCGGCACCCAGCGCACCTTGAGTGTGTTCCGTTTCGGGCAGGGCGAGCGCAAGGCCTACATCCAGGCCAGCCTGCACGCCGATGAGCTGCCGGGCATGCGCACCGCCTGGGAATTGAAGAAACGCCTGACCCAGCTGGAAGAACAGGGCCTGCTCAAGGGCGTCATCGAGCTGGTGCCGGTTGCCAACCCGATTGGTCTGGGCCAGTTGCTGCAGGGCAACCACCAGGGCCGTTTCGAGTATGGCAGCGGCAAGAACTTCAATCGCGATTTCACCGAGCTGAGCGAGCCGGTCGCCCAGGCGCTGGCGGGCAAGCTCGGTGACGACCCCCACGCCAACGTCAAACTGATTCGTCAGGCCATGGCCGACGTGCTCGAGCAATTACCGCCGGCCGGCAGCGAGCTGGCCGGTATGCAGCGCGTCTTGCTCAGTCATGCCTGCAACGCCGACGTGGTGCTGGACCTGCATTGCGACACCGACGCTTCGCTGCACATGTACGCCTTGCCGCAGCACTGGCCGCAATGGCGTTCGCTGTCGGCGCATCTGGGGGTGACCGTCGCGCTGCTGGCCGAAGATTCCGGCGGCAGCTCGTTCGACGAAGCCTGTTCGCTGCCGTGGTTGCGCTTGTCCAAGCAGTTTCCGGACGCGCAGATTCCGCTGGCGTGCCTGGCGACTACCCTCGAACTGGGCGGCCAGGCCAACACCGGCAAGGCCGAAGCCGAGGCCTACGCCGAAGGCATTCTGGCGTTTCTGGCCGAGCAGGGTCTGATCAGCGGCGAGTGGCCGCAACCGAGCCACGAAGCCTGCGAAGGCATGCCGTTCGAAGGCACCGAAATGATTTATGCGCCTCATCCCGGCGTGCTGACGTTTTTACGTCCAGCGGGAGCGTGGGTCGAGCTCGGCGAGCCGCTGTTCGAAGTCATCGACCCGTTGACCGATCGCGCCACCACCGTCTGTTCCGGCACCGCCGGGGTGCTGTTCGCCATCGAAAAACTGCGTTACGCCCAGCCGGGTTTCTGGATGGCCAAGGTGGCCGGCCGCACACCGTTGCGCAGCGGCCGCCTGCTCAGTGACTGATTACTTGTGAGAACCGACATCATGAACAAACTGGAAGTCCAGGACCTGCACAAGTGCTATGGCAGTCACGAAGTGCTTAAAGGCGTTTCGCTGACCGCCAAGGCCGGCGATGTCATCAGCATCATCGGCTCCAGTGGCTCGGGCAAGAGTACGTTTCTGCGCTGCATCAACTTGCTGGAGCAGCCGAAATCCGGCCGCATCCTGCTCAACAACGAAGAGCTCAAGCTGGTCTCCAACAAGGACGGCGGCCTGAAGGCGGCTGACCCGAAACAGCTGCAGCGCATGCGCTCGCGCCTGTCGATGGTGTTTCAGCACTTCAACCTGTGGTCGCACATGACGGCGATGGAAAACATCATTGAGGCGCCGGTGCATGTATTGGGCGTGCCGAAGAAAGAAGCGCTGGAAAAGGCCGAACATTATCTGAACAAGGTCGGCGTCTATCACCGCAAGGATGCTTATCCAGGGCACATGTCCGGCGGCGAACAGCAGCGCGTGGCGATTGCCCGGGCGCTGGCGGTGGAGCCTGAAGTCATGCTGTTCGACGAACCTACCTCGGCGCTGGACCCTGAGCTTGTCGGCGACGTGTTGAAAGTCATGCAGGCGCTGGCCCAGGAAGGCCGGACCATGGTGGTGGTCACCCACGAAATGGGCTTCGCCCGTGAAGTGTCGAATCAGCTGATCTTCCTGCACAAAGGCCTGGTCGAGGAATCCGGCAATCCTCGTGAAGTGCTGGTCAATCCGAAATCCGAGCGTTTGCAGCAGTTCCTGTCCGGCAGTTTGAAGTAACCAGCCCGCCATCTGAGAGCGGTGCGTTTTGCTTCAGAACGGTTCATGCTGCGCGTCATTCAGACCGCAGCCATTGACTGAACGTTACAGATTCCCATCGCACCTGACGTGCGACCCCTTTTAGCGACACGTTTCGGATTGCACGCCATGACTGCCCATCGAATCGGATTTCTCATCTGGCCCGGCACCAAAGCCTTGACCCTGGCGCTGGCGGAGGAAGCCCTGCGTGTTGCTCAGCGCGTTCACCCCGAAGTGGTGTACGAACTGTCGTTTCTGCAGGCCGAACCGCCCGTTGATGGCACCGGTTGGCAATTGCCGGGCGAGCCCTGGGTCGGTCGTCTGGAAGGGTTTCAGAAGCTGTTTCTGCTGGCGGACGAGCCGCCGGCGCCGATGTCTTCGGCCCTGGGTGGCGCGCTAAAGCAACTGGTCCGCGCCGGCTGCGTGATCGGTGGGTTGTCGGCGGGCGTCTATCCGCTGGCGCAACTGGGTTTGCTCGACGGTTACCGTGCCGCGGTGCACTGGCGCTGGCAGGACGATTTCGCCGAGCGCTTCCCCAAGGTCATCGCCACCAGTCATTTGTTCGACTGGGATCGCGATCGCCTGACGGCCTGCGGCGGGATGTCGGTGCTGGATCTGTTGCTGGCCGTGCTGGCCCGTGATCACGGCGCCGAGCTGGCTGGCGCGGTGTCGGAAGAACTGGTGGTGGAACGCATTCGTGAAGGCGGCGAGCGCCAGCGGATTCCGCTGCAGAACCGTCTCGGCTCCAGCCACCCGAAGCTGACCCAGGCAGTGCTGTTGATGGAAGCCAACATCGAAGAACCGCTGACCACCGACGAAATCGCCCAGCACGTGTGCGTGTCGCGCCGTCAACTGGAGCGCATCTTCAAGCAGTACCTCAATCGCGTGCCGAGCCAGTATTACCTCGAATTGCGCCTGAACAAGGCCCGGCAGATGCTGATGCAAACCAGCAAATCGATCATTCAGATCGGCCTGTCCTGCGGGTTCTCTTCGGGGCCGCATTTCTCCAGCGCCTACCGCAACTTCTTCGGCGCCACCCCCCGTGAAGACCGCAACCAGCGCCGCAGCAGCAGCCCGTTCGAATTGTCATCGGTGCCGGCCGAGCGCGGTTGATGTCCGGATGCGTCCCTTTCAGCTCAACACTGCTACACGCGCACGCCAACGTTTAAACTGCGCCTTTGTGACGCAATTTGTCGCATTGCCGAAAACCCCGTAAAAAGCCGGTTTGGCGCTATAAGAAGTTGTCGCTTGGCGGCAAGGCCCGGCCCGAATCAGTCCTTACAATCCTTCCATCGCTCGCCAGTCCCAGGCAGGCGTTCCTCTTCAGGAGACTCCGATGTCCGTTGAGCAAGTACCGGTGCAACGTGCCGATTTCGACCAGGTGATGGTCCCCAACTATGCCCCGGCAGCGTTCATCCCCGTCCGCGGTCAGGGTTCTCGCGTCTGGGATCAGTCGGGTCGCGAACGGGTTGATTTCTCCGGCGGCATCGCGGTCAACGTGCTGGGCCATGCGCACCCTGCGCTGGTCGGCGCGCTAACCGAGCAGGCCAACAAGTTGTGGCACGTCTCCAACGTCTTCACCAACGAACCGGCGCTGCGTTTTGCCAAGAAGCTGGTTGACGCCACCTTCGCCGACCGCGTGTTCTTCTGTAACTCTGGCGCCGAAGCCAACGAAGCCGCCTTCAAGCTGGCCCGTCGCGTGGCCCACGACCTCTACGGCCCGGACAAGTACGAAATCGTCGCTGCCCTGAACAGCTTTCACGGCCGCACCCTGTTCACCGTGAGCGTCGGTGGTCAGCCGAAATACTCCGACGGCTTCGGCCCGAAAATCACCGGCATTACCCACGTCCCTTTCAATGACCTCGACGCGCTGAAGGCCGCCGTCTCGGACAAGACCTGCGCGGTGGTGCTCGAGCCGATCCAGGGCGAGGGCGGCGTACTGCCGGCCGAACTTGAATACCTGCAAGGCGCGCGCAAATTGTGCGACGAGCACAACGCGCTGCTGGTCTTCGACGAAGTCCAGAGCGGCATGGGCCGCAGCGGTCACCTGTTTGCGTACATGCATTACAGCGTGACGCCGGACATCCTCTCCAGCGCGAAAAGCATCGGCGGCGGTTTCCCGATGGCGGCCATGCTGACCACTGAAAAACTCGCCAAGCACCTGGCCGTTGGCGTTCACGGCACCACCTACGGCGGCAACCCGCTGGCGTGCGCGGTGGGCGAGGCGGTCATCGACGTGGTCAACACCCCAGAAGTATTGGCGGGCGTGAAGGCCAAGCATGAATTGTTCAAGGCTCGTCTGGAGAAGATCGGTCAGCAATACGGCGTGTTCAGCCAGGTGCGCGGCATGGGTCTGTTGATCGGTTGCGTGTTGACCGACGCCTGGAAAGGCAAGGCCAAGGACTTCTTCAATGCCGCCGAGCAGGAAGGCGTGATGGTGCTTCAGGCCGGTCCCGATGTGGTGCGTTTCGCGCCGAGCCTGGTGGTTGAAGACGCCGACATCGAAGAAGGCCTGAACCGCTTCGAACGGGCGGTTGCCAAGCTGGCCGGGGCGTAAGTCTTTCGGTCGACCGGGACACACCCTTCGGCTGATGTCGTACGCATTCCCTGTAGGAGTGAGCTTGCTCGCGATCGCGGTGTGTCAGCGAAACGGTTGCATCTGACCTACCGCTATCGCGAGCAAGCTCACTCCTACGAATTGTAGCCAGACAGAACTTTTTTCTTTATCGCCGATAAACCGGCCCGATTTTTTCTCAAGGAGTGACACCATGCTGGTGATGCGCCCCGCGCAAATGGCGGATCTGAGCGAGGTTCAACGACTCGCGGCAGACAGCCCGATTGGTGTCACGTCCCTGCCGGATGACGCTGGACGTCTGGGTGACAAGATTGCTGCGTCCGAAGCCTCGTTCGCGGCGGAAGTCAGTTTCAACGGTGAAGAGACCTACTTCTTTGTCCTCGAAGACACCGAGTCCGGTCGTCTGGTGGGCTGTTCCGGAATCGTCGCCTCGGCGGGCTATTCCGAGCCCTTCTACAGCTTTCGCAACGAAACCTTCGTCCACGCCTCCCGTGAACTGAAGATTCACAACAAGATCCACGTGCTTTCG
Organism: Pseudomonas sp. W2-17; assembly: GCF_041060445.1. Lineage (NCBI taxonomy): Bacteria > Pseudomonadati > Pseudomonadota > Gammaproteobacteria > Pseudomonadales > Pseudomonadaceae > Pseudomonas > Pseudomonas sp. W2-17. The sequence continues at coordinate 27,355 of NZ_JAUFNS010000004.1, read as the reverse complement.
CAGTGCCACGACCTCACCGGCAACAGCCTGCTGACCAGCTTCTACGTGCTGCCCGAGTTGGTCGGCACGCTGTGGTCGGAGCTCAACTCCCGCGGCCGCCTGCTGTTCGTCGCCAGCCACCCGGAGCGCTTCGCCGATTCAGTGGTGACCGAGATCGTCGGTTACAGCGACGACCACGGTGACTCGCCGTTCTGGGACGCCATCGGCCGCAACTTCTTCGACATCAACTACGCCGAAGCCGAGCGTCTGTGCGGCCTGAAAAGCCGGACCTTCCTCGCCGAGCTGATGCCCCATTACCCGATCTACGTGCCGCTGCTGCCCGATGAAGCGCAGGAAGCCATGGGCCAGGTTCATCCTCGTGCGCAGATCACTTTCGACATCCTGATGCGCGAAGGCTTCGAGACCGACCATTACATCGACATTTTCGACGGCGGGCCGACCCTGCACGCGCGGGTGTCCGGCATTCGCTCCATCGCCCAGAGCCGCGTTGTGCCGGTCAAGGTCGACACGGTCAGTACCGGTGATGCGGTCAAGGGCGGGCGGCCTTATCTGGTTTCCAACGGCCAGTTGCAGGATTACCGCGCGGTGATGCTGGAACTGGACTGGGTGCCGGGCAAGCCAGTGGCCCTGAGCCTGGCCGCGGCCGAAGCGCTGGGTGTCGGCGAAGGCGCCAGCGTGCGCATTGTCGCGGTCTGAACGCCGGGCTCGATGGATGAGATGAGTTGACGGTGGCAGGCGCTGCGATAGCAGGCCTACGCCGTAAAGCAGGTTAGCGAGTTCGCCGGGGATTGCAGAACCCACGGCATGAGGAGAAAGCATGATCGTTCGTCCCGTACGCAGCAGTGACCTTCCGGCGCTGATCGAGCTGGCGCGCAGCACCGGCGCAGGCCTGACCACATTGCCGGCCAATGAAGAGCGTCTGGCGCACCGGGTCGGCTGGGCCGAGAAAACCTTCCGTGGCGAGGCCGGGCGGGGCGACGCTGACTACCTGTTCGTGCTCGAAGATGACGACGAGAAAGTCGTGGGCATTTCCGCTGTCGCGGGCGCTGTGGGGCTGCGCGAGCCCTGGTACAACTACCGGGTGGGCCTGACGGTCAGCGCTTCTCAAGAGCTGAATATCTACCGGGAGATCCCGACGCTGTTCCTGGCCAATGACCTCACCGGCAACTCCGAGCTGTGCTCGCTGTTCCTCCACGCCGACTACCGCAATGGCCTCAATGGCCGTTTGCTGTCCAAGGCGCGGATGCTGTTCATCGCCGAATTCCCGGAGCTGTTCGGCACCAAGACCATCGCTGAAATGCGCGGCATCTCCGACGAGCAGGGTCATTCGCCGTTCTGGGAAAGCCTGGGCCGACACTTCTTCAAAATGGAGTTCAGCCAGGCCGACTACCTCACTGGTGTCGGCAATCGCGCCTTCATCGCCGAGCTGATGCCCAAGTTTCCGCTGTACAGCTGCTTCCTTTCAGAAGCCGCGCGCGAGGTCATTGGCCGCGTACACGTCAGCACCGAACCGGCGCTGGCCATGCTCAAGGCCGAAGGTTTCAGCTATCAAGGTTACGTCGACATTTTCGACGCCGGCCCGGCCATCGAGTGCGAAACCAGCAAGATCCGCGCAGTCCGCGACAGCCAGGCGCTGGTGCTGGCCGTCGGCACACCGGGCGACGACGCGACGCCATTCGTTATCCACAACCGCAAGCGCGAAGACTGCCGCGTGACCGCTGCGCCTGCGCGCCTTGCCGCCGGCACATTGGTGGTCGATCCACAAACGGCCAAGCGCTTGCGCCTCAGCGCCGGTGATCAAGTCCGCGCCGTGCAACTGTCGCCCGCTCGGGAGAGTATTTGATGAACACTTTGTACATTGCCGGTGCCTGGCAGGACGGGCAGGGCGACGCATTCGATTCCCTGAACCCGGTGAGCCAGCAGGTCATCTGGTCGGGTAAGAGCGCAACGGCTGAACAGGTCGACGCGGCGGTCAAATCCGCCCGGCAGGCGTTTCCGGCCTGGGCGACGCGCAGTCTGGACGAGCGCATTGCCGTGCTCGAAGCCTTCGCCGCTGCGCTGAAGAACCGCGCCGATGAAATCGCCCGTTGCATCGGAGAGGAAACCGGCAAGCCGCTGTGGGAATCGGCGACTGAAGTGACCAGCATGGCCAACAAGGTGGCGATTTCGATTCAGAGCTACCGCGAGCGGACCGGCGAGAAGAGCGGCCCGCTGGGCGACGCCACCGCTGTGCTGCGGCACAAGCCCCACGGTGTGGTGGCGGTGTTCGGTCCTTACAACTTTCCGGGTCACCTGCCTAACGGCCATATTGTCCCGGCGCTGCTGGCGGGCAACACTGTGGTGTTCAAGCCGAGCGAGCTGACCCCCAAAGTCGCCGAGCTGACGGTGCAGTGCTGGATCGAAGCCGGGCTGCCGGCGGGCGTGCTCAATCTGCTGCAAGGCGCTCGGGACACCGGCATCGCACTGGCCGGCCATGCAGGCATCGACGGGTTGTTCTTTACCGGTTCGAGCCGCACCGGCAATTCCCTGCATCAACAGTTCGCTGGCCGCCCGGACAAGATTCTGGCCCTGGAGATGGGTGGCAACAACCCGCTGGTGGTCGATCAAGTCGCCGATGTCGATGCCGCGGTTTACACCGTGATCCAGTCGGCCTTTATTTCTGCCGGCCAGCGCTGCACATGCGCTCGTCGTCTGCTGGTGCCCGAAGGTGCCTGGGGCGATGCATTCCTGGCGCGGCTGATGGAAGTGACCTCGACCATTCAGGTCGGCGCGTTCGATCAACAGCCGGCGCCGTTCATGGGCTCGGTGATTTCCCTGGCCGCTGCGCAAGCACTGATCGATGCCCAGGAAGTGATGCTGGCCAACGGCGCAGTTGCCCTACTCGAAATGACCCAGCCTGCCGCGCAATCAGCGCTGCTGACGCCGGGGATCATCGATGTCAGCGACGTGGCAGATCGTGAGGATGAGGAACTGTTCGGGCCGCTGTTGCAGGTGATTCGCTACGCTGAGTTCGACGCAGCCATCGAAGAGGCCAATGCCACGCAGTACGGGCTGGCGGCGGGGCTGTTGTCGGATTCCCAGGCGCGCTATCAGCAGTTCTGGCTGCAGAGCCGTGCAGGCATCGTCAACTGGAACAAGCAACTGACCGGCGCGGCGAGTACGGCACCGTTCGGCGGTGTCGGCGCGTCGGGCAACCATCGCGCCAGCGCCTACTACGCGGCGGATTATTGCGCGTACCCGGTGGCGTCGCTGGAGACCGAAACCCTGGCACTGCCTGCCAGCCTGACGCCCGGCATCACCCTGAACTGACCGCGCTCCTTGATAGCGCAGCGCACATCGAAGAATGTGCACATAAAAACAGATCCACGGAGCCTCACCGATGAAATCCTGTGAAGTCAACTTTGACGGTCTAGTGGGCCCGACCCACAACTACGGTGGGCTGTCCTACGGCAACGTCGCGTCCCAGAACAACTGCCAGCAATCCTCCAATCCGCGCGAGGCCGCTTTGCAGGGCCTGGCCAAAATGAAAGCGCTGATGGAGATGGGTTTCACCCAGGGCGTGCTGGCCCCGCAGGAACGCCCCGATGTGGCCGGTTTGCGCAGGCTGGGCTTCAGCGGCAGCGACGCGCAGGTCATCGAGCGCGCGGCTAAAGAGTCCATGCCGCTGCTGGCCGCCAGTTGCTCGGCGTCGAGCATGTGGGTGGCCAACGCCGCCACGGTCAGCCCGAGCGCCGACACCGCCGACGGCCGCGTGCATTTCACCGCCGCCAACCTCAACTGCAAATACCACCGCAGTATCGAGCACCCGACCACCAGCCGCGTCCTCGGCGCGATGTTCGCCGATCAGCAGCATTTCGCCCACCACGCGGCGCTGCCTGCCGTCGCCCAGTTCGGCGACGAAGGCGCGGCCAACCACACGCGCTTCTGTCGCAGCTACGGTGAGCCCGGCGTCGAGTTTTTCGTTTACGGCCGCGCCGCGTTCGACAGCCGTTTTCCCGCGCCGCAGAAATACCCGGCACGCCAGACCCTCGAAGCGTCCCAGGCCGTTGCGCGTCTGCACGGCCTGAGCGCCGAGGGCGTGGTCTTCGCCCAGCAGAACCCGGCCGTGATCGATCAGGGCGTGTTTCATAACGACGTGATCTCGGTGGGCAATGGCGAGGTCCTGTTCTATCACGAGGACGCATTCCTCAATACCGAGCCCATGCTCGCCGAGCTGCACAACAAACTCGGTCAGCGGGGCGGTCGCTTCCAGGCCATTTGCGTGCCGCACAGTGAAGTGGCCGTGGAAGACGCGGTGCGTTCGTACCTGTTCAACAGCCAGTTGCTGTCCCGCGCCGATGGTTCGATGCTGCTGATCGTGCCGGAAGAGTGCCGCAGCAACGAACGCGTGTGGCATTACCTGCAGCGCCTGCTGGCGGACGACAGCCCGATCAGTGAGGTGAAGGTATTCGATCTCAAGCAGAGCATGCAGAACGGCGGCGGCCCGGCGTGCCTGCGTCTTCGCGTGGCGCTGAATGAAACCGAACTGGCAGCGGTCAATCCAGGCGTTATCATGACCGCGCCGCTGTACGACACGCTGACGCAGTGGGTCGACAAGCACTATCGAGACCGCATGAGCGACAGTGATCTGGCCGATCCCCAACTGCTGATTGAATGCCGTACGGCGCTGGACGAGTTGACGCAGCACCTGAAACTGGGCGCGGTCTATCCTTTCCAGATCAACTGATGCACCCCCTCCGTTACGCCTGCGCCCAAGCGGCGTCAGGCGGCGATGTTTTTGCTTTTACAGAGAGAGTTTTGCCATGACCGACGCGCTGCGTTTGATCCTTGAAGACACCGACGGCACTCAGCTGGAAACGTCCTGCACCCGTCTTGCCGTTATCTGGCAGGGCAAAGAGGTCTGGATTCAACAAGACGGCCGTGGTCAGTTGCTGATCGGCGTTGACGTCGAAGAAGGCGACGCCGAATACGCCAACCTGTTGCTGCGTCCATTGGCGACCAATCTGGTCAGCCTGCAGCTGGAAATGGAACCGGCTGACATGAGCGGCGACGACGAAGACGGCCACGTGCACGGCCCAGACTGCACCCACGACTAAGCCTGCGCAGGAAGCTCCCCATGCTCGCCCTCGGCAAACTGCTTGAACTGACCCTCGCGGGTCGCGAACCCGCGGAAAAGACTCAGCTGACCGTCGACGGCGTTCGCATGCGCTGGCTCGCCGAGGGGGCGCTGGAAGTCCGGCCTCCCGAAGCGCGTGATAATGGCACCGACCTGCTGTTGTCCGCCGGCATCCACGGCAATGAAACCGCGCCCATCGAGCTGCTCGACGCGCTGATTCACGCCATCGCCCGAGGCGAACTCAAGCCTCGCGCACGTATTCTGTTCCTGTTCGGCAACCCCGAAGCGATGCGTAGCGGCGGGCGTTATGTCGAGCAGGACGTCAACCGGCTGTTCAATGGCCGTCATGAACACAGCGGCGGCAGCGAAGCCTTGCGCGCCTGCGAACTCGAGCGTCTGGCCGCCAGCTTCTTCAACATTCCGGGCCGCTACCGCCTGCACTACGACCTGCACACGGCGATTCGCGGCTCGAAGATCGAGCAGTTCGCGCTGTACCCGTGGAAGGAAGGTCGCGCTCATTCACGCCGCGAACTCGCCCGGCTGCGCACTGCCGGCATGGAAGCGGTGCTGCTGCAGAACAAGTCCTCGATCGTGTTCAGCGCCTACACCTACGACAAGCTCGACGCCGAAGCCTTCACCCTGGAACTGGGCAAGGCGCGCCCGTTCGGGCAGAACCAGCAGGTCAATCTCGACAAGCTGAAGTCCTGCCTCGAACGCCTGATCGCCGGCACCGAAGCCGATGAGCATGCGGATCTGAACGGGTTGCAGCTGTTCAGCGTGGCCCGGGAGATCATCAAGCACAGCGACGCCTTCCGCCTGCACTTGCCGGCGGACATCGAGAATTTCACGGAACTGGAAAAAGGCTACGTGCTGGCCGAAGACCTGGCCGATTCACGCTGGGTGATAGAAGAAGAGGGCGCCCGGATCATCTTCCCCAATCCGAACGTCAAAAATGGATTGCGGGCGGGGATTCTGATCGTGCCGGCGACTGACGAGACATTGGCCTGACGCGCCGATACCGGTTCTCCCTCACCAATATCAGGGGCACCGGCACTTTCCCGCTGAACGCTGACTGTGGGAGCCGAGCTTGCTCGCGAAGGGGCCTGTATATCGCTACATTCGCAGCGGCTGGAATGCCACCTTCGTGAGCAAGCTCACTCCCACAGGGGCCGGTACAGCCGCTAAATTTGTAGCGGCTGAAATGCCGTCTTCGTGAGCAAGCTCACTCCCACATGACCGTGTTCACTGCGCCACATTGTGGTGTCTTCAACGGCCCTATATATCTTGCCGTTGAAGTGCCGTTTCAGTGGGCGCCTGCGTAATCAACCCGCCGCTTTCTGCACCTCACCGACCCGACGCACTGCACGCAGTTTAGTCAGCGTGTCCGCGCAGGTCTTGGCCGCTTCCTGACCCTTGTGTACGAAGTGATCGAAGAAGAACTTCTGATGCTCTTCACCGGCGTGGAAGTGGTGCGGGGTCAGCACGACCGAGAACACCGGCACTTCGGTTTCCAGCTGAACCTGCATCAGCGCGCTGATCACCGATTGCGCCACGAACTCGTGACGGTAGATGCCGCCGTCGACCACCAGACCGGCCGCCACGACGCCGCCGTAGCGACCTGACTTGGCCAGCAACTTGGCGTGAAGCGGGATTTCGAACGCGCCGCCAACTTCAAAGAAATCGATGTCGGTCTCGGCGTAACCGTGTTGCGCCATCTCGGCGACAAAGCCCTTGCGCGCCTGATCGACGATTTCCTTGTGCCAGCAGGCTTGAATGAAGGCGATGCGCTCGTGAGCGTGAATGGCGGTAGGTTGCATGTGTTCTGACTCCTGTTTAATGAAAAAAACAGGGCGTTTTGGATCGAATGGGATGCCAGGGTACGTGCAAGACAGTCCACGACGCCAAGCGCCTGGAGGTGTCTCGAAACGATCCTGCTGTGCCAGTCCCGTTCTCTCTTCATCCGGACTATGACCGTCGGCCCCGGGATCACACCGGGTCTGCTGACCTTGCATCGAGAGTAAGCCCGCTGCAAGCGCTCGCGGGCTAGACGCATTGCGCGCCATTACCGCCGGTGGGGAATCGCACCCCGCCCTGAGAACGTTACCAACGGCGTTTTCCGTCGGCGTGCAGTTTGTAACATAGATTTCCGGGATTCGCTTGGAGCCTTTTTGATGGTTTTCATCAGCTTTTCTTATAAGGCGGCTTGGCATTCCAGTCCCAAGCCTTGATTATCGATGCCCCGGGCCTCAGAACTGAGGCTCGACCCTAATGAACGGGAGCTTCATCGTGGCGGTTATCGATCTGCGCAGTGACACCGTGACTCAACCCTCGGCCGGCATGCGCGACGCCATGGCCAGCGCGCCCCTTGGCGATGACGTGTATGGCGAAGACCCGACGGTCAACCGGCTGGAATCGTGGCTGGCGGAGCGTCTCGGTTTTGCCGCCGCGCTGTTCGTGCCAACCGGCACCATGAGCAACCTGCTCGGCCTGATGGCTCACTGCGAGCGCGGTGACGAATACATCGTCGGTCAGCAGGCGCACACCTACAAATACGAAGGCGGCGGCGCGGCGGTGCTCGGCTCGATCCAGCCTCAACCCCTCGACAACCAGGCGGACGGATCGCTGGACCTGAATCAGGTCGCCGCCGCCATCAAGGCCGACGACTTTCACTTCGCCCGCACCCGGTTGCTGGCCCTGGAAAACACCATGCAGGGCAAGGTCCTGCCATTGGAGTATCTCGCGGCCGCCCGGGCATTCACCCGGGAAAAAGGGTTGAATCTGCACCTCGACGGCGCTCGCCTGTACAACGCCTCCGTCAAACTGGGCGTGGACGCGCGTGAGATTACCCGGCATTTCGATTCGGTTTCCGTGTGCTTGTCCAAAGGGCTCGGCGCGCCGGTCGGCTCAGTGCTGTGCGGCTCGAGTGAGTTCATCGCCAAGGCGCGGCGCCTGCGCAAGATGGTCGGCGGCGGCATGCGCCAGGCCGGCATCCTGGCAGCGGCGGGGTTGTACGCGCTGGAGCATCAGGTCGAGCGTCTGGCCGACGACCACGCCAATGCCACCGCCTTGGGGAAGGCGCTTGCGGACCTCGGTTTTGACGTCGAGCCGGTGCAGACCAACATGGTTTACGTACGGATCGGCGATCGCGCCCAGGCGCTCAACGCCCTGTGTGCCGAGCGCGGTATCGTGCTGAGTGCTGCGCCGCGGCTGCGCATGGTCACCCATCTGGATGTGACGGCTGCGCATCTGGACAAGGTGGTTGCGGCATTTGCCGAATTTGGCGTTCGCTGATCGGGTGATCAGCCCGATTGCCGGTTTCTATCGAATAACACGCTGTACCGAGCGTACAACGCCTATATAATGCGGCCCTTTGCCGTCGCTGCGTCGAACGACGCTATGCATGTGCCAGGCCGCAGTTTCCGTGGAAGAACCTATGAAAAGCGCAGAAATCCGTGAAGCCTTCCTTCGCTTCTTCGAAGAGCAAGGCCACACCCGAGTCGCCTCCAGCTCCCTGATCCCGGGCAACGACCCGACCCTGCTGTTCACCAACGCAGGCATGAACCAGTTCAAGGATTGCTTCCTCGGCCAGGAAAAACGGGCCTACACCCGCGCCGTCAGCAGCCAGAAGTGCGTGCGTGCCGGTGGCAAGCACAACGACCTGGAAAACGTCGGTTACACCGCGCGTCACCACACCTTCTTCGAGATGCTGGGCAACTTCAGCTTCGGCGACTATTTCAAGCGCGACGCCATCACCTACGCCTGGACCTTCCTCACCGGCGTGCTGAACCTGCCCAAGGAAAAACTCTGGGTCACGGTCTACGCCTCGGACGACGAAGCCTACGACATCTGGACCCAGGAAATCGGCGTGCCGGCCGAGCGCATGGTGCGCATCGGTGACAACAAGGGCGCGCCTTACGCCTCCGACAACTTCTGGACCATGGGCGACACCGGCCCGTGCGGCCCCTGCACCGAGATCTTCTACGACCACGGCGCCGACATCTGGGGTGGCCCGCCGGGTTCACCGGAAGAGGACGGCGACCGCTACATCGAGATATGGAACAACGTGTTCATGCAGTTCAACCGCACGGCCGACGGCGTTCTGCACCCGCTGCCGGCGCCATCGGTCGACACCGGCATGGGCCTTGAGCGCGTCAGCGCCGTGCTGCAACACGTCAATTCCAACTACGAAATCGACTTGTTCCAGAGCCTGCTCGCCGCTGCTGCAAAAGCCATCGGTTGCAGCAACGACAATCAGGCTTCCCTGAAAGTCGTCGCCGACCACATCCGCTCGTGCGGCTTCCTGATTGCCGACGGCGTGCTGCCGTCCAATGAAGGCCGTGGCTACGTGCTGCGCCGCATCATTCGTCGCGCTTGCCGTCACGGTAACAAGCTGGGCGCCAAGGGCAGCTTCTTCTACCAGATCGTCGCCGCACTCGTTGCCGAAATGGGCGAAGCCTTCCCTGAACTGAAAAACCAGCAGGCGCATATCGAGCGCGTGCTCAAGGCCGAAGAAGAGCAGTTCGCCAAGACCCTGGAGCAGGGCTTGAAGATCCTCGAGCAGGATCTCGCCGAACTCAAGGGCACCATCGTCCCCGGCGACGTTGTGTTCAAGCTCTATGACACCTACGGTTTCCCGATGGACCTGACCGGCGACATCGCCCGCGAACGCAACCTGACCCTCGACGAGGCCGGTTTCGAACGTGAGATGGACGCTCAGCGTGAACGTGCGCGTTCCGCCAGCGCCTTCGGCATGGACTACAACAGCCTGGTCAAGGTTGACGTGGCCACGCAGTTCACCGGCTACAAAGCTACCGCAGGCGAAGCGAAGGTCGTCGCGCTCTACAAAGACGGCATCGCGGTCGAGCAACTAAGCGAAGGCGAGGACGGCGTGGTCATCCTCGACCAGACCCCGTTCTACGCAGAATCCGGTGGCCAGATCGGCGACAGCGGTTACCTGACCGCGGGCGATGCGCGCTTCGACGTGAGCGACACCACCAAGACCGGCGGCGCGTTCCTGCACCACGGTGTGCAAGTGTCGGGCAGCCTGAAAGTCGGCACCACCGTCAGCACCGAAGTGGCTGCCGAAGTGCGCCAGGCCACGTCGTTGAACCACTCCGCCACGCACTTGCTGCACGCGGCGTTGCGCCAGGTGTTGGGCGATCACGTTCAGCAGAAAGGCTCGCTGGTCGACAGTCAGCGCCTGCGTTTCGACTTCAGCCACTTCGAAGCCATCAAGCCCGAGCAGATCAAGGCGCTTGAAGACATCGTCAACGCCGAAGTCCGCAAGAATACGGCCGTCGAGACTGAAGAAACCGACATCGAGACCGCCAAGAAGAAAGGCGCCATGGCATTGTTCGGCGAGAAGTATGGCGACAACGTCCGCGTGTTGAGCATGGGCGGCGGGTTCTCGGTCGAGCTGTGCGGTGGCATTCACGCCAACCGTACCGGCGATATCGCGCTGTTCAAGATCATCAGCGAAAGCGGTGTGGCCGCAGGCGTGCGCCGTATTGAAGCGGTCACCGGCGCCGTGGCGCTGGAGTACCTGAACGCTGCTGAAGAGCAACTGAAGGAAGCCGCGAACCTGGTCAAAGGCAATCGCGACAACGTTCTGGACAAGCTGTCGGCGGTGCTGGAACGCAACCGTCTGCTGGAAAAACAGCTGGAACAGTTGCAGGCCAAGGCGGCCAGTGCTGCGGGCGACGATCTGTCGGGCTCGGCAGTGGACGTCAAAGGCGTCAAGGTTCTCGCTGCCCGTCTCGACGGTCAGGATGGCAAGGCGCTGCTGGCCCTGGTTGACCAATTGAAGAACAAGCTCGGCCGCGCAGTGATCCTGCTCGGCGGGGTGCATGAAGACAAGGTCGTCCTGGTGGCAGGCGTCACCAAAGACCTGACTGGCCAACTCAAAGCCGGTGATTTGATGAAGCAAGCGGCTGCCGCTGTAGGCGGTAAAGGCGGCGGTCGTCCTGACATGGCGCAAGGCGGCGGTGTTGATGCTGCCGGACTCGAAGCAGCGCTGGCACTGGCTGTTCCGTTCGCCGAACAAGGTATTTAAGTCGACCCACCCGGAGCCTGTCATTCGGGTTCCGGCGCTTCGCGGTTTGAATGATAACGGGCGCCCTTCATGGGCTGAGGCGGCTTTGAGATGGCTTTAATCGTACAAAAGTTTGGCGGCACCTCGGTGGGCTCGGTAGAGCGCATCGAACAGGTGGCCGACAAGGTCAAGAAATTCCGTGATGCGGGCGATGATCTGGTGGTCGTGCTTTCGGCCATGAGCGGCGAAACCAATCGCCTGATCGAACTGGCTCGGCAGATCAGCGATCAACCGGTGCCACGTGAGCTGGACGTCATCGTTTCCACCGGCGAGCAGGTCACGATCGCACTGCTGGCCATGGCGCTGATCAAGCGCGGTGTGCCGGCTGTGTCGTACACAGGTAATCAGGTCCGCATCCTGACCGACAGCGCCCATAACAAGGCGCGTATTCTGCAGATCGACGATCAGAAAATTCGCGCTGACCTGAAGGCTGGTCGTGTGGTGGTGGTCGCCGGTTTCCAGGGCGTCGACGAAGACGGCAACATCACGACCTTGGGTCGTGGCGGTTCCGACACCACCGGCGTGGCGCTGGCCGCGGCCTTGAAAGCCGATGAATGCCAGATCTACACCGACGTCGATGGCGTCTATACGACTGACCCGCGTGTTGTGTCGCAGGCCCAGCGTCTGGACAAGATCACCTTCGAAGAAATGCTGGAGATGGCGAGCCTCGGCTCCAAGGTCCTGCAGATCCGCGCGGTCGAGTTCGCCGGCAAGTACAACGTCCCGCTGCGCGTACTGCACAGCTTCAAGGAGGGTCCAGGCACCCTCATTACCATTGATGAAGAGGAATCCATGGAACAGCCGATCATTTCGGGCATCGCCTTCAACCGCGACGAAGCCAAGCTGACCATCCGTGGCGTGCCAGACACCCCGGGCGTTGCGTTCAAGATTCTCGGCCCGATCAGCGGCGCGAACATCGAAGTCGACATGATCGTGCAGAACGTTTCGCACGATAACACCACCGATTTCACCTTCACCGTACACCGCAATGATTACCAGGCGGCGTTGCAGGTTCTGCAGAACACGGCCAGTGAAATCGGCGCACGCGAAGTGATCGGCGATACCAAGATTGCCAAGGTTTCCATCGTCGGTGTCGGCATGCGTTCCCATGCCGGGGTTGCCAGCCGCATGTTCGAAGCGCTGGCCAAGGAGAGCATCAACATCCAGATGATCTCGACCTCCGAGATCAAGGTATCGGTGGTGATCGAAGAGAAGTACCTGGAGCTGGCCGTGCGCGCGCTGCACACTGCCTTCGAGCTCGACGCGCCGCGTCAGGGCGAGTAAGCCTTGGGCAGAGGGCGCGGTTTCTGCTGCGCCTTCTGCAAGTGGATGTGCGCAAGTCGCTATTCTTTTTCCGGCGCTGGTCGATACTGAGGCATGGACCTACGGCTTCTGGCTCGGGATCATGCTGTATGTCTGTGCAGACTGTAATCCCTTGAATGTAAGCCGTAAGGAGATAGGTATGCTGATTCTGACTCGCCGGTGCGCGGAAAGTCTGATCATTGGTGATGGTGAAATCACCGTGACCGTGCTCGGGGTAAAAGGCAATCAGGTGCGCATTGGGGTCAACGCGCCCAAGGAAGTGGCTGTTCACCGCGAAGAGATTTACCTGCGTATAAAGAAAGAGAAGGACGAAGAACCAAGCCATTAATTTTTATTGAATTTTTGGTTTGCAAACGGGGAAAAGGGTGGTTATTATACGCCCCGTGTTGCGGAGAGCTGGCCGAGTGGCCGAAGGCGCTCCCCTGCTAAGGGAGTACACCTCAAAAGGGTGTCGGGGGTTCGAATCCCCCGTTCTCCGCCATTATTTGCGTAGTACGTTGTAATCTGGCTTGATCGGTAAGTTGTTGAATTTACTAGAAAAAGTGCTTGACCAAGAGATTTGACGGCCTATAATGCGCGGCAACAAATGCACTCGTAGCTCAGCTGGATAGAGTACTCGGCTACGAACCGAGCGGTCACAGGTTCGAATCCTGTCGAGTGCACCATTTAAGCGTTGTTTGTAGTGATACGAATAACAGTCTTAAGTTAGAAAGAGCCTGGCTTCAACAGGCCTTCGGAAGCACCACTCACTTCCAGAAGTAAAATGCGATGCCCAGAGGTGAACTGGTTTAAAAAGCGCCATCTGCACTCGTAGCTCAGCTGGATAGAGTACTCGGCTACGAACCGAGCGGTCACAGGTTCGAATCCTGTCGAGTGCACCATAAAACGAAAAGCCCGCATGCAAATGCGGGCTTTTTGCTTTCTAGCGTTTGCCTTTTACGCAGCCGTGCTCATCAAAAGACAACTGTCTGCTGCGACCCTTCTTCTCGTCATACACATAACGGACCTCAGCGTTACGGCTGATGATCTTGTCCGGTCGCCCCAGTAAATTTTCCACGTCGCGTTTGCTCATTCCCGTTGGCGTCTGCTGATTGATGATCGCCTTGCGCCGTTGCTCCGCACTCAGCATATTTCCGCAACCATCATCGCGCTGACCCACGACCACCACTTCGCTACTTTTGCGCTTTTGCAGGGTGTCCGTTTTTGCAGGTGGAGGAGGGAGTATAAAGAGCATGCCCGATGTGGGATTGACACCCTGTGGCGTTATGACTTGCCCACTGGGGCAAGCCAGTGTGGTGAAGGTCACGCTGCCGCTCTGATCCTGGCAGCGATTGACGGTGGTGGCGCCTGCGCTGAGTGGCGAAAAAAGCAGCAGGGTAATGAAGAGCTTTTCAGTGTTCAGCGGCATCGCGATGTCCTCCCTGACCAGTGTCCGGCAAGGGTAGCGATGAGGAATTCTCACGGCGAGCGGGTTTTGTTCACCGGATGTGACCGGGCGGCATCGCTGACTCGGACAGCGATGAACGTTGTGTTGCAACCGATTGTTTCACGTTGAATTTTTAGCCTCCCGCCACAGCAAGCGGTGTATGATTGCGCCCGTCAGCCCCGCCGGGGCTTGTGGACTACCTCCATGGACTTACCCAGTAGCAACTCAACACTAAGTTTCACCAATCAAGAATCGACTGATTGATCTTCTGGCGGGTTCCACTGCTGGGAGTGGAGTTCGCCTATGACCCAAATCGAAGTAAAAAAGACGCAGGAAAGCCTTCAGGATCGCCTTGCCCAAGTCATCGACTTGCTGCAACGTCAGCGTATCGTCGAAGACCTGACACACCGTCAGGAAGGCCAGCACCAGGATCGCGTCGAGAGCCTCGTTCACCGGCAGAACCTCGTCGAGCTGCAGCGTAAGCTCGACGACCTGCACTCCGCCGACGTGGCCTATATCCTCGAAGCACTTCCCCTCGAAGACCGTCTGACGGTCTGGCAGCTGGTGAAGGCCGAGCGTGACGGCGACATCCTTCTCGAAGTGTCCGATTCCGTTCGGGAAACCCTGATCGCCGACATGGACGATCACGAGCTGCTGGCCGCCGCCAAGGAGATGGACGCCGACGAGCTCGCCGACCTTGCGCCAGAGCTGCCGCGCGATGTTGTCCATGAGCTGATGGAGGCGCTGGACAGTCAGCAGCGCGAGCGCGTGCGCTCCGCCCTGTCCTATGACGAGGAGCAGGTCGGCGCCCTGATGGACTTCGAGATGGTGACCATCCGCGAGGATGTCAGCCTGGAAGTCGTTCTGCGCTATCTGCGCCGTCTTAAAGAGCTGCCCGGTCACACTGACAAACTGTTTGTGGTCGATTCCGACGGCGTGCTCAAAGGCGTGCTGCCCATCAAGCGCCTGCTGGTCAACGACCCCGAGAAGCAGGTGTCGGAGGTCATGGCCAGTGATCCGGTGAGTTTCCATCCTGATGGCGATGCGTATGAAGCCGCCCAGGCGTTCGAACGTTACGACTTGATTTCTTCCCCGGTGGTCGACAAGAACGGCAAGCTGATCGGCCGTTTGACCATCGATGAAATGGTCGACCTCATCCGTGAGGAGAGCGAAACCGAAGTGCTCAACATGGCGGGTCTGCGGGAGGAGGAAGACATCTTCGCTTCCGTCTGGCGTTCACTGCGCAACCGTTGGTCCTGGCTGGCCGTCAACCTGATTACCGCCTTTCTCGCCTCGCGGGTCATCGGCCTGTTCGAAGGCTCCATCGAAAAGCTGGTGGCGCTGGCAGCATTGATGCCGATCGTGGCAGGGATTGGGGGCAACTCGGGCAATCAGACCATCACGATGATTGTTCGGGCCATGGCCCTCGATCAGGTCAACACTGGCAACACCTCACGCTTGATGCGCAAGGAGCTGGCAGTCGCGCTCATCAACGGCCTGGTGTGGGGCGGGGTGATCGGGATCGTCGCTTACCTGCTGTATCACAGCTGGTCCCTTGGGGTGGTGATGACCGTCGCCATGACATTGAATCTGCTGTTGGCAGCGTTGATGGGTGTGCTGATCCCCATGACACTTTCCAGGCTTGGTCGCGATCCGGCGATGGGCGCCAGTGTGATGATTACGGCCATGACCGACAGTGGCGGGTTTTTTATCTTTCTGGGGTTGGCGACGGTGTTTCTGCTCTGACCCCACGGTTCAAACAAAGCCGCCTTCAGGGCGGTTTTTTAATGGGCGCGAAACACCGACGGCATTAATTTCAGGCACAAAAAAGCCAGCAGAGCGCTGGCTTTCAAGTCTCTGGTTTAAACGACTTATTTGTCGTCGTTTGCCAGGCTAGTGTCGTGTGCAATCAGGGAAACCAGTGCGTTCTGCTGGCGGTGAGCCAGCTGACGGAAGCGCTGCAGCAGCTCGCGTTCGTGAAGCGAAAGCTCGGGGCTATCCAGGCGCAGACTTGGCTCGTCACCCAGTGAACCTTCCTGAATCAAACTCTGCTCAAGACGCGCAATAATTTCCGAGTTCATGCTGCGATGATGATGTTTGGCAACGTCCGCAATACGCTCGCGCATGCCTTCCGGTAGACGAACTACGAACTTGTCAGCTGTGCGACTGGAATAATTGGCCTGTTTCATAGGGCTCATATATTTAACCGAATTAGTTCAAAGAGAGAGGCGGTTCTTGCATTAGGCCGCGAGATGTCATGCTCTGACTGTCTTTTAGCTGAAATGTTCAACCACCCGCATAAAGGACCGCCATCCTGCATCAATACGTCGGATCCTTGGCGTCAAATGTGTGACAAATATTGAACTAGATAAAGGCTTTTAGCCAGCACCAATTATCCGAAATGCGTTCTGGTTTGCAAAGTGGATAATGAACATCCCGACAGAGCTGGACAACGCCGTGATGGCTATCTGTCTCCAGCGTAGTGGGAGAGTGAGGATAATACGAGGGGCGAGTCAAGAAAGAGACGAAGGGTCGAATGAGGCGAGGCAGCTCCGGCGTCAGGAAGCCGCCGGAGAGATGACGATTGCCTTGGCGCCAGATCAGAGAGCGCTCAGGGCTTGGCCTGGCGTAATACCGGATCAAACTTGATACGGCGGCCTACGAACAGCGCTGCCACGAACAGGCTGGCAAAAACCCCGGCTGCTGCTTTAGCCAAGGTGCTCAGAGTTTCCATTGACGGATCCAGGAGCTGGTCTGCGGCGATGGCCATCAGGGCCAGGATCAGGAACGAAATTGCTGGTTTGGACATGGCTGCTCTCTAATGGGTGCTCTCTGACAGAGGGCGGGTCGGAGCCGTTGGAATGATTGACAGTGACTGCCGATCAAAACACCCAGCTTTCCGAGCGGGTAACCGGCACGGCATCTTCATTGTCATGGGCCAGAATGGCTTCTGTGCCCTGGCCTGGCATGGCCGCGAACCGCGGGGTCTGTTGCAGGAGGTAATGAGGCTGAGCCTGGACGACGACGGTCTCTGACTTCACCGCCTCTGACTGGCTGCCATCATCCTGAAAATGAAAGGCGACCAATGCGACAAGCGCGGCAGCGTTGAGCAGGGACAGTGTCATGTTCATCTCGGGTACCTTCGCTGGGACGGCGTTCAGAGGGGTGGTGCGCGAAGAAGAGTAGTGCAGTCCGCGTGCCAACATATGAGGCGGATAAATCCCTTATAAATCAACAATATAGATCGTATATTCGGGATTGTAGGGTTGCGATTTGCAATATGGCCCATGGCCGCCCTTGCATTCTGCACGATAGCCCTCTGATGTGACTGGCGGGCAGCATCCTACGGCGCCTGTTGATAATGACGACATGACAAGCCAGCGCCTTGTCGTTAAGATGCACGCCGTCTGTTTTGGTGTCCTCTTAGTTCAACGGATAGAACGAGCCCCTCCTAAGGGCTAGATGCAGGTTCGATTCCTGCAGGGGACATATCTGATCTACTCCTCCTCTCGCCTCAGCACGTCATCTTTCACATAAAGCCTCTCGGCCCCCCGGCCATTCGAAACACTCCCTCGTTTAGGCCCGCGCGCTCGCGTCAGTGTGCTGATCCGCGTACCACCGATTGCGACCATTATTTTTCGCGTAATAAAGATAGGCATCCGCTGCTTTGATCATGCCGGCAGGCGTCGTGTCCTCCAGCGCCGGGAATCTGGCTGTGACGCCGGCACTTGCAGTGACAATCTGCTCGGGGTGATCGGCGTGAGCCAGCGCGAGCCCCCGAATGGCCAGCAGGATATCCTCGGCGAGACGGCCCGCGCCCTGGATGTCAGTATCCGGCAGCAGCACGGTGAATTCCTCGCCACCGTAGCGAACGGCGAGGTCGGCAGGGCGTTTCAAAACCCCGCTGATGGCCTGGGCGACCTGCTGGAGACAGTCGTCACCTGCCGCATGGCCGTAGCGGTCGTTGAAGCGTTTGAAGTAATCGATGTCGAGCATGATCAAGGCGAGCGGGTAACGCTGCCGTTTTGCGCGACCGATCTCGCTGTTGAGCGCCATGTCGAGTCGCCGCCGGTTGCCCAGTCGGGTCAGGCTGTCGGTCAGCGCCATGTCTTTGACCGCCTGATGGGCAAAGCGAATCTCGCTCTCCATGGCCATGCGGCCGCGCAATTGCGTGAGCACGATGTAGGCAAATCCGATAAACCCGGCGATCAGGACCAACAGCACGAGTCCGGACTTGAGCAGGTCATGACGCCACGGCCCGACGAAGGATTCTCTCGACAGCCCGGCTGCGACCACCAGCGGATAACTCGACAGCGCACGAAAGGCGTACAACCGGTATGTGCCGTCCACCACGGCTTTGATCTCCACAGTCCCTTCATTGGCGGTCGGCAGGTAGCGTTTGAAGATCTCGCTGTCGGCCAGGCTTTGCCCCACCACGGAATCCATGAACGGGCGCCTGACCAGGATCGTGCCGTCCCGCATCGCCAGCACCAGCGCGCCGCGGTCATCAATCTTGAAGTCGCCGTAATAATCCATGAAGTAGCTGAGCTTGATGGTCCCGAGCAGCACGCCCGCGAACGAGCCATCAGGATTGTTCAGCCGACGGGAGACGGGGATGATCAACTCGCCGGTGGAACGGCTCTTGACCACGTTGCTGATGCGCACGTTTTGATCGGTATGGGTGCGGTGATAGTTGAAGTAGTCCCGGTCTGCGTTGTTTGCGGTGTCCGGGGCCACGTCTTTGTCGGTCACGATCCATCGCCCGTCGGCGCCGTAGATGAACAACCCGTGGAGCTGAGGCATGAGTTTGGATTGCTGCACCATCAGCGCGTGGATACGTGGAACGTTGATATTGGCCAGACCATCGCTCTCGACACGCTCACCGATGGCGTAGGTCAGGATGTCGACCTGCCTGATGGCGTCCTCAGCGTGCTGCGCCGTGGCACGGGCCAGGTTGGTGACCGAGTCCCGGGCGAAGTCGTAGGCGTGGTTGTAGTCGCGCCAAGCGCGCCACCCCTCCACCGAAACGAACGTCAGCAGCACCAGAATCATGAATGCGAGAGTGAGGCGAAAGACGGCCGTGTTGCGCCCCGGGCCCAGGTCCAATAGATCGAAGGCGCCTGACGGCGGTGGGTGCTGTTCGCCTCCTGGCATGCTCACTGGCCTCCTTTGATAGTCAGCTGTGGACGCTGCCGACCGCTTTGATCAGCGCGTCTGCCATTTCTTCCGCGCTCAGTTGAGGGCTCAACACGGTTTTGCGCATCGTCTCGATCGGCATGCTGGGCACGGGCGCTTCCTCGGGCCGCTGCACGAAACTCAACCCGCCGGCGTTCCTGACCTCTACCGCGCCATCCGCACCATCGGAATCGCCGCCTGACAGCACGACGCTGATCACCCGCTCGCGAAATACGTCGGCAGCTGTGGCGAACAGGCGATCGGCGGCAGGACGTGCGAGGTGCAGCTTGGGGCCGTCGCCTAGATGAATGATCCCGGGCGAGACGACCTCCAGATGCCGGTCAGGAGGTGCCAGATACACACGGCCAGGCAATACCGGCTCGCCTTCTTTGCCGTAGCCGACAGACAGCGTCGAGTAGCGACCGAGCACCGACGCCATGTAGTCCGGACCTGTCGGGTTCGTGTGAATCACGATGAGCACGGCAGCGGGAAAATCCTTCGGTAGCTTGGCGAGCAGCTGTCGCAGGGCTTCCGTGGCGCCTTGCGCACCACCGATCACGATCACATCCCTCATCACTTGCGTGTTTTTAGCGTCCATACCTTTCTTCCTGAATGGTTCCATAGGATGGACACAGCGCAAGCACTTGCCGTTCATTTTCACGTCTTCAAGCGCTGATGAACGTCACAACGCGCGTCGGGCGGCCGTGGTGCTGTTCAACAGACAATAAAAAAGCCACGAGACGCGCAGTCTCGTGGCTTTCGTAAACAGCCGTATCAGCGTAGATGCAAACCGGTCAGGCGTTGTTACAGCGCCATGTCGCTGGCGGGCTTGCTTTCAGCAGGCTTGCCCGGCGCGGCAGTGCTGGTGCCGACGCTCTGATCGAGCACTGGCGGTTTGCCCAGTTGCAGCACTTCGGCGGTGTAGTTCCACTCTTGCTGAACAGCGGCTGGCGAGTCATTCAGCTTGGTGCCATAGCTCGGCACGATCTGATGGACCTTCGCTTGCCACTCAGGCGTCGCGAGCTGGGTCTTGAACAGCTTTTCCAGGACGTTGAGCATGATCGGTGCAGCGGTCGACGCGCCTGGCGATGCGCCCAGCAGGGCAGCGATGGTGCCGTCCTGAGAAGAAACGACTTCGGTGCCCAGTTTAAGCACGCCGCCCTTGTCGGCATCACGCTTGATGATCTGCACGCGCTGACCGGCTTGCCACAGGCGCCAGTCTTCTTTCTTGGCGTGCGGGAAGTATTCCTGCAGCGCCTTGAAGCGGTCGTCGTCGGACAGCATTAACTGACCGGCGAGGTACTCGACCAGCGGGTACTGCTCCACGCCCACTTTGGTCATCGGCCAGAAGTTGTGGGTGGTCATGCTGCTGAACAGGTCGAAGTACGAACCTTCTTTCAGGAACTTGGTGGAGAAGGTGGCGAACGGGCCAAACAGAATGACGCGCTTGCCGTCGAGCACGCGGGTGTCCAGGTGCGGAACCGACATGGGCGGCGCGCCAGTGGAGGCGATGCCGTAGGCCTTGGCCATGTGCTGCATGGCAACGGTCGGGTTCTCGGTCACCAGGAACGAACCACCAACCGGGAAGCCTGCGTAGTCCTGGGCTTCGGGAATGCCGGATTTCTGCAGCAGCTTCAATGCGCCGCCGCCTGCACCGATGAACAGGAACTTGGCGTCGGTACCGGTGGTGGTGCCGTCTTTCAGGTTCTTGTATTCAACGTGCCACGAGCCGTCGTCGTTGCGGGTGATGTCGTTGACTTCGCTGGACAGCTTCAAATCGAAGTTCGGGCGGGTCTGCAGGTACGACACGTACTGGCGGGTGACTTCACCCCAGTTGACGTCGGTGCCGATCGGCGTCCAGGTGGTCGCTAGCTTCTGCGAAGGATCACGGCCTTCCATCATCAGCGGGACCCACTTGGCGATCTGTGCCGGGTCTTCGGAATACTGCATCGGGCGGAACAGCGGGCTGGCTTGCAGCGCGTCATAACGCTTTTTCAGGAATTTGATGTTGTCATCGCCCCACACGAAGCTCATGTGCGGTGTGGTGTTGATGAACGAAGGCGGGTTCTTCAGGACGTTCTGGCGGACCTGCCAGGACAGGAACTGACGGGTGACCTGGAAGGCTTCGTTGATCTCGATGGCTTTGGAGATGTTGACCTTGCCGTCTTTGTCTTCAGGCGTGTAGTTCAGCTCGGCGAGGCCGGAGTGACCGGTGCCGGCGTTGTTCCAGCCGTTGGAGCTTTCTTCGGCGACGGCGTCGAGGCGCTCGACCATTTCCATCGACCAGCCTGGTTCGAGTTCATTGAGCCAGACGCCCAGGGTCGAACTCATGATGCCGCCGCCGATCAGCAGTACATCGACTTTCTTGCTTTCTGCGGCATGGGCTTGCAGGAAGGTGGCCGAAATCGCGAGGCCCAGTAGAGCGGTGCTCGTTTTCTTGAACATCGAATCATCCAATAGATAGAAAGTTATCCGCCTGCAGCATTCGTCGCGCAACGTCCTGCGATGCCGGGCGCCAGTGTGCGGCGCGAACGTCAGACAGGCTTCGCTCTCGGAAAACGAGGAGGAAGGGTCAAGAGGCCAGTAAAAAAGTCGACCTCGTGTTCTATGTCCCTCGGTGCTGTGCTTTTTATTCGATCATTGGAATCAGCAGCTTGAGTAAACATCATCCACCGCAGGACCTGGTCATCAGGTCCATCCCCTGCGGCGGGCGGGGATTGTACCCGAAATGTCATTTTCGACAAATCGGGTGCCAAATTAGTCAATACGCCATTTTGTCTCAGGGTGGCGATTGGCTGGCCGGGCGCCGAGACGCCAAGCCGTTTACAGGGTGAATTTGCCCACCATGGAGTGGAAGGAAACGGCCAGCCGCGACAGCGCCTGACTCGACGCGCTGGTCTGATTGGCGCCCGCTGCGGTCTGCGTTGACAGGTCCTGAATGTTCACCAGATTGCGGTCCACCTCACGGGCCACTTGCGCCTGCTCTTCCGCCGCGCTGGCGATCACCAGGTTGCGTTCGTTCATCTGGCTGACGCCTTCGCTGATGCGTTCCAGTGCATGGCCGGCTTCGGTGGCCAATGATTGGGTGTGCACGGCGATCGCCTGGCTCTTGCCCATGGCCTGCACGGCTTCTTCGGCGCCATTGCGCACCTTGGTGATCATCGACTCGATTTCGCCGGTGGAGGTTTGAGTGCGGTGGGCGAGGGCACGTACCTCGTCTGCCACCACCGCAAAGCCACGGCCTTGCTCGCCGGCGCGGGCCGCTTCGATAGCGGCGTTGAGCGCCAGCAGGTTGGTCTGCTCGGCGATCCCGCGGATTACGTCGAGGACTTTGGTGATGTCGCGGATCTGCCCGGCCAGCGCTTCGACGCGTTGGGTCGATTCGGTGATTTCCACGGTCATGGTGTTCATCGCGGTGACAGCCTGCTGCACTTGTTGCTGGCCCTTGATGGCATCTTCGGAGGTCTGCGCAGACACCTGCGAAGCGCTCGCGGCGTTGCGCGCCACTTCTTCCACCGCAGCGGTCATCTCGTTGACGGCCGTGGCGGCTTGCTGAATTTCATCGTTCTGACGCATCAGCCCGCGGGTGCTGTCGTCGGTCACCATGGTCAGTTCTTCAGCGGCGGACGCCAGTTGATCCGAAGCGGTGGCGATCTGCTGAACCGTGCCCTTCAGGCTGCCCTGCATGTTGGACAGCGCCTTGAGCAACTGGCCGGTTTCGTCCTGACCGCCGACCTCGATGGCCTGACTCAGATCACCGCCCGCCACTCGGGTGGCGCTGGCCACGGATTGATAGATCGGTCGGGTGATCATTCGCGTGACGATCAGCCCCAACGCAATGGCGCACACCACCGCGATCAACGAACCGATGATCAGAATCCACGTCACCTGCTTGTCCGTTTCGATGCCTTCCTGGGCCTGTTCATTGGCTTGCCGAGCGTTGGACTGGATCATGATCTTCAGCTCGCCCATGGTCTTGCGATAAGTCGGGGTCACGCTGGTGGCAGCCAACTTGCTGGCTTGTTCGAGATCGCCGCTTTGCACCACCGACAGGGCGTTGAGGGCAGCGCTGATGTAAGCGGCCCAGTCGCGTTCGAAGTCATCGCCAGCGGCTTTTTCATCCGGGTCCAGCGGCGTGGCCCGGTAAGCCTTGAAGTCAGTCTCGGCCTGCGCCTGGTTTTCCTTCAATGACTGGATCGCCGCGTTGATGTCATCCGGGTTGGCCTTGAGCGCGCTCAGTCCGATGACCTTGAAGAAGTCACGGTTGGTTGCGATGACGTTGGCTTTGACCGAATCGACTGTGGCGATTGAGTAAAGGTTATCGCTGACGGTGTTCTGGAAAAGATCGTACAGCCGGGAAATACCGCTCTGCCCCAGTACACCCACCACCACGGTGATCAGTGCGCACAGGCAGAAAGCCGAAAGGAGCTTGGTCTTCAATTTCAGGTCGGTCAGCCAGGACATGGAGTGCACTCGGACGGGGATAGGGGCTGCGGCTGTTTGGATACGCGCTGCATGACTGGCTATCGGCGGAGGGCTCAAGGACTTTACCCGTTTGCGTATGCCTCCTTTCGCGTCGATGCCCCGTCAACACGGCGCGAGGGCGTGATTTTTTCCCGCATGGCGTGCCTAAGCTTTGCCCTGCTGCCGCCGATAACTCGGACAAGTGGCGTCATGCCGCAACTTTATTGGCCCTCTCTGCCCAGACCGGGAACGAGACCGCCGCCCTTGCAAGTGCCTCAGGGCCGACTATTTATCCGGTGACAGGAATCTCGATGCTGGCGTGGAACCAAAAAACCTTTCTGATCGTCGACGATTTTTCCGACTTCCGCAGTTCGGTCCGCTCGATGCTGCGCGAGTTGGGCGTCAAGGCGGTGGACACTGCCGACACCGGCGAGGAGGCGCTGAAGATGTGCGCGCAGAAGCGCTACGACTTCATCCTCCACGACTTCAATCTGGGTGACGGCAAGAAGAACGGCCAGCAGGTGCTCGAGGATCTGATGACCGATCGACTGATCAGCCACGAAAGCGTGTTCGTCATGGTCACTGCCGAGAACAGCCAGGCGATGGTGATGAGCGCGCTGGAGTGGGAGCCGGATGCGTACCTGACCAAGCCGTTCAACCGTGCGAGCCTGGCTCAGCGTCTGGAGAAGATCGTCCAGCGCAAGACCCTGCTCAAGCCGATCCTCCAAGCGCTAGACCGTGGCAATCCGACCGAAGTGTTGACGGCCTGCGCTGCGCTGACCAAGCAGGACCCACGTTTTGCGCCGCTGTGCCTGCGCTACAAGGCCGATGCACTGCGTGACCTTAACCAACACGAGCCGCTGGAAGCCTTCCTTAAGTCGATCCTCGCCGACCGCCCGCAACCCTGGGCGTATGTGGCGCTGGGCAAGCTGCTGTTCAAGCGCGGGCGCAACGCTGAAGCGCAGGGCGTGTACGAAGAAGCGATTCGCGCCTTCAATGCCATGCCGGTGCTGTACGACGGGCTGGCCGACGTGTTGGTGGCCAGCGGCGACAACAAGCGTGCGCAGAAGATGCTGGAAGAGGCGGTGCGGTTATCGCCGTACGCGGTGCGCCGTCAGCGTCTGCTGGGCAAGCTGGCGCTGGAAAACGAGGACTTCGATGGCGCTTCAAAGGCCTATCGCCAGGCCGTTTCCCAAGGCCAGTTCTCCCGCTTCAAGGACCCCGAAACCAACCTCGGTTTTGCTCAGGCACTGATCAGCCGTGGCGGCGAGCGCGGGCTGGATGCCCGCACCCGCATCGAGATCAACCAGACCCTCACCGAAGTCGCCAAGGAAAACGGCAACGACGCCGGCCTGCAAGTGCGCGCGCGTCTGATGAAAGCCACCAGCGTCGCGTCCTCCGATCCGGAAATGGCCGCGAAGCTGACCGAGCAGGCAATGGAACGGCTTGAGGGCATGGAGCAGTTTCTCAGTGCTGATGCAGCGCTGGCGGTGGCTTCGCAGCTCAAGGCGCTTGGTCAGGAGGACGCTGGCGCGGGCATTCTGAAAAGCTGTGCCGAAATCTACGGCGACGATCCAGTGGTGATGCAGAACATCGCCCGGCAGACCGACGATCCCGAGATTCTCGGCGCCGGCAAAGCGGCCATCGATTTCAACATCCAGGGCATTCGCTGCTACCGCGCCGGCAAGCTCGGCGAGGCGCAGGACTTGTTCCGTCAGGGCCTGGCCCTGCAACCGAAGAACATCAGTATCGCCCTGAACATGGCACAGTCATTGCTGCACATGGGCGTCCAGAATCTCGACGCGGCGAGCCTGGCGGAATGCCAGAGCAGTCTCAAGATGGTCGGCAAGATGCCGGAGACCGACCCGCGCTTCGAGCGTTTCCAGAAACTGCGACTCAGGGCTTTCGGCGAATGAAAGATCAGGATCTCGGGCTCGACTTCTCGATGGTGATTGCGTCCACCGTTCACGACATGAAGAACGCGCTGGGGTCGTTGATCCAGGCCCACGGCCAATGGGTCAAGCAGCTTCCGGAGGCCTGTCGTGGTACGCCGGATCAAGGCGTCATCGATTACGAGTTCGCCCACCTCAACGGCATGCTGGTGCAACTGCTCGGGCTGTATAAGCTGGGGGTCAACCAGCTGCCGTTGCGCCCCGATTATCACGAGCTGGATGACTTCATCGAAGCGCAGCTGGCGTTCCATCAGGAAGTGCTCGTCAGTCGTGGCATCACGGCGCGCTATGCGGTGAACGACTTCGGTTTGCCGGGCTTCTTTGATCGCGAGCTGGTCGGTTCAGTGGTGTCCAACGTGGTGATCAACGCCATTCGCTTTGCGCGCAGTGAAGTGTTGATTACGGCAGGGCAGGTCGGCGAGCAGTTGGTGATCAGCATCAACGACGACGGACCGGGGTTTCCGCTACGCATGATCGAGGAACAGACCGATTACGTGCTGGGTATCAACCAGAACAGCGGGAGCACTGGGTTGGGCTTGTATTTCGCGGCGAACATCGCCAGACAGCATCAGCGCAAAGGCGTCCCCGGCCACATCGAAATCGCCAACGGCGGCGAGTTGGGCGGCGGGCTGTTCAGCATTTATCTGCCATGAGATTAAGGGCAGCTTTGCTGCGGTCGAGAGCAGATCAAAGGCTTCCCGGCTAAAGCTGGTCCTACGAAGTGCACGCGTCGTTTTGTGGACTTACAACTTCACGCCTTTGCCCAGCACCACATTCAGCGCGTTGCGCGCATCGTCCAGTTGCACCAGCGTGGCGTGATGGGCGCCCAGCGCATCGCGGTTTTCGATGGCGGTGAGGATCGCACGATGGCGGGGCAATGCCAGTTCGTGCAGGTTCGGGCGTTTGTTGGAATGCTTCAACGCTTCGCGCAGTGCCAGCGAGAGCATGTTGCACAAGTGCGCGAGCAAGTCGTTGTGGGTCGCGTCGGCGATGCGGCTGTGGAAATCGAGGTCCGGCTGCAGCACGTCTTCAACGGTCGGCGCGGCGGCCATGCGATCGTAGGCCTCGCCGATGGCGGTGATGTCTTCAGGGGTCGCGTGTTGCGCGGCGAGGGCGGCGGCGGCCGGTTCGATGATGCTGCGCACGCTGGTGAGCAGGGCGAAAAACTCGTTCTGCGGCGAGCTTTGCATCAGCCAGTGCAGCACGTCGGGGTCGAGGATGTGCCATTCGCGGCGCGGCTTGACCACCGTGCCCACCCGTGGCCGGGAATACACCAGCCCTTTGGCGACCAACACCCGCGTGGCTTCGCGCAGCACCGGACGACTGACGGCATATTCTTCACAGAGCAGGGCTTCGGCGGGGAGTTTGTCATCGGGCTTGAAGCGGCCCGAGACAATCTGCATGCCGATGTCCTGGACAATGCGCGAGTGCATGCTTTTACGGTCGGAGGGCTTACGGTAATCCATGGGGCGCGGGGCAATCCTGAGCGGTGAATGCGGCGCATCATAGCATTGGCGGAGAGAGAGGCGCGCCGCTCGAAATGACCTGAGATTGTGCGGCTGAACAAACGCGATTCCCTTGACTGACGCAGATTCTGTGGGAGCGAGCTTGCTCGCGAAAGCGTCAGTCCAGCCACTGCATCTTTAGTGGCGGAACATCAGCATTCGTGAGCAAGCTCGCTCCCACGAGACCGTGGCTGACTCGAGATTTCGAGCCATCCCGAGGACCTGTGGGAGTGAGCTTGCTCACGAAGACGCCAGTCCAGCCGCTGGATATCTAGCGGCTGAAAGTCAGTATTCGCGAGCAAG